>JBCBGY010000165.1:0-9944 GCA_038526275.1 Pseudomonadota bacterium | reverse complement strand
TCCTGGCGGCGGAGCGTCAGATCTCCGTTGGCTTCAAGGGCCTTACAATGCAGCGCGATCTCTTCCAACGTGGCGAACCAGACCTGGCCTGTTGCTTGCATCTCTTCGATCATCGCCTCGATCCGCTGCCAACGCGACAAGCGCCCCGAAACGAAAGGATGCCAGACGCCGATCCAAAGGCCGCCTCCGGCTTTCAGCATGGCGTTGAATTCGGCCATAAAGATTTCCATCGCGCGGTCGGGCGGCAGGATCTGGAACATGTAGTCGAGGTCGATGGAGTGCACATAAGGCGGCCAATCATCTGTGGCCCAACTGATCGGGAGTTCGACCAACTCGCCCTCCGGAGGTGCCAGAATATAGGGCACGTCATCGCCCATGAGCGAGCTGTCATAGAGAAAGCCTTCATCCGCCAGAAAGCCGGGCGTCTCGGCGGACATATTATAAAGCGGTGATCGATTGCCACGCGGGCGTTTGCCGGTGAACCGTTCAATCACCTCAATCGACCGCTGCATCCAGTAGCGTTCCTCTTCAGGCGGCAGGGCATTGGGTGCTTCGTGGATATAGCCGTGAAAGCCAACCTCATGCCCGTCCGCAACAATGGCCTCCACCGCTTTGGGATGCTGTTCGATGCACCAGGCCGGGATGAAGAAGGTCTGTTTCAAACCGAAGCGGCGATATCCTTCCAGAATGCGCGGGATCGCCACATCCGGCCCGTACCGCAGCATGGAAATGGTCGATAGATATTTCCGACCCTGCGGCCCTTTTTCGATGTGGATCAGGCTATCCGCGTCCATGTCGAAGGTAATCGCCACGGCAACCTTGGCGCCGTTAGGCCAGGGGATGGGGTTTTGGATCATGGTATCCTCTAGAGCATGACAGCGCCGCCCGACGGGCAGATGGTTTGTCCGGTCATGAAACTTGCGCCGGGGCTGGCCAGGAAAACAACCGCCGCGGCGATCTCTGGCGGTTGGCCGATGCGGCCCATGGGATTTTGGGTCTCAAGCGCCAGCGCCTCCGGTGACATCACGTCCGCGGAAAGCATCGGCGTGTCAGTCGGGCCCGGTGCCACAGCATTGACCAAAAGATCGGGGGCAAATTCGTGCGCCAAGGCGCGGGTCATCCCGATCACACCTGCTTTCGAGGCGCAGTACGCTGCAAAGCCCCCGCGGCCCAGATGCGCGAGCTCCGATGCGATGAGAACCAGACGACCCTTCCCGGCCATGGCTTTGACCGCGCCCTGTGCCACCAGAAAACTGCCCCGCAGGTTCACGGCAATCTGCCGGTCAAACGCCTCAGGTGACATGTCCAGGGTCGGGCTTTCTATCAGGATCCCGGCAGCATTCACCACGATATCCAGCGGACCTGCACTGGCAAACATGGCGGAGACCGAGGCCGCATCGCTGACGTCGACGGCGATCATGTCCCCACTGGGGGCGATGTCTGCGCCCAGAACGTCTGCCCCCGCTTTGGACAATGCTGTTACGCAGGCTGCACCAATGCCGCTTGCGGCACCGGTGACGAGGGCGCGTTGGCCGGACAAGATCATTGCATCAGCTCTCCGCGATCGACGGTGAAGGCTTGCCCGGTAATGTTTCGCGCCGCCCTTGAGGCGAGGAAGAGATACATGTCGGCCATGTCATCCGGCTCCATCAATCCCAGTAGTGCTTGCGCACCGGTGATCTCTGCCAGCAGGTCTTCCTCCGGTCGGCTTTGGCGGCGAGACATCTCTGCGAGCGAGCGCATAGAGGCCTGCGTTCGGACCCATCCCGGGCAAACCGCGTTCACCGAAATGGCCCGCGGGCTCAGTTCTTGCGCTAAGCTGCGCGTCAGACCGATGACCGCGTGTTTGCTGGCGCAGTAAGCCGAAAACTCTGCCACTGCCGTTTTGCCCCACATGGAGGCTGTATTCACAATCCGTGCCCCTTCCTTCAACTGTGGCAGCAGCGCGCGGATCACCGAAAATGTGCCGATCACGTTGATCTCGGTAATCCGGCGGAAGGTTGCATCAACCTCTGGCGAAGGGTCGGTGATTGGCGTGATCCGTTCCAGCCCGGCATTGTTGATCAGCACGTCCAGACTGCCCGCGACGCTGGCAAGTCGGGCGAGGTCATCCTGCACCGTGATATCGCAGGTCAAACCGGTCACAGGGCGACCAAACTCATCGGACCAGTCAGCCGCGACATTGGCCACATCGGGTTCAATTCCGGCAATGACCAGATCGGCACCAGCCGCCAGAAAGCCGCGCGCGACACCTGCGCCAAGGCCCATATTGCCGCCGGTGATCAGAACCTTTTGGCCAGTGAAGTCATACATGTTCGGCATCCGTTTGCGCGCGGGCAAATTCGGCCCGAATGACGGTTTGCACATGCCGGCGAAGGTCAAGGAAGTCCGGCGCGTCACGCAAGGATTGCTCGCGTGCTTCTCCCAGCTTTGCGCCGACGTCGATATCTTCCAAGATACGCGCGGGCCTGGCCGAGAAAATCACCAGTCGATGGGCGATCAGGATCGCTTCTTCCACGTCGTGGGTGACGAATATCGTGGTCTTTCCGGCGCGCCGGTTGATCTCCATCAGCTTCGTTTGCAGATGTTCGCGGGTGAGCGCATCCAGCGCGCCGAAGGGTTCATCCATCAACAATACATCCGGGTCAGCCGCCAAGGTCCGGGCTATGGCCACGCGTTGGCGCATGCCCCCGGATATGCGGTTCGTGTAGCTGTCATCAAACCCCTTGAGCCCAACTGTTTCAATCAGATCGGATACGATTTCTGACTGCTCTGCTTCGGTGAGGCCAGACCGGTATTTGAGCCCCATGCGGATATTGCCCGCGACCGTCAGCCAGGGAAAGGCGCTGTAGGACTGAAAGACCATGCCCCGGCGACGGTCCGGGCCAGTAAGCCGCGCCCCATCCAGCGTGATTGTTCCTGCTGTGGGTGTCTCAAGCCCGCCGACCATGCGCATCAGCGTTGTCTTGCCGCAGCCCGACGGCCCGAGAAAGGTCACGATCTGCCCGGTTTCGATGGTGAGCGAAATTGGCGTCACAGCCTCTACGTCGCGGCCATCACCCCTGAAGGTCTTGCTGACAGTTTCAAGCGTCAGGGTCATTGCGTGTCCTGGTAGTGAAAACGGCGCCGGTGGACATAACGGAAGGCCTGGTCGGTCAGCAGCCCGACAATGCCTATCGCCACGATCCCGGCCATGACTTCGGGCGTTTTGACAAAGCGGCGCAGCGACCAGATGACATGTCCGACGCCAGAGGAGGCGGCGACGATCTCGGCAATGATCAGGTAGGTCCAGCACCACCCCAACGAAATGCGCAGATTGTCCACCATGCTCGGCAAGGCCGCAGGTGTGATGATGTCACGGATCACCTGCCATTGGTTTGCGCCCAGTGTGAACCCCGTTTCGATATATTCGGCAGGCACGCGTTTGGTGTCGTCCGCGATCAACAGGACCAGCTGAAAGAAGGTGCCCATCCAAAGGACCGCGATCTTGGAGGCCTCTCCCACCCCGAACCAAATGATCAGAAGCGGTACCATGGCGGGCACGGGCAGGTACCGGATGAAGTCGATAAACGGCTCAACAAAGGCTCCTACGGCCCGATAGCACGACATCAACAGGCCAAGGGGTACGGCGATCAAGACCGAAAGCAGAAAGGCCAGCCAAACCCGGCCAACGGATATCAGAATGTCGACCGCAAAATTGCGTTCCGTGAACAGGCGTCCAAATGCCTCGACCACGGCCCAGGGCGTGGGCAAAAACTGCGGCTTCACCCAGCCTGAAACGGCTGTGACGTGCCACAGCGCAAAGAATGCCAGGAGCCCCGCCAGCCCCAAAGCAATTTCGGTCTGGCGGGGGAGTGTCGTGCGAAATCCAAACACCTTTGCTTAGCGCGTTTTGCCCTCAAAGAGATCCGGCAGTAGCACGCCATCGATGTATGGTGCGTAAGGCAAGGCAGAGTCCTGTAGTTCGAGCGACAGGTTGATGTCGTTGAAAGCGTCGAACACTTCCTTGAGTTTTCCTTCGCCATCCAGCGGCATGTATTCCAGTGTTTCTTCGTAAGTCGTGTATTTCACCCCGGCGAGCGCCTCTTTCATCTCGGCCTCGGGTACACCGTATTCCGGAGCGGAAAGGGCGATGAAAGCATCGGGATCTTCGACATAGTCGTCGATGGCCCGGTAGATCCCCCGCAGGAATTTGGCGTACTTCTCCGGGTTAGCCTGATAATCGTCGGTGCGCACCAGGATGATATCAGTGATCAGCCCTTCATAGTCGCCCGAATGCAAAAGCACCTTGGACCCTTCACGAGACGTGTTCTTTACGATCTGGCTCAGCATCGGTTCCCACGTCGCCACGGCTGCAATGCTGTCATCCTCAAACACTGCGATGGAGTCATCTGTATTGATCAGCTTGATATCCAGGTCTTTGACCGACTTGCCGATCTCACTCAGCGCATACTGGGTCAAAACGGTGCCCGGGTGATTGATCTCACCTGCGAAGGTCTTGCCGACCAGATCTTCGACAGTTTCAATCCCGGGCCCGGCCACAACACCATCGGCGCCAATGGAGATATCGATTGTCCCAATGATCGTACCAGATGTGTCCGGCGTGCGAGGCCGTGCCATGCTTTCGCCGATTGTGCGCATGGTGCAATCGATTGAACCTGTTTCCAGGCCGGGCAGAACGTTGGCGCGGTCATTGTCGAACGCCCAAGTGACGGTCAGGTCTTCTTCCGCGAAATAGCCGTTCTTGTCCGCGACGAAGACCGGCGCGAACCCGAACCAGAACGGAAACACGCAGTTGATGGTGTCTTCGGCGCGTGCGGCCCCCGAAGCCAGACATGCGGATATGGCGGCAGCCAGTGCAAGTGATCTCATTGTCATCCCCCTGATTGTTGTCGGGAGCCTATGCAGCCAATGGAATGCCATCGACGTCCATAGACTGCCTTCTGGGGTAGCTTAGCTTTGTCGCCCAAAAATCGGGCGGCAAAGCTTCAGTCGCTTTATTTTTGGGCGCTCAATTGCTCAGGCTTTCGGCGAGCAGGCACAGGATTTCATATCCAAGCGCCGCGCCCGCCAGCGAAGTGACATAGCCACTGTCGAATGGCGGCGAGACCTCCACCAGATCCGCACCGACATAGTTGAGCCCGCGCAGACCCCGAAGAAGAACTTGCGCCTGGTGAGTTGTGATACCGCCGATTTCGGGCGTCCCTGTGCCTGGGGCGTAGACCGGATCGAGGCTGTCGATGTCGAATGTCAGGTAAACCGGACGGTCGCCAACCAACGCGCTGGCCTCTGCCGCAATCGCGGCCGGGCCGCTTTCGTGGAGTTCCTCGCAAAAGACGACCCGCATGCCGGACGCGTCTGAATAATCCCACCCATCGCTCAGGTTTTGCGTGCCACGAATGCCGATCTGAATGGTGGCTTTTGGATCAATCAGGTTTTCTTCGACGGCCCGGCGAAACGGCGCGCCATGGTTGAACTTCGACCCCTGGAAGCTGTCCCAGGTGTCGGTATGGGCGTCGACATGGATCATTGCCACCGGACCGTCCTTGGCAACGGCGCGGAGCAGCGGCAGAGAAACCGAATGGTCGCCGCCAAAGGCCAACGGCAGAATGTCCGCCTGAACAAGGTCGCGGGTGAACGCCTCGATCTCATCGTGCGAAGCTTCGATATCGAAGATCTGGGTGAATGGCACGTCGCCCATATCGCGCACTTCCGCCAGTGCAAACGGATCGATCCGCGTTGCATGGTTGATTGTGCGGATCAGGGACGATTGGTTGCGAATTTCGCGGGGCCCATGGCGCGCTCCGGGACGATTGGTCAATGCCCCGTCATAGGGGATGCCAAACGCACCGATGTCTATATTTTCAAGGCTCTGGGCGAGCGGCGCGCGCAGGAGCGTCGCGATTTCGGCGAAACGCGGGGCGAAGCGTTCAGGGTCGTTCGGCGGTCGGAAGGTCATGCAAACTCATCTCAATCTGGTTAGGACAGGGCCACTCACGGTTAGACTAGCGAGATGCGAAAGCGGACGCGAGGTGCGGGATGATGTGCAAACCCACCACATCTGAGCTTGGCACCAGGTCTTCAGTCACATCCTGCCAATGCAATTCCGCGATTTCACTGGACGGTTGAGGCTCTCCCTCAATGTCGCAGTGATATAGCCGAACCTCGACCATCATATCAGGTCGCCCAGCGGCGGGGGCCACAAAGGTTTCGATCAACTCTGCTGTGTCCGGATCCGCGCGAACGCCCAGCTCTTCCTGGATCTCCCGAACCAGAGCTTGAACATCGCTTTCGCCTTCTTCAACCTTTCCGCCGGGGATTTGAAAGTGGGCATCACCTTGGCTGCGTGCCAGCAACAATGACCTGCCGCGCATAAGGCAAAGGCCGACTTTAATTATACGCATAGAAATCCCCCGAGCGAGGTTCTGACTTGAGTGTCGAACCAAGAACCATTGGGCTTTCATGGCCCAACGGCTAGGCGGACGCCAGCGCGATTATCGGAGCACCTCAGCAGGTGGCGGACTAGTCGGCTTCCTGGTCAGGCTGGACGTAGGGCATGCCACCCATCAACAGCCGTGCAAAGGCCTGCTGAGCCAGTTCCGCCATCGTCAAAGGATCTACGTCTTTCATCCGAGCCAAAGTCCATGCAGCGGTGGCAACAAGAAGGACCGCGGCAAAGATCATCGCGAACATTATCACAACCATAATGCACATGGGAGAGAGCACGGCATAAAGAATAGCCCAAGGCGAAGTCATCTCATCCAGCGCGCCAAACGACGAAAAATCGGCCAGAGCCATGCCGACAAAGATCGTCGATCCCAAAAAGACGGACGACGTAATGCACGGGCCTATGGCTTGTTTCAAACCATCCAAGGCTTCCTTGGCCGAGGTCGCACGAGGACCCCAACCTTCGTTTTCCAGGTCAGGTAAGGGTTCTTCCGTCATCCAGGTTTCGGCCACGGCCACCAGAACGGCCACAGTCGCAAGAAAAACTCCCATGACCGCGTTCGCGCCAACCAAGTGTAGCGCCCCGGTCGTTCCAAGGGTCAATGCCATGGAAATTGTGATGTAAATGGGAAAGACAGCCGCAATGATTGCGTCTTCTCCGGCATCCAGTCCTTCGGTTTCGCCGCGCATCCGTCGCCCCAACATTGGCAACATGAACATAACGGGCATGATCAGCAAAGCAGGGCCCATGATCAGGATCATCGATAGGGTTTTGCTGTCCGTGGCTTCAGCCAAACCCGCAAGGACCAGAATGAGCGGACCAACAATAGCGGCAATCAGAACACCTCTGGCCATTTTGAATAGGCTCTCTCGGACAGTTTTCTTTCCAGCTTGGACGTCCAGAAAGGCACCGACTGGGTCCGCCAGAATGATGCCTAGAAAGATGGCCATGCCGATATTCTTCACGGCTGGTCCGGGCTCAAAGAACAGCGAAAGAACGGGTCCGAAAATAAACGAAAACGCGATCGCACAGCCAACACTGCCAATGTTCGCCAAAGCGAGCTTCCAAACGGTATTTTCGTCCTCATTCATGCGGCTATGCTCTAACGTAAAGTGAGGCGCAATAATGAAGGAACCATGCCGACGCCATGGTTTTGGTTCGCCAACACCTCAATACGAATGTTTCGGACCCGGAGGTAAACGCCTAAGATTTGCTCAGTTTTGGCGTGCTGCGTGTTTTGTGTGCGTGTTTTGCCGTTGACGGCTGGACGGGTCGAGCCTTCCCGCTCAGTTTGCCGAAAACAGGAAAGAACTGGGATGAAGGACGGGAATGGTACGCCGCCACTCGTAGACATCGATGCGGTTGAGGTCATCTATGGCGGCACGGCAGACGGCGTAAAAGCGATTGAAAATACCAGCTTTTCGGTACCCGATGGCGGTTTCGCAGCCGTCGTTGGCCCGTCTGGATGCGGAAAGTCATCTCTAATGCGCCTTGTCACCGGGCTGATTGCGCCGACGCGTGGCGAGGTCAGGGTATCCGGAGCGGCGGTGGATGGGCCGCTGAAAATTGCGGGGATGGCTTTTCAAAACCCGACTTTGCTGCCATGGCGGTCGACTTTGGAAAACGTCATGCTGCCGTTGGAGATCGTGCAGCCGCACAGGGCGCAACTCCGATCCAAACGGAAAGAATATACAGAGCGGGCCATGGCGCTTTTGGAATCCGTAGGCTTGGCGGATTTTGCCGACAAGGCGCCCTATGAGCTTTCGGGCGGGATGCAACAGCGCGCATCGCTTTGCCGGGCCTTGGTCCACGAACCGCAGCTTTTGATGCTGGACGAACCCTTCGCCGCGCTTGATGCTTTCACGCGCGAAGAGTTGTGGGGCGTTCTGCAGGAACTGTGGATGGAGCGGCGCTTTACAGTGATCCTCGTGACCCATGACCTGCGGGAGGCCGTTTACCTTTCGGATCGGATCTTGGTGATGTCGGCCCGACCCGGCCGCATTGTGGCCGAACGCAAGGTGGAGATGCCGTTCCCTCGCAGCCTGGATGACACGTTCACACCGGAATTTGTCGAGATCGTCCACGAATTGCGGGATCATATTTCACGGGAGCGCAAGGTATGAGCGACAAAAAACACCTTGGCCTGGCCCGACTGGTGGAATTGTTCGGCCCGTGGTTGATCGCTGTTCCGACCATTCTGATCTGGGAACTTGCCGTCCACTTATTCGCCATACCGAAATTCGTATTGCCGGCACCAAGCGCCATTGTTGTCAGCCTTTGGACATGGGGGCCGGTGATCTCCACCCATGCTTGGCAGACGCTTTATACCACCCTTGTCGGCTTCATCCTGGCGGTCGTAGGTGGCTTGGCGTTGGGTGTTGCTGTGGGTTGGTCCCGGTTGCTCTATCGGGCGCTTTACCCTGTGCTCATTGCCTTCAATTCGATCCCCAAGGTTGCCATCGTGCCGATCCTGGTGATCTGGTTCGGGATAGGAACGATCCCCGCTGTGATTACGGCGTTCATGCTGTCATTCTTCCCGATTGTCGTGAATGTGGCTGCCGGGCTCGCAACGGTGGAACCGGAGCTGGAAGATGTGCTCCGGTCGCTTGGCGCATCGCGACGGGACGTTCTGATCAAGGTCGGGCTGCCCCGTTCGGCGCCATACTTCTTTGCCTCACTGAAGGTGGCCATCACTTTGGCGCTGGTCGGTTCTGTAATTTCTGAAACGATCGCGGCGAATGCCGGGATCGGCTACCTAATGCTGAATGCCAGTTCGCGGTTCGACGTGCCGTTGGTATTTGCGGGGCTGGTCGTCGTCGCCATCATGGGGGTTCTCATCTATGAGGTTTTTGCATGGATTGAACGCCGCACCACAGGCTGGGCGACCCGGGGGCAGACGCCTGTCACCACGGCCGCAGGGGGCTGATGAGCGCGACTTACCATAGTGTCTGGCGACACACCTGAAACATCATGTGTCGCCTGATGCCCTGAAATCTTTGATTTCAGGCAGCCCTTGCGCCGGGTTCGCGCCAGTGTGCCGCATAGGTCCGGTGGACTGGCCGAATGGCATGAAAAGGGTTCTTCAAGATTGCGGGTTTGCAATACGGTCTTGTCGGTAGATCTCGTACAGCAGTAGTCCGCCAGCCACGCCGAGATTGAGTGAATCCGTGCCGGGTTCCATTGGAATACGGACGGAAGACGAACAGAGTTGGCGCTGTTCGCTGGTCAGTCCCTGCCGTTCCTCGCCCAGAACCAGCAGGGGGTTTTGAAATGTTGGGATCTGATGCAAATCATTCGTGCCGTCGGGCGATGCGCCAATCACGTGGCATTCGTGTTTCGTGACCCATTTCTGCACGGCGGACCAGGTCGCGCGGACGAAGCGTTGTTGATAGATCGCACCCATGGAGGCCCGAACCACTTCTGGGGCATATGGATCAATGGCATCGCCGACAAAGATGAATCCTGCGCCACCAACGGCCTGCGAGGTTCGAAGCAA
>JBCBGY010000164.1:0-9947 GCA_038526275.1 Pseudomonadota bacterium | reverse complement strand
GGGGAGGCGAAGCCAGCACCAGCTTCCTCCCCCTCGAACTTGAAGTCGGGTTCATTACTATCGGCCATGTCAGGTCCAGCCGAGCCCGCACGCAGCGGGCTTCGGCCGTCTCTTTAAGAGCTGGAACCGATCGGTGGCGCTACGTAACCTTCGGGCGGCCACCAGGCTTCGAAGTCGGCAGGCGATGGTAGGCCCAGATCTGCCGCGCTCTTTACCTCTGCCCCGATCTGATCCTGGAACTTGTTGAAGATCTCTGTGGTGATGGCTTCCATCAACGCACCTTCGCGATCCGCATCCTCGCCAATCTTTACATCGGAAATGAAGAACTTGGAGTTGAGCATCTCCAGGAACCCGTCGGATTTCGCTGCGGCCACAAAGGCTTCGGCGATTTCCTGCAATACTTCGGGTGGCAGGTCGCGCTTGACCAAGAAGTTGTACGTCGCGCCAACAGGCAGGCCCGCAGCCGAAGGAATGGCCGTTCCAAGTGTTGGCAAGACAGTCCCGTCATCCAGCGTGATGTCCTGACCGGAAGTCTGCAAAAGGTTGCGCAGCTCGCCAGATCGGATCAGGTCGATATGCTCATGGAGCCCGCCACCGGCAATGTCGGTCTCTCCTTGCAGCCCCGCCAGGGTCGCAGGCTTACCTCCCTTGTAGGGCACATATTTCAGTTCAACGCCTGCCGCATTTGCGATGATCAGCGCCAGTTCGTGCCAAACACCGCCGGTGCCGGAGGTCGATATCGAAACGGCGCCAGGGTCCGCCTTGGCCGCCGCGATGACGTCATCGATGGTCTGGAACGGGCTGTCTTTGCGGACCGACCATGAGGCCGAGGCGGCTCCGGCCTTGAAAGGCAACCAGTCTTTCCACGGCGTGAACTCCGCATGCCCCATGACCCGGACGAACCGGTTGTAGTTCGCGCCACCCAGAATGGTGTAGCCGTCGGACGGAGCGGCGCCGACGAACTGGGTGGCAACCCCACCCACGGCACCGGGCTTGTTCAGGACGTTGATTGTCCAACCCTTGGCCGCGGCCATTTCTTCGGCCAGCTTGCGCATGATCGTATCGGTGCCGCCACCGGCGGAATACATCACCACGATATTTATCGGCCGTTCAGGGTAGGACTGCGCGAATGCCGCTGTGGGCATCGTGATTTGAAGTGCCGTAACGCCGGCCGCCGCCCCACCGATGAATGATCTTCGGTTAGGTCCCTTCCTCTCTGACATATTTTCCTCCCAGGAGTTGCGATCTCGGGTGAGATCAGGTGTGGCCCTTGGTCATTGCCTCGGGTCCTTTGTAATTTTTGGAATTCACGAAAGAGGTCACGCTGTCTTCGATGTCGGTTTCCATCAGCGCATTCCAACGATTGTTGAATCCGAAAAGCGCGATCACCGCACCGATTTCGACAACCTGTTCAGGCGTGAAGTGGCGGCGCAATTCGGCCATATCTTCCGGCGTGGCATAGGACGGGCACTGGCCCCCGGTCACAGCGACCCGGAGCGCCACGCGCTCTGCGTCCGAAAAAATCGGATTGGTCTCAAACTCCCAGAGCGCCTCGAGCTTGTCTTCGGGCACCCCGTTATCAGCGCCGTTTTTGAATGTATGGGCCGAGCAATACTGGCAGCCATTAGCCAGGCTCGTCACATGAGCCACCATCCAGCGCAAAGCCGGATCTACCGTGCCGGGCGAGCGAACGACGGCGCGGATCAGACCCAGGACCGCTTTGGCGATCTCCGGGCGATGCGACAGGGTGAGCATGGAGTTCGCAACAAAGCCCGTGGCCGAGGCCAACCACTCGATATCTGCCTTGGCCTCTTCCGAGGATGCCAGATCAACCGGTGCGATATGGGGCATTGTCGCGGTCTCCTGCGGGTCAGGGCATTGGAATGTCGGTAACGTATTTCGGAATCTGGTAGCCTCGCTGCACGGCGGGCCGCTCTGCGATGCGCACGTACCAGTCGCGCACGTTCGGATAGTCGTTCAGGTCATTCTGCTGCCAGTCAAAGCGAGAGATCCAAGGCCAGGTGGCCATGTCGGTAATCGAATATTCTCCCCGCCCATCGCCAGCGATGAAATCGCGACCCTCAAGCCGGCGATCCAGAACGCCGTAAAGACGTTTGCCCTCTTTCGAGTACCGCTCTTCGGCATAGGTGGACTTGCCGGGATTGTACTTCACGAAGTGATGGACCTGCCCGAGCATCGGACCAACACCGCCCATCTGCCACATCAGCCATTCAATGGCGCGCCAGCGTTCGTCGCCGGTGGGCATGAATTTCTCGTACTTTTCGGCGAGGTAGAGCATGATCGCGCCGGTCTCCATCATCTGGATCCCGGTTTCATTATCAACGATGGCCGGTATGCGATTGTTGGGGGCGATCTTCAGGAAATCCGGGTCGAACTGTTCGTCCTTCGAAATGTCGATAGCATGAACGGTATAGTCGACGCCGAGCTCTTCGAGCAGGATAGAGACCTTGCGGCCGTTCGGCGTGGTCCATGTGTAAAGATCAATCACGGGTTAGTCGTCCTTCAGAAGTGTTGCGCGCACAGATTTCAGATGCTCTCGCATAGCGGCATGTGCGGCCGGACGATCCCGTCGTTCCAAAGCCTCGACAATCGCGTCATGCTCGGCAAATGAATGATAGTCTGCCGGTGGGCCGCCTTCGGGAAGTGCGAGATTGGACCACACGACCGACACGCGGACAGCATTCACGATTCGATGGAGTTCGGCCAGAAGCGGATTGCCTGAAGCAACCGCAATGAGTTCGTGCAGCCGGGCGTCCAGCTGTTCGTACGCCGCCCAATCCTGTGTCTCGCGCATTTGATCGGCCAGGCCGCGCGCTTCGGTCAGATGGCGTGGCGCGGCATGAATGGCTGCATGTCCCGCCAATTCGGGTTCCAGCGAGAGGCGCGCCATCATCGCGGCATGCGGGCTGGTGATCTCGGACAGTTGCAGCACCAAGTCCTCGCTGCCTTTGGCATCGGCAGAGGGCGCGCAGAGAAAGGTGCCGCGCCCAACATGGCGTTCCACCAGACCTTCGGCTTCCATCACGGTCATCGCTTTGCGCAATTCCCCGCGCGAAATGCCAAGGCGTTCGGACAGTTCCCGCTCCGGCGGCAACCTGTCACCAGGCACTGCCCCGGACGCCGAAAGCCAATTCGCCAATGCGTCGCGAGAGTCTTTGGATGCGCCCAAGTAGTTCATTGGTTAACCAATTTCCGTCGATATTGCATCAACCAAACAAGCAGACAGACCGGCAAGTCAACAAATAAATTTCGTTTACGCATGGCAGATGTCGGGTTAAGCATGAACAACTGATGACCAATCGGCGTGCTTTGGCCGTATTGGTTAACCAATAAGTGGCCCAACAGCCACCAAAGCCGGGGAGGCTGTCGACATGATGCGCAATGCCCAGGGCGTGAAATACGCGAGTTCGATGCCTGTCCCGGAGCAGATGAAAGCTTGGGTTCTGGGCGACCCCGATGAATTGAAGCTGATTGACAAGGACGTGCCGGTTCCTGGTCGGGCGGAAGCCCTTGTCCGCATCGATGCTGTGGCGATCTGTGCGACAGATCTGGAAGTGATCAGCTACGGCACGCCCGCGATGTTCGAAGGCGGGCCACCCTTCAACAAGAACTTCACGCCGGGCCATGAATATATGGGCACTATTGCAGCTTTGGGGCCGGGCGTGGACGAGTTCGAGATCGGCGAACGCGTTACGGTCGAGATCCATGCAGGATGCGGCCAGTGCAAGCGGTGCCGAATGGGCATGTACACGTCCTGCCACAATTACGGCCTGAACTATGGCGACATGAACAAGGGCCATCGCGCCAATGGTTTCACGACCAATGGCGGATTTGCAGAATACGCGATCAACAACATCAATACGATGATCAAGGTGCCGGACGATATGACGGACGCAGAGGCCACGTTGGTCGTGACGGCGGGTACCTCGATGTACGGTTTGACTGAACTTGGCGGGTTGGTCGCGGGCGAAAGCGTTGTTGTGATTGGGCCCGGACCCATTGGCCTTTTGGCCGTCGCCGTCGCGAAGTCCCTGGGCGCGAACCCGGTGGTTTTGGTCGGCACGCGGGCCAATCGCAATCAGATCGGTCTGGAACTTGGCGCAGACGCGACCATCGATGCCCGGAGCGAGGACGTGATGGCGCGGGTCAAGGAACTGGTGGGCCCCAAAGGTGCCGACTACGTGGTTGATTGCGCGGGCAGCGAAACAACCGTCAATCAGGCGGTCCATATGACCAATCGGGGGGGCAAGGTCTGCCTGGCGGCTTTCCCAAAGAAGCCCGTGGAGTTCGATCTGGGCTACCTCGCCGTGAACAACATTTACCTTTATGGGATCCGTGGCGAAGGCCGATCGGCCACCCACCGGGCCATGGCCTTCATGGCCGAAAAGCGGTTCGACGCGACCAAGGTCCATACCCACACCTTTGCGATGCAGGATCTTCCCGAGGCGCTGCGCTATGCGCGCGAGCGGGTGGATGATGCGATCAAAGTCGTGGTCTCAAACAAGGACATCAGCGCCGCTTCGGCAGCAGCAGAGTAGGGGAGAAGATGACCAAAGCAGTCAGAGGGATCTATGCGGCGGCCGTATCCCCGTTTCGGGAGGATGGCTCGCTCGATGCGCCAAAGCTGATCGCCTATTGCCAGCATCTGACCAGCACCGGTGGCTGTGATGGCGTGGCGCCGACTGGCACCACGGGCGAGGGAAACTCCATATCCTTCCGCCAGAAGATGGAACTGGCCGGTGCCTTTGCCGAAGCCGGGTTTGATCCGGCACGCGCAATTTTCGGCACCGGGTCCTGTGCGACGCAAGATGCAATCGACCTTTCGAAAGCCGCGATAGATGCGGGGTTCCCGAATGTACTGGTGCTGCCACCCTTCTACTACAAGAACCCCAGCGATGAGGGCTTGTTCCGGTACTTTGCGCAGCTGGTCGAACGGGTGGGCGATGATCGCCTGCGGGTTTATCTTTATCATTTCCCGCAAATGTCAGCGACGCCGATCCCGGTTGATGTGGCAGTCCGGTTGAAGAAGGAATTTGGCCCGCTGGTCGCAGGGCTAAAGGATTCAAGTGGGGACATGTCTCAGGCACTGGCCTTTGCCAAAGCCACCGGCGGGGTTGACGCCGACTTCGACGTCTACCCGTCCAGCGAGGCATTCCTGTTCGAAGGGCTGGATGGCGGGTGCGCCGGTATCATTTCCGGATCAACCAACGCTTTTGCGAACTATGTCCAGAAGGGTCGGGTCGACGGTCGGGACAGTGAAGCCTTCGCTCTTGTAAAAGCGGCTCGCGCTGTCGCCTCTAAGTACCCGTTGATGGCCGCCATGAAACAGATGGAGGCCTGGCGCACCGGCGATGAAAGCTGGACCCGTATGGCCCCGCCGTTGGTGCCGCTGAGCGCGGAGCAAAAAGCAAACCTGAAGGCAGATGTTGACGCGCTGAAAGCTCCGGCCCCGGCGTGACGACCACTGCAAGACGGAAACTGGCAGGATCGAGAGAGGTGAAACCCACAGAGTAGCGAGAAAACGGCATCCGGCGGCCCGCGACCCATCACAAGAATTGGGCGCAACCATTCGGATGGGGATCCAAGGGAGGACAAGATGAACACTGTCATGAAGACGGGCGCCGCTGTGCTTGCTGCGCTGTCGTTCAGTACCGCTGCCACGGCAGAGGATATCACGCTACGCATTGGCTCCGGCCACCCGCCGGGCGTGGTTTATGCGGGCCTGATGATCGACTATTTCCAGAAAGAGCTGAAGGAACGGGTCGAAGCCCGAACCGACCACACTGTGAACTTTGTCGAGGGCTATTCGGGCTCGATCGTAAAGGTCACCGAGGTTTTGGAAGGCGTTCAGGACGGCATTCTTGATATCGGCGGTTTCTGCTTCTGTTTTGAGCCGTCGAACCTGCCCTTGCATGCGTTTCAGGTGATGATGCCTTTCGGCACGATGGATCCCGAAACGTCATTGAAAATCGCCCAGGAGGTCTATGCCGAGGTTCCGTACCTGACGGATGTCTTTGACGACAAGTTCAACCAGATCCTGCTGAGCCGCATTGCAGATGGCGGCTACAATCTGGGTACTTCATTTCCGTGGGAAGATCTGTCTGATCTGCAGGGACAGAAGATTGCGGGCGCGGGTTTGAACCTGAACTGGCTTAAGCTCGCTGGCGTGTCAGAGGTACAGTCGTCGCTTGCCACGGCCTATACCGAGATGAACACCAACGTCTACGAAGGCTGGATCATGTTCCCCTCGGCCTGGGTGAACCTGAAGCTTTATGAGCCCGGTCCGTATTATACGTTGATCGGGTTCGGCTCGATGACCTGGCATGGGCTGACGATCAACAAGGACACCTACGCCGAACTGCCGGACGACTTCAAAGAGATCCTGCATGAAGTGGCCGCAGACTACGAACAGCAAACAGGTATCGTGAATGCGTCCGAATATGACCGTCTGGTCGACGAGCTCAAAGGTCTGATCACCGTGACGGAAATTGACCCGGGCGTACGCAAATCATGGGCCGAAAGCCTGGCTGGATGGCCGCAGTCGCTGGCTGACGAGCTCGAAGGTCAGGGTCTTCCCGCGAAGCAGGTGCTGAACCTGGTGCTCGATCGTGCAGAAGCCAACGGCTACGAATGGCCGGTTCGTTACGAGATCAAATAACCGAACGACGGTCGCCCCGCACCATGGGCGGGGCGGCGCATCTGCGCAATCCGAGGCCGCAATGCCCCTAGTACGATTAAGCGACAGCCTCACCAAGTTCTTGATGATCCTTGGCGCGGTTTGGGCGTTTTTCCTGTGTTTCTTCATCCTGGCCGACATCATCACCCGGGCGCTGAACATGCCGATCTCGGGTACAAAGGAAATTGTCGCCAATTCCGTGGTGATGATCGTCTTTCTGCAGATCGGCTATGCCATAAGGTCCAACGCGATGCTGCGGGCAGACTTCCTGGTTGGGATGATGCCGAAACCGGTACAGAAAGCTCTGCTGATCTTCGCGTTCGCGCTTGGGGCCGCGTTATTCTTTTTCCTGCTCAAGGCCGGGATCAAACCGGCGGTCAGGTCATTTGAGAATTGGGAGTTTGACGGCGAAGGGGCCCTGCGGGTTCCGGTTTGGCCGACCCGCTGGATGATTATCTTCGGGGCCGGGTTGGCAGGTATCAATTATGTCCTGCTGGCGGTCATAGAAATCTTCGACCTGCGCGTCGAACATCTGGAAATCTGACGCGATGTTCGATGTTGGAACCGCCGGGCTGATCGTTGCCTTGCTTTTGGCGCTGGTTCTTCTGGGTGTTCATGTCGCCGTGGCTTTGGGTGTGACAAGCCTGGTGGGGATTTATCTTGTCACCGGCAAAATGCGGATCGTTGAGGCGACCATTGCCTCCACCGCGGCTGAGGCGCTTCGCGATTTCACCTTCGCCGTGATCCCGCTTTTCATGTTGATGGGGGAATTCATAGGGCGATCCGGGGCCATCACCGACATCTATGTGGCCATCAACCGTGGCCTCAAGAAAATCCCCGCTCGGTTGGCCATTGCCACCGTCCTTGGCAATACCGTTTTTTCCTTTGTAACCGGAGTGTCCATCGCCTCGGCTGCCGCATTCAGCCGGATCGCCTATCCCGAAATGAAGGCCCACAACTACAATCGCGGTTTTTCCTTGGGGGCCATTGCAGGGTCCAGTTGCCTTGGCATGCTGATCCCCCCTTCCGTCCTAATGATCGTCTGGGGCATTTTGACAGAGCAATCGATCGGTCGTTTGTTCCTGGCTGGCGTTCTGCCCGGCATGTTGTTGGCCTCCCTTTTCATCCTTTACATCGTCGTCCGCGCCCTGACGAAACCGGAACTGGTTGGCGAGGGCGCGGCCCATATCGACCATGAGACGGTCCAGGTCGAAGACGGGTTTGACAGCAGCAATATGGAACTTCCCGCGAGCCAGATCGCCGTGTCGATGCTCGGCGTTTTCGGCATTGTCGGCGCTGTTCTGGGCGGCATCTGGTTCGGTCTCTTTACGCCCACCGAAGGTGCCGGCGCCGGGGCTGCGTTCGCCCTGATCCTGGCCTGGATCAAGGGGATGCGGTGGAAGGAATTCATTTCCGCCATCTACTCCGTCGGCAAAACCACCGCGCCGATCCTGATCCTTTTGCTGGCCGCGGCGCTCTACTCCCGAACATTGGCGATGACCGGGGTCACCAATGCCATCCGGGAATTCTTCGTATCCTCTGGGTTCGAGCCGTTCGTCATCTTGGGGATTATTATCCTGATCTGGTTCATCCTGGGCATGATCATCGACAGTATCTCGATCATGCTGCTCACAGTGCCTATCCTGGAACCCGTGGCACTTGCCTTCGGCTATGACCAACTGGCCTTCGCAATCATCGGGATTATCGCGATTGAAGCAGGACTTCTAACGCCGCCCTTCGGGTTATTGGTCTACACCGTCAAAGCCGCAATCAACGATCGCAAAGTGGGCGTGCAGGACATTTTCTATTCCTCAATCCCCTATTGGTTCGTGATGCTGTTTGCCGTTTTGCTGATCGTCCTGTTCCCCGGCATCGCCAACTGGTTGCCCAATCTTTTGATGTAAGGAGCCCGCCCCATGCCCGCCTATTGGATTGCCCGCGCAAAGGTCAACGATCCCGTTGAGTACAAGAAATACACCGACCTCGTGCCGGATATCATCGCCAAGTATGGCGGCAAGGTCCTGGCCCGCGGGGGCAAGTACGAGATCATGGAAGGGCCCGAGCATTTTCACCGTTTCGTGGTGATCGAGTTTCCGACATTGGAACAGGGCACGGCCTGTTTTAAGTCAGACGAATATAATGAGGCCGCGGCCTTCCGTCGGGCCAATGGTGCGGGCGAGGTGCAGACCGTCATGGTCGAAAGCGGCGACGCGACGGTGTAGGGGAAAACGCGATGGCACAACGGATTATCATGAACCAGACGGGCGCGCCCGAGGTGATGCAGCTTGAAGAGGTCGACCTTGCAGCCCCGGGCGAAGGCGAAGTGCAGATCCGGCAAACGGCCATCGGTCTGAACTATATGGATATCTACCAGCGCTCCGGCTACTACCCCATGAACACGCCGAGCCCGCTTGGGCTGGAAGCGGCGGGCGAGATCGTGGCTGTAGGTTCCGGCGTGGACGGTTTGGCCATCGGAGACCGGGTGGTCTATGGCGGCGTTCTGGGGGCCTATGCAACGGTCCGCAATGCGCCTGCGGCACGTATCCTAAAGATCCCGGAAGGTATCTCGGACGAGGTTGCTGCAGCGGCACTGATGAAGGGCATGACGGCGGAATATCTGCTGGAGCGCACCTACAAGGTGCAGCCAGGCGACAAGGTTCTGTTCTTCGCTGCTTCAGGTGGGGTTGGTCAAATCGCGGGACAGTGGGGCAAGCATCTGGGCGCCGAGATGATCGGCGTAACATCCGGGCCGGAAAACTGTGCGCGCGCGCTCGAACAGGGCTATGCCCACGCGATTGACCGGAAGACAGAAGACATTGCCGCGCGTGTCAAAGAAATTACCGGCGGGGCCGGGGTGCCCGTTGTCTATGACAGTATTGGCAAGGCCACTTATGAAACCTCGATGGCCTGCCTTGCGACCTATGGCATGTTCGTCTCGTTCGGCGCGACGACCGGGGAAGCGCCCGCTGTGAAGCCAAGCGAGCTTCAGCATGGCGGGTCGCTCTATTTCACCCGACCGACACTGGCAAATTATGTGGGCCCCCGCGCGGATCTGGAACATTCGGCGACCCGCCTGTTCGATATGATCCTTGGTGGTCATGTGTCGATCAACATCAACCAGCGCCACCCGCTGTCTGAAGTTGCCGCCGCCCATATCGATCTTGAGGCGGGCACGACAACAGGTTCAACGCTTCTGATACCTTAAGTAATCATGGGCTTTACCCAGGCGCGGCGAGCCAATCAAATGGCG
>JBCBGY010000163.1:0-10039 GCA_038526275.1 Pseudomonadota bacterium | reverse complement strand
GTCGGCGTGATTTTCCAGAACTTCGCCTTGTTCCCCTGGTTCACCGCACGCGGGAACATTGAATTTGCTCTGAAACGTTTTGGCTTGAACAAATCCGAACGTCGGGAACGCGCGATGGCGGCCCTTTCGGAAGTGCGCTTGCAGGACCATGGCGGGAAATATCCGGGCGAACTGTCGGGCGGCATGAAGCAGCGCGTGGCCATTGCCCGCACGCTCGCCGCTGATCCCGACGTGCTCCTGATGGACGAACCTTTCGGCGCACTGGACGCACAGACCCGGCTCCGGATGCACGAAATCCTCACTGATCTTTGGATGCGACGGCGCAAGACGGTGCTGTTTGTCACCCACGATGTCGATGAAGCCCTGCGCCTTTCCGACGTCGTCTACGTGATGTCCGCCGGCCCGGGCCGGATCATTCAAAAGGTCCAGGTGCCTTTGGAGCGACCCCGACCTGTCGACCGCATGGGCGACACATTCCTCAACCTTCGGAGCGAGCTTTTGCAACTGCTCCGCCACGACGAAACCGAATAAGCAACTGGGAGAATGGTAATGTTTCTAAGAACTATCCTGAGTGCCACGGCGCTCTCGCTGATGACAACCGGAGCCACGCTGGCGGCAGAAATCACCATAGGGACAGCACCAAACCTGCAGACCCTGCCCATCGTTGTGGCCCAGGCGGAGGGCTATTTCGAAGAAGAAGGGATCGAGCTTGAAACGGTCAAATTCACATCGGGCCGACGCGCGTTAGAAGCATTGATTGGCGGGCAGCTCGACGTGGCTTTCATGGCAGAATACCCGGTCTCAATCGCCTCTCTGCGCGAACAGCCCTTTGGTACCTTCACAACGCTTTCGCGATACACGGCAAATCGCATGATCTCGAAAGGGTCGATCGGGTTCGAAGACCCGTCCAGCCTCGCCGGCAAGAAAATCGGCACAACTATGGGTTCTAACACGGAATTCTTTACAGAGGCGCTTCTTGAAAAGTTTGAGGTCGAGGCCGAGGTGATCAACGTGGCGCCGCCTGACATTGTTCCGGCACTGGCGCGGGGCGACATCGACGCCGGCATCATGTTCCCGGACTTCTATCCGGCCGCCGAAAAGGCGCTTGGCGACGATTACCGCGAATATCGCAGCGACGCCTATATCGCCTGGTTCGTTCTGTCTGCGACACCCGAGATGCTGAACGACCGTCCCGAAGATCTGCAAGCCATCGTGCGCGCGCTGATCAAGGCCGAAGACTATATCAAATCCAATCCTGACGGTGCGATGGAGGCGCTGGCAGCGGCGACCGAGGGGCTTTTGAGCCTTGATCTGATCAAAGCGAAGTTCCCGGAGGCCGAGTACGAGATCGGGCTCGCCAACGGGCTTCTGGATATTCTTGAGGTTCAGGCCAATTGGGTCGTCGATAAAGGCATGGTCGAGGCAGAACCATCCCGCGATCTCGTCAAAGGCTACCTGGCCACAGGGCCGCTTGAAGCCGTCGACCCTGCGCGCATCACCCTCGACTAGTGAAAGGCGGCGGCCCCTGCTTGGGGTCGCATCTCTCCATGGATTTTTCGACACTCATTGGTGGCGACACCATCCTCGCGCCGGACGTGCTTCTTACACCCGATGGTGTCAAGCACGACTGGGCCTTGTGCGTTTCAGATGGCCGCATTGCGGGCATCGGTCCCGCAGCGGACTACCCCAACGCCACGGCGCTTCCGGGGCGTGCGATCATCCCGGGCTTTGTCGATGCGCACACCCATGTCGGGCAGATCTTCGGCAAGGCGCTCATCGGGGGCGAACCTGCGCAAATTTGGCGCCGCATTTGGCACCCGATGGAACGGGACATGGACGAAGAACAGTCCTATCTCTCGGCGAAATGGGCCTTCTGGGAAGCCTTGCGCGGCGGCTTCACGAAGGTGGTCAATTACGGGCTGAACGGGCTCGAAAAGAATGCAGGCGTGCACAGGGCTGCGGTTGAAACCGGGATCCGGCTCGTTTCAGCCTGTGGGCTCGATGAGTTCTCTGGCGAGATTGGGACGGGTCATGGCAACAAATCCTGGGCTGAAATTCTTGATGTCATAGATGCCCATGTTGCGGATTGCGAAGGGTACGATCTGATCGCGCCATCGGTCTGCTGCAGTTCATTCATGGGGAACCGACCCGAAACCCTGGCAGCGCTGTCCGAAGCCTGCCGCGAACGCGGGATCCTATTGCAGATCCACTCAAATGAGCATTTTCCAGAAGTTCACGAATGTATCCTGAAACATGGGATGCGGCCCACGGAGCTTTTGCACAAACATGGGGTGCTCGGCCCGCATGTGCTCCTGCATCATACTACTCTGGTTTCCGAACCCGAGATCGAGTTGATCGTCGAGACGGATACCGCCACAAGCTACAACCCTCTGGCAAGCGTCTGGAAAGGCAATGCCGTCGCGCCTGCCTTGCGGTTCGCGCAACGCGGCGTGCGCTTTGGGGTCGGGTCGGACACAACTTCCGCTGATGGCTTCCGGAACCTTATGGCCGCCGAGGCCTGCCAACGGATCGAACATGCGCTGCCAGTGGCTGATTTCTCCTGCGGTGCGGCTTGGACCTGGGTGGACGCCGCCACCACCCAAGGCGCCCTCGCCACGGGTGGCGCGGGTGATCATGGGCCATTGGCACCGGGCATGTCGGCAGACTTTCTGGTGCTCGACATGATGCACCCGGAATGCCTGCCGAGCCATGATTTCGAATGGGAACTGGTACGCTATTACAACCGCTCACAAGTGGACGCAGTCGTCGTCGCGGGCCGGCTTTGCATGGCAGGCGGCAAGCCTGTCGGCTGGGACGAAGAGGAACTACGCGAGGCCGGTCTCGCGGTGGCGAAGTCGATCACCGGCTCGCCCGAGATCGTCCGTTGCCATGGGCCGTCGACCGACTATCGACCCAAGGTGCCCTAATGCCTCAGGCCCGTGTCCACGTGATCCCGACCTCTGCGCCGGACGATGTATCCGGCCTTGAGACCCTAATCGCACAGGGCGTTCTTGACCCGAGCCGCCTCGTTGCGATCCTGGGAAAAACCGAAGGAAATGGCTGCGTCAACGATTTCACAAGGGCCTTTTCCGTAATGGCCTTGGAGCGTTTTCTGGGGCCACATGCGCAAGGCGTGGCCTTGGTCATGTCGGGCGGCACCGAAGGTGGGCTCTCGCCTCATTTGATCACCTTTGAAAGCCTGGATGACACGGGCGAGAGCGACGCCCCTGCCCTGGCCATGGCGTCGCATGTTACCCGAGATCTGGACGCCCACGAAATAGGGACCCAAGCGCAGATCGAATGCGTGGCCGACGGCGTACGAACTGCAATCTCAAAGGCCCAGATCCGAGGCCCTGATGATGTCGCCTTCGTCCAGATCAAATGCCCTTTGCTCACCGCAGAGCGCATTGCCTGTGCACTGTACCCGACCGCGACCACTGATACTCTGAAATCCATGGGGCTCAGTCGCGGGGCTGCAGCGCTAGGAGTTTCGCTAGCCTTAGGAGAACTTGACGAAACTACTGCCAACATTGTGCAGATTGGCGTCGATCTGAACGTGTTTTCGGCCCGCGCGAGCACCTCTGCAGGTGTTGAACTGATGGGCCATGAGATCCTCGTCTTGGGCATGAGCGCAGCCTGGTCCGGCCCGCTTATCATTGATCACGCGGTCATGTCCGATGCGATAGACACAGCTCCGGTCGCCAGCGCCATGTCCAGACTTGGCGTGGGGACTACGGCGACACTTGTGGCGCTTCTCGCAAAGGCAGAGGCCGCGCCGTCCGGTGCCATCCGCGGCAGACGCCACACCATGCTGGATGATAGCGACATCTCGTCCACCCGTCATGCCCGCGGTTTCGTTGGCGGAGCGCTTGCCGGTCTCACGGGACGCACCGACTTGTTCGTATCGGGCGGGGCCGAGCACCAGGGGCCCGCAGGCGGCGGGCCGGTAGCCGTCATTGCCACGAAACGTCACTAGAAAAGGCTCAGCCGCTATATTGGATCAGCAGGGAGGGTTCGAAGCTTTCGCCCAACTCAGATGATGTGGTTTCATATATTCTCATAAATCTGGGCAAGGTCCCGTCCGATCTGATCAGCGAAACGGGAAACCGCCACAGAAAGGCTTCGGCCTGCCAATTGGCCCATCCAAAGAATGCCAGGCATGACATCTCTTGCCTCAATAACCCGAGCGGCCAATCCGGGTTCGGTGACGGGCTCCAACGGAGCGCCAACTTCGATCTGGAACGAAACGGCTGTCGTCCCCGAAACATGGGCTTTGAGATATTCAAAGGAGTTACTGGTGAGACGAGGTTCCCGGGCAAAGGATTTTTCCTGAAGGGCGACGTCAATCATGGCCCGGCTCCCCAGCCCCTTGCTCGGTACGATCACCGGATAATCGTAGCATTGACGCAGACGAAGCGTTTCAAACTCCGTTAGCGGATGGTCACGGGCCATGATCGCGGCGAGGCGTTGTCGCACGCCCAAAAGCGCCTTGAAATCTGGCAGATCCGCCGCGCCAAATACCAGCGCCAGATCGATGGCATAGCTTTCCAGGGCTGGTTGTGCGGCACTGTGTTCCAGCACGGTCACTTCAAAGTTCACCTGTGGAAACTGTGACTGATAGTCTTTGATTTGCCTTGGTAGAAAGTACCGCACCAAAGCCTGGCTGCACCCAATCCGAACCTCGCCCCGGCGCAAACCGGACAGATCGGCTATTCGTGACTTCAGCTTTTTCGTTTCGGCAAATGTCTCTCGGATGTGCTGTATGACGATCTCGCCGGCAGAATTGAGTTCCACTCCTCTGGGGCCACGGTCAAAGATCGGAAATCCCAGTTCCTCTTCGTAGGCTTGCAAACGCCGTTGCACGGCTGATGCCGTAAGAGCCGTATGTTCTGCCGCGCCGCGGATCGATCCCGTTCGAACGATGGCGTCGATGACACGGAAGGTCGTCAGGTGTTTCATCCTCTGACTATCCCTGTGTGTCGCGTTTTAGGCAACGGGGAGCGGAAAAAATAGCAAAAGACAGCAACGCCAGAATCAGTGACCGTAAGAGTGCCGCCACGAACATTCCGGCACCGTGATGAATGGCCCCTGCTGCACCAGCGGGCCGCCAAACCAAATTTAGAAGACATTGTAACAGCCGCCGCATCAGACACCCGAACAGGAGCCCAAACATGATCATTACAAGACGGTCTTTCGCAAAATTCGCTGGTGCGGCCGCGACGGCAGCCCTGGCAACACCCGCCCTGAGCCAAGGCAAGACGAAGCTCAAAATGATCCTGAACTGGCGGTATCAGGGGCCACAATCCTGGTTCTTCCTGGCCAAGGACAAAGGCTATTTCGACGAGGCGGGCATTGATCTGACGATGGACCAAGGCAATGGCTCAGGGGCTGCTGTTGGACACGTCGCTGGCGGCGCGTATGACATCGGTTTCGGAGATGTGAACGCTCTGATCCGTTTGGCGGGCACCAGTCCCGAAGAGGCGCCTCTTTGTGTCTATCAGATGTATAACAAACCGCCCTTCACGGTGGCGGTTCTGTCGAGTTCAGACATCAAGACTGCCAAAGATCTGGAAGGTCGGCTGCTGGGCGGCGCGGCCAATGATGGTGCGCTCAAACTCTTTCCCGCATTCGCAAATGTGGCGGAACTGGATACGAGCGGGATCGAAATCCTCAATTTCAAGTCGAATCTGCGCGAACAGATGCTGAAGGCCGAAGAGGTGGAAGGAGTTTTCGGTTACGTCAACACGATCCGGTTTTCGGCCAAGCTGTCGGGTATGAACCCTGACGAGGACATCCGGTTCATTTCCTACGGCGACTATGGAATGGATCTTTATTCGAACGGGATGATCATTCCCAAGGCGATGGCCGCAGACGAACCAGAAATGGTCAAGGGCCTGTGTTGGGCGATCAACCAGGGTGTCAAAGACACGCTGGCCGATCTCGACGCCGCTGTCGATGCAGTCGCCGCGCGCGAGCCGCTGATCAACAAGGAAATCGAGAAAGAGCGCCTGATTGCCACGCTTCAGGATGAAATGAACCATCCCGAACTGGCGGAAACCGGGCTGGGTAATGTGGATCCCGACCGGTTCAAAAGCGCCATAGATCTGGTGGTGAAGGCCAACGAACTGCCGCGGACCCCCGCGCCCGAGGAGATCTATTCTGACGCCTTCTTGCCTGCAGAAGACGAACGGATTTACAAGCTGCTCTGACCCCCGATGGATCTTGGTTTGAAGGATAAGGTTGGGGTCATTACCGGCCCTGCGAAGGGGATGGGTGCGGCGATCTCGCTCGGATTTGCCCGGGAAGGGGCGCATTTGGCCCTGCTCGGGCGGGACACGGAGGCGATTGAGCCGGTCCGTGCCGAGGCGCGGGATTTGGGCGTTTCGGCAGAGATCTTTCGCTGCGATGTCACGGATCCGGGTTCGGTCGAGGCCGCCATCAACGGGGTGAAGGCCGCGTTTCACGAGCAGATCGATGTGCTGGTCAATGTGGCAGGCGGCACCGGGCCGATCGGCAAGACGGGGCTGGAAACCACGCTTGAGGAGTTTGATGACATCCACCGGCTCAATGTCCTGGGCCCCTTCAACCTGATCCGCGCGGTTGCGCCGGTGATGAAGGCCAGGGGCGGCGGCAAGATCGTCAATGTCGGCGGCACGTTCGGCATGCGCGGGCGGGCGATGCGGCTGTCTTATTCCAGCTCAAAATGGGGTTTGCGCGGCATGACCAAAAGCTTTGCGCTGGAGCTAGGGCCCGACAATATCAACGTTAATCTTGTGGCCCCGGGCATGGTCGATGGCCCCCGCTTTCGCGAGAAGGTCGTCCCCCAGGTCGCCGCACAGCACGGCATTTCCGAGGAAGAGGCCGCAAAAAAGCACGCCTCGGACTATGCCCTGGGCCGGATCAGTACAGATGAAGATGTGGCCTCGGCCACGCTTTTTCTGGCCTCCGACCGGGCACGGCAACTGACCGGTGTCGACTTGCCGGTCGATGGGGGATGGGCCGCGCTATGACCGATCTGATCCTGACCGGCGGCACAGTGGTGAACGAAACCGCCCGGGACCTGGCGGATGTGGCGATCACGGGCGGCATCATCTCGGCGATTGGAGCTCCGGGTACGCTAGGAACGGCCACCGAGATTGTCGATGTCGCGGGCCTGCATTTGATCCCTGGCGCGATCGATGTGCATGTGCATTTCCGCGAGCCAGGCTACACCCACAAGGAAGATTGGGAGACCGGCAGCCAGGCCGCCGCCATGGGCGGGGTCACAACCGTGTTTGAGATGCCAAATACGCATCCACCAACGCGGTCCGTGACGGAGTTTCGGCAGAAGCAGGCCTGCGCCCAGAAAGCGTGTGTCGATTACGGGATCTACGGCCTGCTGGCCGAAGACAATATCGACGAGATCCCGGGCCTGATCGCTGCAGGGGCCAATGCCTTCAAGTGCTTCATGGGCAATACGTTCGGCAACCTGCCCTCTCCGTCGACCGGCGCGATGCTAGAAGGCTTTGAGATCATTGCTCAATCTGGCTTACGGATCTCGCTCCATGCCGAGACGGCTTCGATCATGGCCTGGCGTCAGGCCAAGCTGGAGGCGGCCGGGCTGAACGATCCGATCCACCATATCGCCGCGCGACCCGAAGTGGTGGCGATAGAGGCCGTGGCCCGCGCCGCGATCCTGGCAGAATGGACGGGTGCGCGGATCCATGTGCTGCATATCTCTTCCGCTGGTGAACTGCGCCCTCTCGCCGAAGCCAAGGCCCGGGGCGTTGATGTGACGGGCGAGACCTGCCCCTGCTATCTGCTGCTGAATTCGGACGACTACGCAAGGCTCGGCAGCGTAATCCGGGTGAACCCGCCAGTGCGCGAGGCTAAAGACAGTGCTGCGATCTGGGATGCTTTGGCGCATGGCGTGGTCGATATGATCTCGACCGATCACGCGCCGCACACGCCCGAGGAAAAGCGCAGCGACATCATCTGGAAGGCGGATTGCGGTTTTCCGGGCGTCGAAACCCAGATGCCCCTGATGCTGACCGAAGTCGCCGCGGGGCGCATGACACTGGAACAGTATGTGCGGCTTTCCTCGGCCAACCCAGCCCGCGCCTTTGGGCTTTGGCCCGCCAAGGGGCGGATTGCGGTCGGCGCCCATGCCGACATCGCCGTGCTCGACCTGACACGGGAAGAAACCGTGGCCGCAGACCGTTTGCACAGCCGCGGCAAGGTCACCCCGTTCGAAGGTCACAAAACCCTGGGCGCACCTCTCCACACGCTGGTCCGCGGCACGTTCATCCAACGCGACCGGATGTTCTGCGACGGTACAGCCGGCCATGGCCAACAGGTCACAGACATCCAAGCCATGCCCAAACCGGCCCCCTGCAACGTTAACCAATCCCTGGCCCATCTACTGGGTACGGCAGGTGACGGGTGAACCACGACGAGTTGGTCAAGTTCGAAGGCGTGGGCGTCACCTACAACACGGGCAAAGACGCGACGGAAGCTCTTTGCCCGACGGATCTAAGCATCTCTCAGGGCGACTTTGTTGCGCTCGTAGGCCCGTCGGGCTGTGGCAAATCAACGATCCTGAAGCTGGTCAGCGAATTGCTCACACCCAGCCAGGGCCACATCTTCTTTGGCGGGCGGGAATTGGGGGCCAAGCCCATCCGGGTTGGCATGGCGTTCCAAAGCGCCTCGCTGCTGCCTTGGATGACGATCCGCGACAATGTCATGTTGCCCCTGAAGATCGTCGAGCCGTTCAAGGCGCATTATCGCAGGAAGCGGCACAGCGAATACAAAGACCGCGTCGACGCTTTGCTCGACCAGGTCGGGTTGTTGGAATTTGCCGACAAAAGCCCCTGGCAACTGTCCGGCGGCATGATGCAGCGGGCCAATCTATGCCGCGCCCTGATCCACGATCCGGATCTTTTGCTGCTGGACGAACCGTTTGGGGCGCTGGATCAGTTTACGCGCGAAGAACTTTGGCAGACCCTGCAAGAGCTTTGGCTCAATCGGAAATCCACGGTTCTGTTGGTCACGCATGACCTGCGCGAAGCCGCCTACCTCGCCAACCGTATCTGCGTGATGAGCGCACGGCCCGGACGGATCTTGGAGGACCGTCCGGTCACCTTCGCACGGCCCCGGCCCATCGACGTGACGTTCGAAGCGCCATTCGTCCAACTGGTGCAGGAACTCCGCCAGCAAATCGTCCACACGACGCCCGGCAAAAAGGCCGACGCGGCATGAACCCGCGAACCCAAAAACTGGCCTCAACCGGCCTGATCCTCAGCGTCTTCGTGTTTTGGGAACTGTTTTGCCTGCTGGCCGGGATCTCGGAACTGATCCTGCCGCGCCCGAGCCGCATCGTGGCGGCGTTTCTGGAATATGCCCACGCCATCTGGCCCCACGCCTGGCAAACGCTTTACACCACGATGATTGGCTTCTTCTTCGGTGTCCTGATCGGCCTGTCCCTGGGCGTTTTGATCGGATCGTCGAAACTGGCCTACGACACAGCCTACCCGCTGTTGGTGGGCATATCTTCGATCCCGAAAGTGGCGGTCGTGCCGATTTTTGTTCTGTGGTTCGGGGCCGGAACGGTGCCTGCAATCCTGACGGCGATGATCATCTGCATCTTCCCCATTGTCGTGAATGTCTCAACCGGGATTGCGACCGTCGAGCCGGAACTGGAAGATGTCATGCGTTCGCTCAAGGCGAGCAAATGGGAAATCCTTTGGAATGTCGGGCTGCCCCGGTCCCTGCCCTACTTCTTCGCCTCGCTCAAAGTGGCCATCACGCTCAGCTTTGTGGGATCGGTCATCGCCGAGACCGTCGCCTCCAACAAGGGCGTGGGCAACATGATGCTGATCGCTTCGTCCCAGTTCAATGTGCCGCTCGTTTTCTCGGGCCTGATGGTGCTCGCGACCATGGGCATATCGCTTTACGCGATCTTCGCCTTCTTGGAGCGGCGCATGGCGGGCTGGGCGATGCGCAAGGAAATCTAATCAAGAACAACCGCCCACCGGTCGGAAGGGCGAAACGCAACAAGGAG
>JBCBGY010000162.1:5630-10223 GCA_038526275.1 Pseudomonadota bacterium | reverse complement strand
CATAAACCACCATGGCGCGGCTGCCCGCATAGGTCAGGTCCTCCTGAATGCCCCGGCGATCCTGGCAGAGCTTCAGCACGTCGCCCAAATAATCATCCGGCACCAGGATCGTCGCCTTGATCCGGGGCTCCTCGATATGGTCGATCAGCGTCATGTCGGGCATGTCGGCGGGGTTGTGCAGTTCCATCATCGACCCGTCCTTCATATGGACATGGTAGATGACCGAAGGCGCGGTGGTGATCAGTTCAATATTGAACTCGCGCTCGATCCGGTCGCGGATCACCTCCAGATGCAACAGCCCCAGGAAGCCGCAGCGGAAGCCAAAACCGAGGGCGGCGGAGGTTTCCATCTCGAAACTGAAGCTCGCATCATTCAAGGCGAGCTTTTCAATCGCGTCCCGCAGGTCTTCGAATTCCGCATTGTCGACCGGGAAAAGGCCACAGAATACCACCGGCTGGGCGGGCTTGAAGCCCGGCAGCGGGTCCGTGGTCTGGCGTTTCTCGTGGGTGATCGTGTCCCCCACACGGGTGTCGCGAACCTGCTTGATCGAGGCCGTCAGCACACCGATCTCGCCGGGACCAAGTTCAGCGATATTCTCCATTTCAGGCCGTAGAACAGCCAAACGGTCAATGGGGTAGGTGGCGCCGGTCTGCATCATGCGGATGCGGTCGCCCTTTTTGATCACACCGTCCATAACGCGGATCATGACGACCACGCCCAGGTAAGGGTCGTACCAGCTATCAACCAGCATGGCCTTCAGCGGCGCGTCGCGGTTGCCTTCAGGCGCAGGCAGGCGCTGCACGATGGCCTCCAGCACGTCAGGGATGCCGATGCCGGTCTTGGCAGAGATCTGGATCGCGTCCGTAGCGTCAATGCCGATCACGTCTTCGATCTGCTCAGCCACGCGGTCGCAGTCGGCGGCGGGCAGGTCGACCTTGTTCAGAACCGGGACGATTTCGTGATCGGCGTCAATGGCTTGGTAGACATTGGCGAGCGTCTGGGCCTCGACCCCTTGCGAAGCGTCGACCACCAGAAGCGACCCTTCAACGGCCTGCATCGACCGGCTCACCTCGTAGGCGAAATCCACGTGGCCCGGTGTGTCGATCAGGTTCAGAATGTAGGTCTGACCGTCCTTCGCCGGATACTCGATCCGGACGGAGTTGGCCTTGATCGTAATCCCCCGCTCCCGCTCGATATCCATACTGTCGAGCAGCTGCTCTTTCATGTCCCGCTCGGCCACGGTGCCGGTGAGCTGGATCAGCCGGTCAGCGAGCGTCGACTTTCCGTGGTCAATATGGGCCACGATCGAGAAATTGCGGATATGGGTCAGGTCAGTCATTGGCCTGATATGGAAGGGAACCGGGGGCCGGTCAACGTTTGATGGTGACGCTCATGATGTCTTCATGTCGCGGCATCTCGACCACTTGTTCCGTGTAGAACAGATCTTCGATCGGAGCTGTCCGTTCGGTCCGGCATTCGCCCCCTCTGGCCGACCTGTCAATCAGGCGCTGAAGGAGCGGATCCGTCGGGCCCATCACCTCACATTCATGGGTATTGGTGATCTGATAGCGGGTACATTGCCATTCGATCAGGCGCGATAGCCTAATATAGGGACATTGAAGGGGATCCCGGGCCAACTCCGCTTGAACCGGCGTAATCTTTTTCCGGTTCAGGTCGCGATCGATACGGTCCAGTTCGCCGAGGAAATTCCATCGATAGTCCACCAGAACGTCCAGTGTGTGCTGACCAAAGGTGACCATATTGGAAAAGTACGGCGCGGCGATTTCTAACCATTCAGTTTTCGAAAGATCCTCTCCATGCTCATCTTGCCGAAGCACGTGGGCCAGAGCGCGCCAGGTCCACGAATCATAGGGGCTGACCACAAGCTTTCGGAACAGCAGACGCCAGCGTTCCTCCCGAGAAATCGGCTCTTCAATAGCCATCATCCCCGGATGAGATGTGCGGAGCAAATAGTCGATCAGCCAAGGATTGTAGGGGTCGAATTCCAGCTCTCGGCGCGCTCTTTCAATCGCCTGGTTGTAGACCTTCTCATACAGCAGGAAAGCCTTCGCCGTTGGCCGGGAACTTGCATACCAATCCGCCGCTTTGACGTCCGTGTTATCGCTTTCCGAAAGATAGTCTTCCAGGTCTTGGTCGAATGGTGTTCCACCACTCTTCGATGCAATAAAGACCTTATTGTCTTGGAGAATGGGATGTTCCGACTTTTCGAGAGCCTCATACAGATTTTTCATCGGCTCCCACTGACGACCTTCCAAGGCGATATCGGCTCGGCAAATTTCGGGAGTGTAGCCTTCTTTATTCGCCACGCGCGCGGCAAAACGTTCGCAAAACTGCAAAACGACGGGATCATCGAAATGTCCTTCGCCCGTTTCCGTAACAATCGACCAACTGGCCCGCAGGAGCGAGCCATAGGACGGTGTGAGGTCCATAACGCTATCCAGATAATCCCAGAACGCGTCCTGCGGCATCATGTGCAGATACCGCTGCAACCTCAAAATACCATCGGTTGCGGGAATGTAGTCGGGCGCTGCCCTACTGGCCGCATCCGCATGGTAAAGAGCCCATTGCATGTGCGAATAAAACAGCTCGCGCGCCGCCGGCCAGTTCGTTTGATTGTCACCAAATCTGACGACCAAAACACCAGCCGCATAATGTAACCAAAGGTTGGCAGCATGGGCATAAGGCGAACCAGGATACTTTTCGAGCCAAGCTTCTGAAAACTCCCAGACCCGCGGGTCAGTCACACTAAAGACGCGAGACATTTCCCGCAACTCTTCATAGTCAATCGAGCCTTCGAGCGAAGCGGCATGGGCGTCGGCAAACCTCGCCTCAACCGCTTCGAAACTTCCTTGCAAGACGAGGTCACGCACCGTTTCTTTTGCCGTTTTGGCCGATACAGCGGCGGACATGATTGAAAATGAAATGATGAGAAAAACCAGTCGCATGATACCTCCGGGTCTTTCCGAGGCGTTACTGGCGAATTGGGGCCTGTCTGAGGCAAATCGTCAATTTCCTGGTAAATGTCGCACCTATCAGAACGTCGGGGGCTGCCGACCCGTGGGCGCACAAAACTTGGGCCTAACGCAGATAAGTGAATTGAGTTTGCGCCCATTTTTGCACAAACTGTGCAGAAACCGGCGCAAAGTCGGACGTGATAAGCGGAGCAGCAGATGAAGCCTTTACTCTTGGCCCTGGCAACAGGGCTGATCTTAGTCGCAGCCGTCCAAGGGGTCTCTGCCCGTGGTACCATCGAACGTGCCTGCATCAACTCGGACAGACCGGCCTCGCGCGAACTTTGCCGGTGTCTGCAGTATGTGGCGGATCAGACGCTCACCAGCCGAGACCAACGTAAGGGGGCCAAGTTTTTCTCTGAACCCCAGCGGGCCCAGGATACGCGTCAATCGGATCGGGCGAGCAACGAGGCTTTCTGGAAGAAATGGAAGAACTTTGGTTCAACAGCCCAGGCGATTTGCGGCTAGGCTCGGAGCCGTTTTGCTTTGCTTGTTAAGTTCGATGGCAGCCATGGCCTGCCCCCCTGGCGCATGGCATGATATCGTTCTGGCAGGACCGCAACGATATGAGATCCGAGATGCTTTGCCCGGTAGAGACGGTTCCGAGATCTTAGGCATCTCGTTTGGGCCATTGGTCGGGCAATATCCCAAAGTCTATTTGTTCATCGAATATTTGGGATCCTGTCCGTTGCAAGCCGTCAGTCTGATGTCGGGCGCATCGGCGGTGGTACCGACGGAGTCCCACCCACCCGGAAGCTACGCCTTGACCCACTACCACAGTGAAGGGGAAGAGTTATTGAGGGAGTTCATCTCTCCGCCTCGCTATGACTATGTCAAAACCCAAGCACTGAAGGTCCTGCGTCGATGACTGTGTCTGGCAAAATTGTCATCCTGACCGGCGCTGGCGTGTCCGCCGAAAGCGGGCTGGGGACCTTTCGTGATGCGGGCGGGCTTTGGTCGCAATACAATTTGTCCGAGGTGGCGACGCCTGAGGGTTTTGCCGCCAATCCCGATCTCGTTCACGATTTCTATAATGCGCGCCGCGCCAATTGTTTGGAGGCCGAGCCCAACGAGGCGCATCGCGCCTTGGCCCGGTTACAGAAGGGCCGCGATGGTGTTGTGATTGTGAGCCAGAACATAGACGACCTGCATGAACGCGGCGGTGCATCTATGGTAATCCATATGCATGGCGAGCTTATGCGAGCGCTTTGTGCGAATTGTGGTCATCGTTGGGATGCGCCGCGCGAGATGAAATCCTCCGATCCCTGTCCCAAATGTGCGCAACCATCGACCCGCCCCGATATCGTTTGGTTCGGCGAGATCCCTTATCAAATGGAGCGGATTGATACCGAACTGCGGCAAGCTGCCTTGTTCGTTGCCATCGGCACATCGGGCGAGGTTTACCCGGCAGCGGGTTTCGTCCAGCAGGCGCGGGCCTTGGGTGCCGAAACGCTGGAAATCAACTTGGAACCGTCAGGCGGTGCCCGCCAGTTTGACGCAGGCCGTTACGGCCCCGCCACCGAGATCGTGCCAGCCTGGGTGGACGAGATCCTGGCAGGGT
>JBCBGY010000162.1:0-5530 GCA_038526275.1 Pseudomonadota bacterium | reverse complement strand
GCGGGGGAGCCTCCGGCGGGTTCGTCAGACCTCTAGAACAAAGAGCCCTGGTCAGGCGGGTCGGAGACCGATTTCTTGCGAGGTTTGGCGGGGGAACCAGGTTTTGCCATTGGCGTCAGGCGGCCATCCTTGAATTCAATCTCCAGGGATGGGGCGGCCAGTGCTTCGACCCGGGTCGTAATCACCCGCGGGCCGGAGCGGATGACAGCGTAGCCGCGCGCGAGCGTTGCCTGATAGCCCAGCGTCTCGCGCAGCCTATCAAGGGCGGCCAATTGATCTCTGCGAGCCTGCTGTTGAGTCCGCGCCAGATCGGCGAACTGACGGGTCAGCCGAGTGAATTGTTCGGTTTTGCGGGCCAGGTCCTGTTGCAAAAGGCTGAGGCGCAGCCGCGCCGCCAAGCTGCCCAGGTCGCGGCTGGCGTGGCCGACCCGGCGTTGTAGCGCCATTGGTCCGCGACGGTCCAGCAGGCCTAATCGATCGCGATTCGCAGTCAGGAGACCACGCAACATCTGCGGACGGAGACCAGCTTGGGTCAAGCGCAAGCGGCGTTGGTGCAAGCCGGTTCGCAGCGCATTGGGCAGCCGGTCGCTCCATATATCCAACCGTTGTGCGGCTGGCATCAGCAGGCTATCGGGACGGGGGAGAGCACGTGCCAGGTCTCGCAACCGCTGTTGGCGTTGCCCCATCGACTGGGCCATGGATCGGCTGAGTCGAGCGCCCTGCCCATCGGCCCACGCCAACAAGTCGAGCCGTACCGGCACAGCCATTTCCGCCGCTGCTGTCGGCGTAGGCGCGCGTTTGTCCGCCACGAAGTCGATCAAGGTTGTGTCGGTTTCATGTCCGACAGCGGAGATTAGCGGAATGTCAGAAGCGGCGGCAGCCCGGGCCACGATCTCTTCGTTGAACCCCCAAAGGTCTTCGATAGATCCACCGCCTCTGGCCACAATCAGCAAGTCGGGCCGAGGCAAGGCACCGCCTGGCGTCAGGCGGTTGAACCCAGCGATGGCTGCCGACACATCCGGCGCACATTTGGCCCCTTGCACCGCCACAGGCCAGATCAAAACTTTGCGGGGAAAACGGTCGCGCAACCGGTGCAGGATATCCCGGATGACTGCACCTGACGGCGACGTGACCACGCCAACGACTTCCGGCAGATAAGGTAATGACCGTTTGCGGCTTGCCTCAAACAACCCCTCGGCCTGAAGCTGCGCTTTTCGCTTTTCCAGCATCGCCATCAGGGCACCGGCGCCCGCCACTTCGATTGTGTCAACGTTGATGCTGTAGCGGGATTGCGGGCCAAAAGCAGACAGTCGACCGGTGACGATCACCTCCAACCCTTCTTCCGGCAGAACGCCCAAACCCGCGACCTGTCCTTTCCAGGTGGTGCAAGAGATGACATTCCGATCATCCTTGATGTCGTAATAGAGATGCCCGGATTTGGCCCGGACGACCCGACCAACCTCGCCACGCACCCTTACCCGGCCAAACGCCCCTTCCAGAGTGCGTTTGATTGCGCCCGTAAGTTCACTGACCGAGAATTCCGGTGCGTTCGAGACGGGTCCAGCCCCGCTATCTTCCAGCAAATCCATGGGCCCAGTCTAGACGGCTGCGAGCGAGATGCCAGAGCCGGTTAGAATAGATCCTCGTCATCCTGTTCCAGCGCGTCTTTGATAAAGCCTTCCGGGTCGATCACGAAAGAGCGGTACATGCGGAAGTGTCGCGTATCTAGGAAATGGGTTTCATCGATCCGATCGCGTTGGATCTGCAAGATACGTGCACCCGGCACCGCCATGAGAATTGGCGAGTGGGTGGCCATAATCACTTGGGCGGACGCCTCGGACTGAATCCGGTTGAGCAGCCGGACCAGATCAAGTTGCCGTTCGGGGGCCAGTGCGCTTTCCGGCTCGTCCATCAAATACAGTCCGGGCTCTCCCATCCTCTCACTAAAGATCCGCAGGAACCCTTCCCCATGGGACCAGGAAAGGTAATCACCAGCGATCACTTGCGCGACGGAAAAGAACGTTTCAGACCGAAAGAACCAACCGGCATTGACCTTGGGCAACCAGGCGGCACGGAGGAAATCCGCCAGTTGCGCACCGCTAACCTCGGTGTCTTCGGCCTTCATCCCCGCCCCTTTGTAGGGGCCGCCACCCGCTGGTGTGAACCCACTGAGCCAAGCAATCGCCTCGATCAGGGTCGACTTCCCCGAGCCATTTTCGCCAACGATGACGGTGACAGGCGTGGTGAATTCCAGCTCAAAATCCGGGTCACCCAGCCAGGGCACATCGAAAGGGTATCCCCGCCCTTCCAATGCCAGATCAGGCTGGCGGCTAACGCGCCGCAAATAGGGTGCTGGCAGTTTGGTTGCACGTTTCTTGCGCGCCATGATCCTCTCGCCTTAAGGGATGACAGCATGGTCAAGTCAATCAAAGCCGACTGCAAGACCAAGCCTCAATTTCCGTCAAAACACATCATTTCCCTGTCTGGAGGCTCCCGCCATGTCACCGCCGGAACGAATGGTAAGAGGCCACTGCTTGCAGTCGCGCAGGCTCTTGGCTAAGCCACGGCGTCGGGCAAAGCGGGGTAAGCCATGAACATCTTGATCCTGGGTGGCGGCGGGCGCGAACATGCACTGGCCTGGGCTGTGAAGCAAAACCCGAAATGCGACAGGCTGATCGTGGCACCTGGGAATGCGGGGATTGCGGCCACGGCGGAATGCGCGGATCTCGACATCTGCGATGGGGCCGCGGTCGTAACATTCGCAGAGGAGAACGCCGTCGATTTCGTCATCGTTGGCCCGGAAGCCCCCTTGGGCGCGGGGGTGGCCGACCGGCTACGCGAGGCGGGTATCGCCGTCTTCGGCCCGTCTGCTGCTGCCGCACAATTGGAAACCTCCAAGTCCTTCACAAAAGAGATTTGCGATGCCTGCGGCGCCCCCACCGCCCGTTGGGCCCAGTTCGAAGACCCTGATGCGGCACGGGCCTACGTTCAGGCCGAAGGGTGCCCCATCGTGATCAAGGCCGACGGTTTGGCGGCGGGCAAAGGGGTCGTCGTCGCGATGGACGAGGAAACCGCTCTGCAGGCCATCGACGACATTCTGGGTGGCGCTTTCGGGGCAGCGGGCGCTTCGGTCGTGATCGAGGAATTCATGGACGGCGAAGAGGCGAGCTTCTTCGTCCTATGCGACGGCCAGAACGTGCTGCCAATTGGTACGGCCCAAGACCATAAGCGCGTGGGCGAAGGTGACACGGGCCCAAATACCGGTGGCATGGGCGCATACAGCCCAGCTCCCATCCTGACCGACGCCGTTTGCCAAGCCGTCCTCGACCAAATCGTCCTACCCACCGTGGCAGAGATGACAAAGCGCGGGATCCCCTACCAAGGCGTCTTCTATGTCGGCCTGATGATCAAGGACGGCCAACCGCGCCTTGTGGAATATAATGCCCGCTTCGGGGACCCCGAAACACAGGCTTTGATGATGCGACTTGGAGGTCAAGCCTTTGATCTGATCCAAGCCTGCGCCGAAGGGCGCCTGGCAGATATGCAGGTTCATTGGGCCGATGATCATGCCATGACAGTTGTCTTGGCAGCAGATGGCTATCCGGGTGGCTATCAGAAGGGAACGGTGATCGGCGGCCTGGACGAGTTGCCAGAGTCGAGTACTGAAATGCTCTTTCATGCCGGCACGTCAAAGGAAGACGGCAAAGTGCTGGCCAATGGCGGTCGCGTGCTGAATGCCACAGGGCGGGGCGCCACGCTCGAAGAGGCCCATCAGCGGGCCTACGCCCTGGCCGAGCAAATCAAATGGAAGGAAGGCTTCTACCGCAAAGACATCGGCTGGCGCGTCCTTGGCAAGTCCTGATCAGCACTTCAGCGCTTCCGCAAAAGACTGCCTGTTCCGGTGAGGTCCGATCGGGCGACTGACCAGACGACCCTCTACGAACCGGGTCGCCATTAAGTTTTGCCAGGCCGCATCTGCGGTAATCATTTCAGGGCCATCGCCGCAATCGCGCAACCCACCGGCAATGTCAGGCTCACCTATCCTGTGGTTGCTTAGGCCGCCCAGATCTGCCACCGGCACCAGACCATTATCCTGATAGCGCCATACTCTCAGATGCTTGGCCAAATGGGGCCGGTCGATATAGGCTATCTCGATGCGGCCATCTCCATCCAAGTCAGTGGCGCCAATGGGGGCAAGCCACCGAAACCGCTGCCCGATGAAAGGCGTCGCAGTGATCCGGCCATCAGCTCCATAGATCGCAAGGCGAGCCCCTTGCGCCTGGTGGCTTTCAACCACGATCACCTCTGGCAGACCGTCGGCATCTAGATCGGCAAGGCGCGGGGCAACATCCTCAAAGACCAGCTCGTCCGGCAGTTCGAACCGGATCTCTGGCCCAGGTTTGAGACTGAGAACCAACTGGGTATGCTCGATCTCATCACCCAAAACCCCGTGCGGATAACGCGTCGTGGGGTTCGCATACCGCGCTTCGACGATTTCCCCCTTAGTCTCGGCTGCGCCGTCGGAGCTCAGAAACGACAGCAACAGGCACAACGTTGGCAACGCGCCGCGGGTGGAACGTCCCCACATGCGAAACAGCAGACGCGGCGCCACCGAAAAGGCTCAGATCTGCTTTTCGGGCATCTGGACAACCAATCCATCCAGAGCGGGTGTGACCTTCAACTGGCACGTCAGCCGACTTTGGCCCGGCTTCGGCTCGAAGGCAAAATCAAGCATATCCTCTTCCATCGATTGAATAGCAGGAAGCTTGTCGGTCCAATCGGCATGTACATAGACATGGCATGTCGAACAGGCGCAGGCCCCGCCACAATCGGCATCAATGCCGGGAATGTTATTGTCCCGCGCCCCTTCCATAACGGTCAGGCCGTCGGCGACCTCTACAACATGTTCTTTGCCGCCGTGCTCGATATAGGTGATTTTGGCCATGAATCCTCGTCCTCTGGCATAAGCGATTTTGCCTGCACATAGGACAAGCCCGCCCCTTTTGCCAATGGCTGATCTGCAACCTTTGGACGCGCCCGGCCCAGGCGCGCCCATAGACTATGCCTTAGGCCAACCCATGCCTTGTAAAAGGCAACGTACGAATACGTTGCCCCGTGGCCTTCGCAACGGCGTTCGCAACAGCCGGTCCAATTGGCGGTGTGCCTGGCTCGCCTATTCCGGTCGGTGGTTCAGTCGAGGCCACAATATGAACCTCAACTTCCGGCATATCGGTGATCCGCAAAGGGGCATAATCGGGATAGTTGAGCTGATCCACCTCACCGTCAGTCATGGTGATTTCTTCCCGCAAAAGCGCCGACAGGCCGTAGCCGAGCCCGCCTTCAACCTGCGCCCTGATATTGTCCGGGTTGATCGGCACCCCGCAATCGACAGCACAGACCACCCGCTCTACTTTGACCGTTCCGTATTCTTCCATCCGAATTTCGGCAATCTCGGCCACATAGCTGTTGAAACTCTTATGGACCGCAACGCCCCGATGCAGCCCTTCCGCCACCGGCTGATCCCAACCGG
>JBCBGY010000161.1:0-10226 GCA_038526275.1 Pseudomonadota bacterium | reverse complement strand
TCGAGCCACCGCAGGTTTTTGCGCCGTCCAAAGAGATCAGCATTGAAGGCCAGGGTCTGACGGCTGTTGAGAAAATCTTCAACGCCAATGCCGTGGGAGTTGCCCCTGGCAAGGTGTTACATGCCGGATCGGATGCCAGGGTCAGGGTGAACATTGTCGGCAGTCAGGACACGACGGGCCCGATGACGGCGCAAGAATTGGAAGCGATGGCTGCCACCATCCTGTCGCCCAGCGTCGATGGGGCCTATCAGTCAGGGTGCCATACGGCGTCCGTTTGGGACGCGAAGGCGCAGGCCAACACACCTAAGCTTATGGCTTTCATGCATAAATTTGGCCTGATCACCGGACGGGACCCAAAAGGTGTGTACCATTCCATGACGGATGTGATTCACAAAGTGCTGAATGACATCACCGTCGATGACTGGGCGATCATTATCGGCGGCGACAGCCATACCCGTATGTCGAAAGGTGTGGCTTTCGGTGCTGACTCGGGAACGGTTGCTCTGGCCTTGGCGACGGGTGAGGCAACCATGCCCATACCAGAGACCGTGAAGGTGACATTCAAAGGCCAAATGGCTCCGCACATGGATTTCCGGGATGTCGTCCATGCGACCCAAGCGCAAATGCTGGCGCAGCACGGCGACAATGTCTTCCAGGGCAGGATTATCGAGGTTCACATCGGTACGTTGCTGGCGGACCAGGCCTTTACGTTCACCGATTGGACGGCCGAGATGAAAGCCAAGGCCTCCATCTGCATTTCGAATGATCAAACGCTCATTGAAAGTCTGGAAATTGCGAAAAGCCGCATCCAGATCATGATCGAAAAGGGTATGGATAACGACGCCCAAATGCTGCAAGGCCTGGTGGATATCGCTGATCGTCGGATTTCCGAAATCAGGTCTGGCGAAAAGCCTGCCCTTAGCCCGGATGACAATGCAAAGTACTTCGCCGAAGTTGTGGTTGACTTGGACGAGATCATCGAGCCGATGATCGCGGACCCGGATGTGAACAACGCGGATGTCTCAAAGCGCTATACCCACGATACCATACGGCCCATCTCGTTTTATCGTGCCGAAAAGAAGGTCGATCTTGGATTTGTCGGCTCCTGCATGGTCCACAAAGGGGACATCAAGATCGTCGCGCAGATGTTGCGCAACCTGGAGGCAGAGTATGGACAAGTGAAGTTCCAAGCGCCCCTGGTCGTTGCGGCACCGACCTACAACATCATTGATGAGTTGAAGGAAGAAGGCGACTGGGCGATCCTGCAAAAGTATTGCGGGTTCGAGTTTGACGACACGGCGCCCAAGGTGAAAGCCCGGACGGAGTACGAGAATATCCTCTATCTGGAACGTCCGGGCTGCAACTTGTGCATGGGAAACCAGGAGAAAGCCGCGAAAGGTGATACGGTTTTGGCAACCTCGACCCGTCTTTTCCAAGGTCGTGTCGTGGCGGACTCTGAGACCAAGAGAGGCGAGTCCCTATTGGGCTCCACGCCGGTTGTTGTTCTGTCGGCAATCCTGGGGCGCACGCCAACGCTCGACGAATACAAAACTGCTGTAGACGGGATCGATCTGACGAAATTCGCACCGCCTAAGCAGACGCCGTTGGACAGTTTGTCAGTGCACTTCTAGGCCGTCCCCAAATCGAAGTTTGCGCGGAGTTTACGCTCCGCGCGCCTTTTTTTCCGGATTGCGGCGGGTTGCAGCATTTGGTTTCAGCCGGTCAAAAAGAGTAAATAAAACGAGACCAGTGAGGTCGTTTGCGGCGCTTATTCAAAGCAAGGCAGAACATCTTCTTCAAAATATGGCTGCTGGTTCACCCAGAACATGTAGTCCACTTGCAAAAAGTCGTGCGCAAATGCGGCAAGCTTCGGCACAAGACTTGCGCGTTCACTCTGGACCTCGTTTGAGTTCGTTTTCCCAACGTAGTTGCCATCCTGAATGGCGATCCCAAGCGGGACAGAAAACGTGCCTTCATGCATCATCGCCAAGGGATGGTTCAGTTGACCCTTGCGCCGCATCAGCAGGTCAGGTGTGCCCAGACCGACGCCAATCGCCTCACCGTGCTGATAGACGCCCAGCAAATATCCCTCATCCTCCCATGGCAACCACTCTCCAGGCATGAAGTTTGCGTATTGGAGTTTGTCCGTATTGGGAAAGGCCGTTGCCAGAGCCTGCATATTTGCTTTGATGCCTTCAAAGTAGAGTTGCGGAGAAAAGCTGGGATCCGTTTCAGAGGACACTCCGATCGCTGTTTCCTGAAGGTTTATCCCGGCAACTTCTCCGTCAAACTCCTCCCCCAAGGCGCGCAGAAGCGCGCTAAAGCGCTCCTGAACGCTCGGGGACCACCGCTTGGCGACCCAACCTTCAGGCTTCCCGTTCTCATAGAATTGCTCCGTCGCCCCGCCGTCGAATTCGTTTGACCTGAGGTATCTTGGAACAGGGACGTTGCGGTGCCAGAAACTCGCGTCCTGAAGCTGAATAAAGAGTGTTTTGCCATGCCGCCTGAGGTAAGCCAAATCCTCCTCGATATCGCGGAAATCGTAGACGCCTCTACGGGGTTCCAAATCGGCCCAAGCGTACATGATCTGGGCTCCTTCGAAACGATCGGACTCAAGCAGAGCGTGACGACGTAAGGCACTGCGGTCCCGCGCGAAATATACGAAGTGACGGATGTCTTCGGCACCTATCGGACAGGTCGCGCCGTCATAGGCCTCATGAGCAGTCAGATATCTGTCTGCTGGGTTTTCCCAGGTCTGACCAAGAGCTGGACTGTGTAGAACACTGATCGCTGCAATCACCAAAACACCGCTGCGCATTTGCATGAATCGGCCTCATAAAAGCAAAGTCTTTGTCGCTTGATGACGTTAGGTCAAAACGAAGACAACCCGTCCCAGCGACAGAGCAGCGATGTCCTGCCAAGCGGTCATTTTGTACTAAGCGCAGCACCAGGAAATCAGGGCACGAGAGTAACTATTGCGCGTGCAAGCCTTTCAAACCATCATCTACAGCGTTTGGGAGAGAATTGTGATGATCAGAGTTTTATTGGTGACATGCCTGTTGGCCGCGTCACCTGCCTTTGCTGGAGATGCGGACAACCGGATCAAAGGGCTAAGCGAAGTGAAGATGAAGGTTGGTCAGTCCAAAGTCATTTGGGGATGGCGGGGCGAATGCGGAAAACGACCGAATGGCGTTGATCGAAGCCGCACACGCGCGACCAAGCTTGGTGTTCTAAGCAATGGGAAGTGGGGTGTTTTCAAGAGCCGAACCTGCGGTGGCTGGACGCCGGCGGTGGAAATTATCTTTACCGCCAGGAAGAAGGGAAGCGAGATCATCACAACGCAGTTCGACCAAAAAATTAAGGTCGTCGTGCGCTGACCAATTGCGCCCCCGCGGTTAAGCGATGCTGTAGCATCGGTGGTCGGGAATGATGTTGCTTTGCCGGATGTACGGATCAACCTGTTCGCCCGCAAACAGGCCGAAGCCCTCGACAAGAACAGTATCGACGCCGGCGGCCCGGCCGCCCAAAATATCGGTGTGCAGTGTGTCGCCAACCATGGCCATCCGCGACTTTGGAATCCCAGGAAGCAACGCGAACGCGTCATCAAAGGCGTTGGCGAAGGGCTTGCCAAAAAAGTGCGGACCAATGTCCAAGTCGTCGGCGAGCGCATGGGCGAAAAACCCTGGCTCCTTGCTAAGTCCAGTTTCGCGCGGCGCGACGAGATCCGGGTTTGCGACAACCACGGGTCGAGGTTTCTTTCGCAGCGCAGTTTCCAAGGCCGACACGGTCGCACCGTCGATTTCCGCGCTTGAGAGCAGAATAAATCCGTCCACGTCTGTGTGTCCGTCCCAATGTCGCACATCCGCGTCGATGTCCCTGAACCGGTCCTCCGATGCCGCGATCGCGCCCCAGCGTGCATTCGGTGAGACCATTTCCAACCTGTGGGCCGCAACTTCACGGCTCGACACCACCTCCTCTTGCGCGAAGTCGAAGCCAAGTCTTCGATACCGCTCTACAGCGGCGGTTCGGGTGTAACTGGCCGCATTTGTCAAAACGATGAGCCTTTTGCCCTGACGCCGGAGCTCTGCCAGACATTCAGCGGCGCCAGGAATTGCGCGTTCCCCGATATTCAGGACACCAAAACTGTCCAACAAGAAAGCGTCATACTGATCGGCCAGTTCCAAAAGACCGCTGCAAGGTTTGGAATGTTCGGGGAAGTCAGCGACAGGCATCCGATGACGCAGGGCTTCGTACCTGGCAAATGCTGCTGCCGTGCTCAGGGTATCGCTATATGACATCGGAGCAGACAAAAAGAGGCGGAGCTGTCCAGTCTGTGGAAAGGCCGCCAAAGGGCGCAGCAAGAATTCTCATATGCTGGAATATCCCCCTTCGATCATCATCAGAGCGCCATTCACCAGGTCGGACGCGGGAGAAGCCAGATAGAGCGCCATATCTGCGATTTCGACCGGCTCGCCGAACCGGCCCAAAGGGGTCGCGGCGATCATTGGCCCGGACTTTTCAGGCGGGCTCCAGATTTCTTTGCCCATTTCCGTCATGACGACTGTTGGGCAAATGGCGTTGACCTGTATGTTATGGGGCGCAAGTTCTGTCATAAGGGACTTGGTCAGAGCATTTAGCCCGCCCTTGGAAGAGGCGTAGGCTGCGTGATCGGCCAGCGCAATGACGCCCGTCTGTGACGAGATGTTGATGATTTTCCCAGCCTTGGCTGCAATCATGCCGGGCGCTATGGCCTGAGCCAAAAGAAATGGCGCGCGCAGATTGATCGCCATTGTGCGGTCCCAATCGTGGGCAGCATAGTCGAGCATCGGCCCAACAAGGGCAACTCCTGCGGAATTGACCAGAATGTCGATAGGGTTCGCCAGGCGCAGGGCTTCATCCGCCAAGGACTGGCACCCCTCGATGGTAGAGATATCCGCAACGACTGTGTGACAGCCGGTTTTGGCGCGCAGTGCGTCCAAACGGCTGACAGATTGACCTGATCCAATGACCTGGGCGCCCGCCTCGGTGAAGACCTCAACGATTTCGGCTCCAATACCGGAGGATGCGCCTGTGACGAGCGCGGTTTTGCCCGCGATAGAGAACCTATCCGTCCAAGCCATTCGTCATTCCAAATTCGTATGGTTGGCCCGCATGGCTTCGGGCGAAAGTGCCATCGCGTCACGTAGATGAAGAACGAGGAGTTCGAAATAGAGAAATTGTGCAGCTTCAAAAAGCGATCCCATGGGAAGGATTGAGGTGCCGCCATTCTGATCCTTAGCCATTGTCTGAGCGGGCAGGTGGATCACGTGGTCCGACGCCTTCGGAACAGAACCCGAAGGTTCCGCAGTCACGCAAAGCGTGGCGGCACGGGCTGCTTTTGCGACTTCGACAAGCGCCGCTATGGTCGTGAAATGCCCAGGCCCCGCGCTGACGATCAAAAGATCGCCCTTGGATAGAGGAGGGGTGGTCATATCGCCCACGACATGGGCATCGAGACCGAGGTGAAAGAGCCGCATCGCGAGCGACTTCATCATCAGTCCTTCCCGACCGACCCCATGCAGCGCTATGCGACGCGCGCCTTGGATCACGCTTGCCATTTCGCCGATCTGACCAGGAGGCGTTGCATCCATGACGGATCCGATCTCGGCCAAGGCGCGGTGAGCTTCGTCAATCATTCCGCGGCTTCCTGTGGTCCAAGTCGCGCCGTTACGGCGGCGAAGGCCTGTTCGGTCAGGCCGGTTTCATGCAGCACGTCGAAAATCGTGTAGCGGCGCCTGATGTAAGCCGCCGCCCGAAGCGTTTTCAGCAAATGTTCGACAGAGACGCCAATTTGGGCCGGATGGTGCGGTGCCCCAGCGCCCCTGAGCATCGTTGCCATCTCGTCGGCTCGCATCAGATTTGTAGTCAATCGGGTTCGCAGGTCCGGCCAGACCCGGCGTAGCTGCTCCAGACGCTCGGCATGGATGTTGGGCATGCTATGCTTCGCCCGGAGCTCTCCAACCGCCTTTTCTGCGATGGTCGGCTCCGGTATGACCTCCCGCAGGGCGGTTTCGCGCGTGTTCAGGGTGGGCGCGTTGCGGGCGACGGCCTGACTGTCCAGACCATCCAAATCCTGCTGCAACAGCCAGTCAAAAAGGCTCAAAGCCGTAACACAACCTACGGCAACCGCAGCCCCATGGCTGACCTTTTGGCCCAAATGGGTGAGCCCCTGCATCTCCCACATATGTGCGATCTGGTGATCCGCACCAGAGGCCGGGCGCGACGTGCCGTGAAACTCCATCGCGAACCCGACGGCGGTGAGGCCTATGAAAAGCCGTGCCACAGCATCGGGGTCTCCAGCGGCAATCCCTTCGGGCCCGGCGAGCCATCCTGGCAAATGGTCCTGCACCAAAGGCCAAGCGACAGCGTCAATCGGCTCCACACCCAGCGCATCCGCCAGGATCCAGTCCCCGCCGGCGGGGACCTTGCCCGCAAGGTCGCCGTAACCCCAGCCGTTCATTTCGGCGGGCGCTGCGGCGATCACATCCAGATCGGCAACCATGGCCACAGGCGCGCGCGTGGGGATGGTTACCTTGAATCCGGTCTGTGCCAACGGCGCCCCAGCGCTGGTATAGCCGTCCATAGAGGCTGCCGTCGCCGCAGTCAGATAACGACGATCCGTCTCGAAGGCGGCCCATTTGACCAAGTCGTTCATCACGCCAGATCCGACCGAGACCGGAAAGAGATCCGGATCGGCGGCGAGGAGCTGCCGGAAAGGTTCGGCTTCCTCCACAGAGGCTTTAGGTAAAGGATCGCAAGGCAGGATGAGCGTTTGCGTATCAAACCCGGCGGCAGTCAGTGATTGAACTGTTGCGGGCCCCGCCGCGGCAAAGCCAGCCGCATCGGCGCACACCAATGCTGACGGGGCATCTGTTACTGAGCGAGCGACTTCGCCGACCTTTGCCAGAACGCCCGGGCCGATAACCACGGCCTGCGTGGCTGTCGAGCGCGCCAAGGCTGGTGCAATCAGGGTCTCGATTTGGTCTGACCAAGAGGCCATGGCAGAACCTCTAGCTTAAGGATGTGCCGTCAGCGGCGAAACGGTGTAGTCGTTCGGGGGGGAAAGCCACAGCGACCCGGTCGCCTGGCGAGAAACTATCTTCACCGTCCGTTTTGAGCGTGATCTGCGTTCCATCCTCCGCAAGCGCATAGAGGTAACTTTCGCCGCCCAACTGCTCTTTCACGCGAAGGGTAACCGGCAGGCCGCCTTCGGCGAGGCGCACATGTTCCGGCCGGATCCCAACCCGGGATGCGCCGTTCGCGCCGGTTGCCTGTCCTACCGCACTGTCAGCGGCGACGATATTCATCGCTGGAGAGCCGATGAACCCGGCCACAAATTCAGTGGCCGGACGGTGATAAAGGTCCATAGGTGACCCCATTTGCTCCACCTTGCCACCATTCAGGACAACGATCTGGTCCGCCATGGTCATGGCCTCGACCTGATCGTGCGTGACATAGATCATTGTGGCACCCAGTTCCTTGTGAAGGGCCTCCAACTCGACCCGCATCTGAACCCGGAGCTTTGCATCGAGGTTCGAAAGCGGTTCGTCGAACAGAAAAACCTTGGGGTTCTTCACGATGGACCGTCCGATGGCGACGCGCTGGCGTTGCCCCCCGGAAAGCTGCCCTGGTTTGCGGTCCAACAATTCAGAAAGCTGCAGGATCCTTGCTGCTTCCTCGACCCGTTTTTTGCGTTCGGCGGCGGGAACTCCGCCGACCTTCATCCCGAATTCGATATTGGCCCGCACGGTCATATGCGGATAAAGCGCGTAGGATTGAAACACCATCGACAGGTCTCGATCCGCTGGTTCGAGATCGGTCACATCAGTACTGCCGATCTCGATTGTGCCTGCATCGACCGATTCCAGCCCGGCAATACACCGGAGCAACGTTGATTTTCCGCAGCCGGACGGCCCGACGAAGACCACAAAGGCTCCGTCATCGATGTCGAGCGACACGTCGGTCAGAGCCTGTAAGGCCCCGTAATACTTATTAATCTCTGTCAGATTGACCGTCGCCACTGTGATCTTCCCCAAGCCATAGACGTGCGATCAAACATTTGCATGTTGACTTATACATCTGTTTAAACATTTGTATGTGGCCAGAAGCAAAAGAATGTCAACTGCTTCGAGTGGGAGGAAAAGATGAATTTGAGAAAGCTTTGGGCCACCACGGCCTTAGCCGCCGCATGCGCCACCGGGGCCTTGGCCGATAGCCACGGCTGGAGCCTCAAGAAGGCTGCAGAGCCCTATGCCGGCACCACCGTCGACGTCGTATTTCTGCTGCGTCCGGGTTATGAGGCGATCGAGGCGATGCTGCCCGCCTTTGAGGAAGAAACCGGGATCACTATCAACATCATCAAGCATCCCTACGAAAATGCACTGGGCGAACAGGTGCGCGATTTTGTGGCGGGCGGCGACCTGGATATTGCCCTGATCGACCTCGTCTGGATCGGCAACTTCGCCGAGAATGACTGGATCATTCCCTTGGCCGATGTGCAGGCCAGTTTCCCGGATGCTGTCGATCCGGATCTGGACATAGATGACTTCTTCCCCCTGGTTCTGAACGCATTTGGCGGCTGGAATGACACGCTGTACGGGCTGCCGTTCGACAATTATTCGGGCCTGATGTTCTACAACAGCTGCATGTTGGAAGAGGCCGGCTTCGAAGGCCCGCCCGCCACGTGGCAGGAATTGAAAGACACCTACGGGCCCGCGCTCACCAAAGACGGCAAGTACGCGTTTGCGCTGCAGTCCAAGCGCAACGAAACCCAGTCCGCCGACAGTTTTGCGCGGGTCCTGTGGCCCTTTGGCGGATCGTTCCTGGACGCCGATTTCAAGTCGAACCTGATGAGCGAAGAAAGCCAGGCCGGGCTGAAGTTCCGCCAAGACCTGATGCAATACATGCCGGATGGCATTGTGGCCTATGATCATGCCGAAACGGTCAACGGCTTTGCCCAGGGTGACATTGCGATGATCACCGAATGGTCCGCCTTCTATTCCACAGTGGTTTTGCCGGAGACGTCGGCAGTTGCTGACTGTGTCGAAATTGCGCCCGAACCAACGGGCCCAGCCGGGCGGAAGCCTGCGCTTGGTGGCTTCTCGCTGGCCGTGGCAGCGCAGGCTGATGAAGCGGAGCAGGCCGCGGCCTATCTGTTCATCCAGTGGGCCACATCGAAAGCCAACGCGCGCGAATATCTGGAACGCGGCGGCGTTCCGGCCCGCCAGTCGGTCTATCAGGCGGATGATCTAGATGACTTCAAGTTCGTTCCAGCTCTGGTTGAAAGCTGGCAGGATGGTGTGCCGGAATTCCGTCCGCGCTTTGCCGAATGGCCGGAAATCACCGAGATCGTTCAGGAATGGGGCACCAAGATCATGCTGGGCGAAGTGACAACCGAAGAAGGCGCAACTGAGATCGGCACCCGCATGGAGGCTGTCCTGGAAGCAGCCGGCTATTATTCGGGTGACAAGCCTTTGGCTCAGTAAGCCCTGCCAATGAAAATCGGCCGGAGGCGCCAAGCGCGGCTCCGGCTTTCAGTATCCTGCCGTAACCTGCGGCGAGGGTCGGTATAGAGGTAGGCATGCGCCGCAAAGTTCCCCGCAAAACAATCTTCGCCTTCATCGGTCCTGCAGTCATAGGGCTCGCGCTGGTAGGGATTGCGCCGCTTGTCTATGCGATCTGGACGTCTTTGCATTTCTTCAACCTTACGAAGCTGAAGAACGTCAAATTCATCGGGCTGGAAAACTACTGGACGGTGCTCACTGATGAGGTGTTCTGGCAAGCGATGGGGCGCACCTTCTTTCTGCTCGGAACGGCTTTACCCTTGCAGATCGCCTTGGGGCTGGGGATCGCCCTGGTGCTCCATCAGCCTGGCCTGACCCTCCTCAAAACGCTGGCGCGGTTGAGCCTGGTTCTGCCCATGGCGACAACCTATGCAGTGGTGGGCCTTCTCGGCCAGGTCATGTTCAACCAAAAGTTCGGAGTGATTAACCAACTTCTGGGAGGTGCAAACATCAATTGGATCGGGGATCCGACCAACGCTTTTGTCATGATCATCTTCTGGGACGTATGGCAATGGACGCCCTTTGTGGCGCTTGTCCTGCTCGCAGGCCTCACGATGGTACCGGGCGAGATTGAAGAGGCGGCGCGTCTGGAAACAAAATCCAAATGGATCGTGCTGCGCCATG
>JBCBGY010000160.1:0-10280 GCA_038526275.1 Pseudomonadota bacterium | reverse complement strand
CTTCTTTGGGCGCTCAGCCGTCCCGGCGTGACGCGACTTTTGCCCGAACCGGGTGAAGAGCCGATCATTGCGGCACTCCTTGACCGCGAATGCAGGGTGCATTCTGCAGAGCCGCGCCTTGTGCCAGAGATCATGCGAACTGGCGCTGAAATTGCTGAAATCGACAGGGCCGATCATGTTTTTGCCGGTGTCATGACGTCAAGCGATGTGCTGCGTCAGATCGCCGTTGGCAGTGACCTTTACCCGGACGACGGAGCGACCGTCATCGTACGGGCGAAATTTGGGTCCGGGCCCGCGCTCCGGATGACCGGCCCGGGCATTGATGGCGAAATTGTCGTGCAATTGCATGGCTTGCCAGACGGGTTCTGGGCCGCGAGGGCGTCGCTACTGCGGTATCCGATGGGCTTTGACCTTTACTTCGTAGATGGCGCCGAGGTGCTGGGCGTGCCGCGTTCGATCAATGTGGAGGAACTCTGATGGCGTATGTAGCAACCCGCGGCGGCGAACGGGCCATCGAACAATCCGAGCGGCTTTTTCGGGAAGCCATGGGACCGTTTGATGCGGAACGCGTCGCGGAGATCAAGAACAGCCTCCCCTATCTGATTGATCGGGTGATGGGGGAAGCCTCACTTTACGATGAAGACCTCGCGGCGTTGGCGCTCGCGCAGACCGGTGGCGAACTATACGAGGCGGTCCTGCTGCTTCGTGCCTGGCGGACGACGCAACCACGCCTGACGGTCGCCCGCCCGATTGAGCAGGATCAGCTATTTACCCATCGCCGGATTTCTGCGGCCTTTAAGGACATTCCGGGCGGACAGGTATTGGGGCCAACCCTGGACTACGCGCACCGCATCCTGGCAACAGAGGTTCTGCAAGGGGAAAGCTACGCGCCAAAAGCCGTTGAACCTGCCACAGAGCCGGCACCGGCGTACCAACCAGCGGTCAGCGCCTGGCAAGCGGAAAATGATCTGCTTGATCTGCCGGTGGATGACCCGACCGACGGCAATGACATCCCAGATCTGACCCGCGAGCCGCTGCTCTTTCCGTCCAAGCGGGCGCACACACTGCAAAGCCTGGCCCGCGCCGAAACCGGCGGTGTTCTGGCCCTGGGATATGCGGCAATGCGGGGCTATGGGCAGGCCCACCCTACCGTCAACGAACTACGCCTGGCCGAAGCCGAGATCGCGGTCACACATCCCGATGGACGCAGTTTTTCCGCAGGGCGGGTTAAGGTGAGCCAGGCCGAGGTGGTGGATAAGAAGGGTGAAAAGCTCGGCATTGGCTATGCGGCGACCTTTGGCTGGAACGAGGTCAAATGTATCGCCGCTGCCACGCTCGATTTGAACAGCCCCGGGGCGGAGAAGGGTTCTGCCACGGAAGAGGAATTCTTCCTTTATCACACCGAAGGCGTCGAAAGCTCGGGCTTCTGCATCCATTTCAAACTGCCCCACTACGTGACTTTCCAATCATCGCTCGATGCCATGCGCGACGCAAAGGCCAAAAAGGCGGCGACCGAAACCAAACCCAGACCAGAGACGGAACCAGCGGAATGACACTGGCTGCACTCACCAAACCTTGGGAAGCACTGAGCTATGGCTTTCTGGACGGCTCCGCCAAACGCGAACTGCGGCGCAAAATGCTCAAATCCGTCGCTGTGCCGGGCTGCCAGATGCCCTATGCCAGCCGCGAAGTGCCGATGGCGCGCGGTTGGGGGACCGGGGGTCTGCAGGTCTCGCTAACCCTTGTGAACCCGTCGACACGCGTGAAAGTCATCGACCAGGGCGCGGATGACAGCGTCAACGCCGCCTCGATCCGTCGCTTCATTGCGCGAGTGGCAGGTACGCCGACGACGATGGACACGCTGGCGGCAGATCTGATCCAGTCGCGCCATCGCATTCCGGAAGAGGTTCTGCGGGAGGACCAGATCCTCGTTCTGCAGGTGCCCAACCCGGAACCGCTGCGACCGGTACAGCCCAATATGTCGATCGCGCGCCAGATGCATGCCGATGCCGATTACGGACGCATGTGGCTTCAGCTTTACGAACAGATTGTCCGCTCCGGCCGCGTCATGCAGGGCGCGTCATATCCCAGCCTGGTGCATGGACGCCATGTCATGACACCATCGCCGATCCCGCGTTGGGATGTGCCCAAGCTTAATATGGCCAAGCATCTGACGATCCTTTCAGCCGGGCGCGAAAAGCGCATCTTCGCGGTCCCGCCCTTCACGCGGGTGGAACCACTGGTCTTTTCCGATGTGCCTTACCGCGTTGAGGACCATGCGCACCTGACCTGTACCCGCTCCGGGACACGCGGCTTTTTCATGAACGAGATCCCACAGGATGACGGAAGCTCCACCTTTGAGGTTTCGGACAGCGAATGGGGTGTGAAGACCATTCGGGCCCGCGATGGCGAAGGAGAGACGCGCGGCGAAACCTGGTACAAGGACGGGGAGATGCCGCAATGACCCTTGCACTAGACGCACCCCGCATCGTTGAAACACGCCCTCTGTTAGAGATGCACAACGTTTCAAAATCCTACGGTCCGGTGCAGGCTGTACGCAATGTCTCGGCCCATGCCTATCCCGGCGAAGTTCTCGGTATCGTTGGGGAAAGCGGATCAGGCAAGTCAACGCTGTTGCGCATGATGAACCTAGAAGAGACACCGGACGCAGGCAGTTATACGCTTGATCTACCGGACGTGTCTGGCAACCTATTCGATCTTGATCGCTTTGCGCGGCGTATGCTGTGCGCCACAAAGATCGGGATCGTCTACCAGAACCCGCATCTTGGTTTGCTGATGAAGCACTCGTCTTCGGGTAATGTGGCAGAGCGGTTGCTGGTCGCGGGGGAGCGCAGTTTTGCGACATTGCGCGCAGCGGCGACCGAGGCGCTGGACGCGTCCGAATTCCCGCTGGACCGGTTGGATGCACCACCGATTGAACTGTCTGGCGGAATGCAGCAGCGGGTACAACTGGCCAAGGCCATCGCTCTCGAACCGGCGCTTCTGCTTCTTGATGAGCCAACAACCGGCCTGGATGTGAGCGTTCAAGCGCTGGTGCTGGACACACTCAAGCGCCTGCAACAGGACCGCAACATCACCATGGTGATCGTGAGCCATGATCTTGGTGTCATACGTACGTTAGCCGACCGGGTCATGGTGATGCGGCGCGGTGAAGTGGTCGAGACAGGTCTGGCGGATCAGGTCTTTCAGGATCCGCAACACGCCTACACGCAGCAATTGGTGCACGCAAAGCTATGACACAGGTACTGGAAATTCAGGGGCTGACAAAGGGCTTTTCGCTACACCACCTGAACAAGGAAATCGGCGCGTTCGAGGGAATTTCGTTCAGCGTGGCGGCGGGCGAATTCGTACTGTTGAAGGGAGCCAATGGTGCTGGCAAATCCACACTATTGCGCACGCTCTATCGCTCCTATCTGCCACAGGCTGGCGAGGTCAGGTTTCACTCCAGTTTCGGATTGATCGACCTGGCGCGCGCGGCGGATGTGGATATTGCACATCTCCGCCGGACAGAGATCGGCTTTGTCACGCAGTTTTTGACGGCGCGTCCACGGGTCAGTGCAGAAGCGATTGTCGCCGAACCGTTGCGCCTTGCCGGTTGGGGCGCCGACAAAGCCCTTGAAACCGCTCGCGGTGCGCTTCAAACGTTCGGCGTCAAACCGGACCTTTGGGCCGCATATCCCACCACGTTCTCTGGCGGGGAACAACAGAAGGTCAACTTGGCCCGGGCGCTGATCTTGCCGCAGAAACTGTTGATGCTGGACGAGCCGACCGCATCACTAGATGCGAATGCGCGAGCCGCTTTGGTGGCGCGACTTAAGGAACTCAAGGACCAGGGCACAGCCATGATTGGCGTCTTCCACCACCCGGACGATGTGGTGCATCTGATCGACAGGGTTGTTGACCTAAAACCTGACGCTGCGCCAGAGGAGGAGCGTGCCGATGTGGCTCTCTGACATGAAACTGATCCTCGCGGATCATGTCATCGAAAACGGCAGCGTGCGGGTTGAAAATGGCGTGATCGCAGAGATCGTCGAAAGCACGGGGCAGCCCTCCGGCTTCACGATCTTTCCGGGCTTCATCGATATGCATGGCGACATGATCGAACTGGAGCTTGAACCTCGCCCCAGAGTGGATTTTCCGATGGAAGTGGCCGTCGGCCATCTGGACGCCCGGCTCGCAGCGTCAGGCGTGACGACAGCCTATGCTGGCGTTTCGTTCTCGCGCAATGCGAAGGATGGGGACCGGCGGTCGTTCGAACATACCAGCGGCATTATCCGCGCCTTGAAGGAAAACATTGCCGGCCTGCGCGTGGATCACAGAATCCACGCCCGGTTTGACATGACCTACACGGGCGCCATTGCGGCCCTGGAAGGGCTGCTGAAAGCAGGCGCCGTCGATCTGGTTTCGGTCATGGACCACACGCCTGGCCAGGGGCAGTATCGCGATCTTGAGAAACTGGTTGCCTATCGGTTGAGCAGCAAGGCCGGAGCGACAGAAGACGAGATCCGGGCGGGTATCGCTGCGAGCATCGCCGCCGCCACGGCAACCGAGCAGGTGCTTGAAAACCTCAACAACGTGTCGCGTCTTTGCAAGAGTCACGGTGTGGCCATGGCCAGTCATGATGATGACACAGTCGCCAAAACCAACTTGATGGCGGACATTGGCGCGGTAATCAGCGAATTTCCCGTGTCCTTGGAAGCTGCCGAGACGGCGGCCAGCCGAGGCATGATGATCGCCATGGGCGCGCCAAACGCCATGCGTGGGCAAAGCTATTCCGGTAACCTTTCTGCCCGCGACGCCCATTCCGCCGGGCTTTTGCACATGCTGGCGGCTGACTATCACCCCGGCGCGATCTTGCCCGCCATTCGGGCGCTCGCACCAGCGGACCCGGACGGGTTGGCAGGGGCCGTGCGGCTGGCATCGGTCAATCCCGCACGCGCGCTTGGCCTTGATGATCGCGGCGAGCTCGCCTTGGGCAAGCGAGCCGATCTGTTCATTGTCGATCAATCGGATCGAGTTGTTCAGACCATAAGCGCCGGGGACATCATCTTTTCCAACGGCACTTACACGCAGCCTCAGCGGGCCTCATCGGTCGCCGCATAGATTAACCAAACTTTTACAAATCAGACTCTTTTGCGTCACAGACGGGGTTCATCTTCAGCATGAAATTCATTCGGATGAATCGCAATGTCTGCTGTACTAAGCCTATCTGGCGTCTCGAAACTGTTCGATGAGACCCGCGCTGTTGATGATGTGACACTCGACATCGAACCGGGTCAGTTCGTGGGCGTCATTGGCCGCTCTGGCGCCGGCAAGTCCACAATGCTTCGGCTAATTAACCGCCTTATCGATCCCTCCGTGGGGTCGATTTCATTTGGGGGCTCTGAAATAACGAGCCTTAAGGGCAAGGCGCTGCGCACCTGGCGGCGGGACTGCGCAATGATCTTTCAGCAGTTCAATCTTGTGGACCGCCTTGACGTTTTGACCAACGTCCTGATCGGGCGACTGGCCGAGCACGGTTTCTTCAGTTCCATGGCCATGCAGTTTACTGATGCCGAACGCACAATGGCGCTGCAGGCGTTGGATCGATTGGATCTGGTGCCTCAGGCGCTGCAGCGCGCGGGAACCTTATCTGGGGGTCAGCAACAGCGTGTCGCAATTGCGAAGGCTCTTGTGCAGCAGCCCAAGATCATGCTGGCCGACGAACCGATAGCCTCACTTGACCCGGCCAATGCCACACTGGTTATGGACGGCCTCCGTCAGATCAACAAGGAAGACGGGCTGACGGTGCTGGTCAACCTCCACACACTGGACACGGCCCGCGCCTACTGTGACCGGATCATCGCCATGCGCCACGGACGTGTGTTTTTCGACGGAACCGCCGCGCAACTGACAGATGATGTGGTGCGCGACATCTACGGCCTCGAAGGGCTGAGAGAATTCAACGAAGCGGTGACGTCGACCCAAGCCGTTGCGTTGACCGCCTAACAACAAAACCAATCGCCAAACCAACACAGGGAGACCTGAAGAATGAAATATCTGGTGACGACAGCTATTGCGGCTCTGCTCGCTACATCGGCTGCTGCTGAAGGCTGGAAAGAGGACTATCAAGTCATCAAGTTCGGCATCCTGTCCGGTGAAAACGAAAAGGACCGGATCGCACGCTACACCCCGTTCGAAGAATATCTTGAAGCCGAGCTGGGCGTTGAAGTCGAAATCTTCACCGCCGGCAACTATGACGGCGTGATCCAGGCCATCGCTGCCGATCAGATCGAATTTGCCTTCTTCGGCTCTTCTTCCTACGCAGCCGCTTACACCGCCACGGATGGCGGCGTTGATCCGCTGCTGAGCCGCCTGCAGAACGACGGTTCGACTGGCTATTACTCGATCATCGTCACCCGTTGTGACAGCGGTCTGGCTGATCTGGAATCCCTGAAGGGCAAGGTTTTGGCCTTTGCTGACCCCGACTCCACATCCGGTTACGCTGTTCCTTACTTCAACCTGGCCAAAGAAGTTGATCCGACGAATTATTTTGCCGCGGTTCCGTTCTCTGGCAGCCATGAAGCCGGTGTTCAGGGCGTTGTGAACGGCACGTTCGACGCTGCCGCCACGTATATGACGAATGAAACAAACGGCATTATTCCACGCATGGTCAGCAAGGGCATGATCGAAGAGGGAGAGGCTTGCCCGATCTGGCAGTCGCCCGAAATCACTTCCGGCCCGTTCACGGCTCGCGCCAATCTGCCCGAAAGCCTGAAGGCTGACATGAAGCAGGCCGTGATCGACATCGTCGAGAAAAATCCGGAAGCGTTTAAGCAAATGACCGGCGGCGACGAATCCACCCAGAAAGGTTGGATCGAAGTTGACCATTCTCGCTATGAGTGGATCGTCGACATGCGCGACTGGCTTAAGAAAGAGCGTCGCGGCTCTTAAGTTTTTCGAGGTCGGGCGGGGCAATCCCCGCCCGTTCCGCGTTTTCTGGAGATCTCCATGACAGTCACTGCTGCCGATATGGTCGGGGTGCCCACCTCGCCCATTTCTCAGTTTGAGAGCGACTATGCAGAGCAGCGTCGCAGATCGAAAATGATTTGGTTGATCGGGACCGCCATTTTCATCGTTATGTTCCTGTTCAGCTCCTGGTTGGGAGATTTCTTCAAGGTCACGCAGGTGACCATGCCGGACGGATCGCGTGAATGGCGCTGGATCATTCCCGCAGGCATCCCACGCCTTGGCGAGTTCATCGAAAAGACCTTTCCGGTTTTGCGGTGGGACAGTCTGGGATCCGATTTCGCCGAATGGTTCTGGCGCTGGAAGGTCTGGGTGAACCTACTGCTCGAAACCATCCTCATTGCCTTCATGGCCACAATATTTGGGGTCATCGGTGGATTTCTTTTGTCCTTTCCCGCGTCCCGCAATCTGGCCCCGAACAAATGGGTTCTGTGGTTCTGCCGCCGCTATCTTGAAATCGCGCGCACCGTCCCAGAACTCGTCTGGGCTCTGATTTTCGTATTCTGCTTCTCGGTCGGCCCTATGGCGGGCGTTCTGGCGATCGGGCTCCATGCCGCTGGCGCACTTGGGAAGCTCTACTCCGAGGTGAACGAAAATATTGACATGCGCCCGCTGGAGGGCGTCAAAGCGGCAGGGGGCACTTGGTTTGACCAGATCAGATATGGGGCCATCCCCCAGGTCTTGCCCAACATTGTCAGCTACACGCTGTTGCGGTTCGAGATTAATGTCCGTGCCTCATCCATCATCGGCTATGTCGGCGCAGGTGGTCTGGGGCAAGAGTTTCGCGAGGCTTTGTCCTTGCAGGAATACACCGATCTTTCCGCACTCTTCCTGATCATCTTTGTCACGGTGATGGTCATTGACTACGGATCCGAAAAGCTGCGCCACCGCATTATCGGTCTTGAGAAAGGGCCCGCCGCATGACCCCGACCGAAGCACAAATCAGCCAAGCGATAGCCGACCATCCGCGCGCATTCCGGGATACACCCGCGGTGCGCGCCCGCAAGATCGGGCTATGGGTGCTGTTTGTTGGCCTGTTTGCCTGGTGCCTTTACGACTTCAATTTCTCCCCGGAACGGATCTGGGTTGGGTTGCAACGTTTGGGCCGGGTGATGGCTTTCATGTTTCCGCCTCATCTGTGGGAAACGTGGGCAGAGTGGTTGGAGGTTTTCACCGCTTTAGGCGAGACCATTGCCATGGCGTTCATGGGAACGTTCCTGGGGGCGATCGTGGCCTTTCCCCTATCGTTTCTGGGCGCGAAGAACATCAATCGGATCTTCTGGCTCCGGCAGGGATCGCGCCGGGTCTATGATGTGATCCGGGCGTTCGAAACGCTGATCCTTGCGCTGATCTTCATTCGCGCCTTTGGCCTCGGACCTCTGGCCGGCATTCTCGCAATCGCGGTGTCCGAGATCGGAACGTTCTCCAAACTCTTCTCTGAAGCGCTGGAAAACACGTCCCGCCGCCCGGTCGAAGGGGTTGTGGCCTCTGGAGGCTCTCGCCTGCAATCGATCCGCTATGCCATCATGCCTCAGGTTTTGCCGGTGCACCTGTCTGTGCTGCTCTACAATTTCGAATCCAACGTGCGTTCTGGTACGATATTGGGGATCGTCGGGGCGGGGGGCATTGGCTTCATGCTCAGCGACCGGATTAGCGGCTATTTCTGGGATCAGGCCTGGACTATCATCTTCATGATCATCGCAATGGTCTACCTTATCGATTACCTGTCCGGGTTGATCCGGACGAAAGTGATCGGCAAATGGGAAGGAGCGCATTGATGATATTTGAGGTCAGCTACAGCGCAGATGTGCCCGCCAATACCACCGGCGTCCTGGCGCCCGGTGGTGTGACGACACCTTATGGTAGTTGTACCGGTTTACGGGTCGATGGTGGGACAGCGATCGAGGTTGAAGAGGCCAGCACGGGGCAGAAAGCCTTTTGTATCGAACCAAACTCGGCAGCTTTGACGTTCACATGGCGTTTTGACAGCGCAATGACCGGGCCCTACCCCGAGGCGATCTTAACGCTGCGAGATACCCGTTTCACCCGCGCAGCGGATGCACTGGTGGCCGAAGCCGTCGAAGCGGCCGGAAATCATAGCGGCCTGGCCCGCGCCCGCGCCATCGCCTGCGCGACCGCCGAACGTTTTCACTATGGCCATCCCGAAGCCCGTTTCAACGACGGGTTGGATGCCGTACCTGCATTGGGCTGCGGACTGACCGAGGGGTCTTGCGTCGATATCAACACCTATTTCATCGCCGCGCTTCGGGCGGCGGGAATTGAAGCGGGCTACGTTACGGGTTTCTTTTTCCCCGAGGAGAAAGGGGATCATTGTGAGGATGGCCATTGTTGGGTGGTGACCCGCATCGCGGGCGAGACGCAGGAATGGGACATCGCTCATCATCTCAAGATGGGGACTCGCGACATTCAGCCAGGCCTCAACCCAAAGCCGGGCTTTCGCGCGGCATTGTGCCATTCGATGGGGCTCGACTTTCCGACACTCAACGTGATGGGCCTCAAGGCGCTGATCGAGCCCGTTGCTGAAGTTGACGGTAAGGGCCACCACTTCACAGCGCCGGTGATCCGGTTGCGGCGGCACGTCATGGAAGATGTGCTGCAAGAGATCGATCCGTGAGTGGCGCAGGATCAAAGGCGCGACTGTCAGAGACCCCCACGATCCATGACGGCGCGGTTGTCGAGGATTGTGAGCTGGGCGTCTGGACGGAAGTTGGCAAAAACACGGTGATGAAATCGTCTGCCATGGGCGACTATTCCTACATCACCCAGCAATGCCATGTCGTGTGGACAACCATTGGCAAGTTTTGCTCCATCGCGAATTCGACCCGCCTGAATCCCGGCAATCACCCGACCTGGCGCGCAGTTCAACATCATTCCGTCTATCGCGCAGATGCGTATGGGTTGGGCGATGACGATTATGACTTCTTTGAATGGCGCAAAGACAATTGGGTCACTATCGGCCATGATGTCTGGATCGGCCATGGTGTGACGGTCACGGCAGGTGTCACCATTGGCACGGGCGCCGTCATAGGGGCTGGGGCGGTCGTAACCCGTGACGTGGCCCCCTACACCGTGGTGGGCGGTGTACCGGCGCGTTTCATCAAACGCCGCTTCACTGAGGCCCAGGCTGAAGCTTTGCAAGAGATCGCGGTTTGGGATTGGCCACGGGCGAAATATCAGGCCGCACTGCCAGATATTCGCGCGCTGAATATCGAGGCCTTTATCGAGGCGTA
>JBCBGY010000159.1:0-10287 GCA_038526275.1 Pseudomonadota bacterium | reverse complement strand
GGCGCCACTAAGCTTAACGAAATTATAGACGCGGCCTAGGCCGCGCACCAAGCGACCACTCACAACCGAAGGGCGGGGTTAAACCCGCCCTTTTGTCGTCTCAGAGGGTTTCCCTTCCAACGCCACGCGACGGATTTCAATCACCTGACGCCGCCTGAAAATCAATCGCGCTCTGCGCTCAAAGTTCACCATGGCGCTCGGCAAAGCCAATCTCTTGCCAGGCCCGGAACAACCGCTCATCCGCGCTGACGGTGAAATCCTTCAAGACGGTCAGAACGCCAGCATATTTCGGCTGCTGTTCAAACCGCCAGCCATACCGCAGATCCAGCCTGATAAAGTCCCAAACCTGGGTCTGTGTCGCGCAACCATAACTTTCGGCGCGGTCGACAGCATCCACAATGCGCGCTTCGCAATCTTCCCGTCGTCCGCTCAACTCGGACGAAAATTCCAGGGTCGCCCGCCGTCGCATCGCCGAACCATAGGCCGCCAGCAGTCGGCTATATTGCGGCTTGGACAGACGCAGCCGCCCGAACGGCACCTGCGCGTCCGGAGACGGGTTCACGGCTTTCATTACGCCACCCTGACTGGGCGGCTCGGCCACAACCGCCAAGGCACCACCGAAAAAGCGCGACATCTGCACAGGAGCCAGAACCTGCAGCAGCGCCTGAACCACTTCGGGATCAGCGTGCCGGAACAAGACAGGTTCCAGGCCGCCAATCGACGTGATTTCGCCTTGCCGGGCCGAAACACCCGCGACCTCCGTGTTGATATTCCACGGTACGTCCATCAAGTTGAGCCGCCGCAAATGCCGGTAGATCTGACTATCGGACTCCGAACCGGCATCCGGCCACGCCCACCATACCAGGGATGGCGCGCCAGCAGACACATCGCGCACCTGCTCAATCGCGTATCCTGTGCGACAGACAACCAAATGCGGTCCCGCCGCCAGTTTGGGTGCATCGATTTCGTCAATATAGAGCGGAAAATATTCGAGCCTTACGGCGCGCAGCCGACCGGGCAGATCTTCGTAATGCGCCCCATCCATCACGGCAAAGAGCCGTCCGGGCAACCGGCGCAGCACATTGCCCAATTCATCTTGCGGAGCTGGATTGTTCATCTGTTGATCGTTTCTTTTAGACCATAGCGTGCCAAGTGCACCCTTTTGCGACGCGAACGTAACACCGGATCACAGGCATTGGCAGAGCAAAAAGTGCATAGCTCTATCAGACCTTCATCCGGTTGACGGCGCCACGTTGGCAGGACCGGCCCAGAACCGCCACAGCAGGGTCCCGGCGGCCAGAGCCAGCCCAACGCTCAACCCCAACCAAACACCCGGACCACCGAGTCCGAGCGTAAATCCCAGCAGGTAGCTGGCCGGAAATCCGCAAACCCAGTAGCTGATGGCCGCCAAAACCATTGGCATCCGCGTATCCTGCACGCCCCGCAACAAGCCCAAGGCCATCACCTGCAGTCCGTCGAACAATTGAAACAGCGCGGCGACCACAAGCAGGCTCGCACCGAGCGCCAGGATGTCGGCGCGCGCAACCTCGTCCGGCCCGATGAAGAGCCCCATCCAGAGGCGCGGCCAGCCCAGAAACAACACAACGGTCACAAGTGCGAAAGCCACCGACATGGCGATGGCCACCTGCCCGCCGCGTCGCAGGTGATCCATATCAGCGCGACTGTAGGCCCGCCCTACCCGGACAGTCGCCGCGTTCGAGAGGCCCAGATGTACCATGAAGGTCAATGCGGCGAGTTGCAGGGCGATCCCGTGGGCCGCCAAAGGAACGGCTCCGAGCCACCCCATCATAATCGCGGTGGCAGAGAACAAACCTGCCTCGGCCAGGCTGGTCAGTCCAATCGGCCAGCCCAATTGAAACACCTCCCGCAAGGCGCCCCAGTCGGGCCGCCACAACCTGCGAAACAGGTCATGTTGTGGGAAAACCCGTATGCAGTAGAGCAAAATCAGAATGAACGAAACGATGTGCAAACACAGGGAGGCCAAAGCCGCCCCACGCACGCCCATCTCGGGCGCGCCGAAATGACCAAAGATTAGAATGTAGTTGAGCACGGCGTTGACGATGGCAGCAACCAGAGTGACCCATAGGACGATCCGAGTATGTTCCAACGCAGAGAGATAACTCTTCAGCACCATCACACCCAGGGCCGGGACCAACCCCCATCCTGCAATCCGCAGATAATCCTGTGCCAGCGCCGCCAACGCGGGCTCCTGTCCCAATCCGCGCAGGATCGAGGCCGAGAACAAGAGCAATGGTAGCGCGCAAAACGCGCTGATCCCTGCCAGCCATAATCCCATTCGGGTCACCCGCCGGATCCGCACCGCGTCATCAGCCTCCGAGGCCGCTGCGACCAAGGGGACCACCGCCCAGGCAAAACCTGACGCCACAAGAAACAGAATGAAGTAAAAGGAGCCCGCCAGTACGACCGCGGCCAGCGCCTCTACTCCATACCACCCCAGCATCACAGTGTCGGTGATCTGGATTGCAAACTGGCAAAGATACCCGCCGATCAGCGGAACCCCCAGCGTCAGCACCGCCTTGGAATGCGCCCCATATGACATCGAACTGGCCATGGACGGGCTTTAAGGAACGGTTGCATCGCCCGCAAGGACTTGACGCTGCCGGGTCATCGGTCCCGAATGGCGTCAGGAGGACCCATGCCAGATCACCTTGTTCCCCGCGCACGGGCCTTCTTTCGCGAGTTGAAAGCCAACAACAGTCGCGATTGGTTCCAGGCCAACAAGCCTCGCTTTGAGCGCGATATCAAAAACCCTGCCCAATGGCTGGCAGACGAGATCAGCCAAGCTCTGAACCGGCAAACCAGTCTGCCCATGGCAACAAAAATCTTTCGCCAGAACCGCGATGTGCGCTTTTCAAAAGACAAAACCCCTTACAACACGCATCTGCACATGTTGTGGAGCCCGCAAGGCCATGATCACGGTTCGGTCAGCGGATACTTCCTGGGCATTTCGCCAGACTATGTCAAAGTCGGTGCAGGTCGCATGACCTTCGACAAATCTGCTCTCGAAACCTACCGGTCGACTGTCGCAGGCTCAGAGGGTTCGACACTCGCCGAAATTCTGCAGCACGTGGTCAAAAAAAGGGGCCAAATCGACGAACCGGAACTCAAACGGGTCCCATCTGGTTTCGCCAAAGATCACCCGAACGCCGAACTGTTGCGGCGCAAAGGTCTCGTCGTTTGGTTCAACATCGCGCCTGACGTTTCCGATGAAAAGCTGGTCAAAACCACGCTGCAAAGCTTTGAAATCGCCCAGCCCCTCACAAAATGGCTCGATTCCATCTAAACGGTCTTTCTTATGGGTCAAAGATCGTGGAGCGCGAGGCAGCGCCTCGCCCCTGCGTGGGGAACGCAAAAGCATCGCGCGCGCCGAAGGCGCACATTTTGTCTCCCCTGGCGTGCTTGCCCCAACCGGTAGCGCCTGCCATAGTACCCGAAACACTAGATGAGCAGAATCCATGGCCGATGACCTTCTCTCCGGCGACGACGATCCTTCAGACTATAATGCCAACTCCATCGAAGTGCTGGAAGGGCTGGAACCTGTCCGCAAACGCCCTGGCATGTATATCGGAGGAACCGACGAGCGAGCACTCCACCACCTCGTGGCCGAAGTGCTCGACAATGCCATGGACGAAGCCGTGGCAGGCTTTGCCACACGGATCGAAGTGGAACTCCACGACGACCACGCCGTCACAATCCGCGACAATGGTCGCGGCATCCCCATCGATCCCCACCCGAAATATCCAGGCAAATCCGCGTTGGAGGTCATCCTCTGCACGCTCCATGCAGGGGGCAAATTCTCAGGCAAGGCCTACCAAACCTCGGGTGGCCTCCACGGGGTCGGCGCCTCGGTCGTCAATGCCCTGAGTGACAGCATGGTGGTTCAGGTGGCGCGCGATCGCCAGCTCTATGAACAGCGCTTCAGCCGGGGCCTGCCCTTGGGCCCGATCGAACAGGTGGGTGCCGCACCGAACCGTCGCGGCACCACAGTCACCTTTCACCCGGACGCCGAGATCTTCGGCAGCCAAAAATTCAAGCCCGCACGCCTTTTCAAATCGATCCGGTCCAAAGCCTACCTCTTCTCAGGTGTCGAGATCCGCTGGAAATCCGCCATCGATGACGGAGAAACGCCCGCCGAAGCCACGTTCCGCTTTCCCGGCGGCTTGCGCGACTATCTGACCGAAACCCTGGGCAAGGCGACGGTCTATGCCGAACAGCCCTTCGCTGGCAAAGTCGATTTCCAAGAGAAGTTCGGCGAACCAGGCTCCGTCGAATGGGCGATCAACTGGACACCAGCCCGCGACGGCTTTCTGCAATCTTACTGCAACACGGTCCCCACGCCCGATGGCGGAACGCATGTCACCGGTTTTTGGGCTGCAATCCTCAAAGGCATCCGCGCCTATGGCGAGCGCGCGAACAACAAGAAGGCCGCACAGATCACCCGGGAAGACCTGATCTCAGGCGGCTGTGCACTGGTCAGTTGCTTTATCCGCGATCCGGCCTTTGTGGGCCAAACCAAAGACCGGCTCTCAACCGAAGCCGCCGCCAAGATGACCGAAGGCGCGATCCGCGACCATTTCGACAACTGGCTCGCGGCGGACACCAAATCCGCTGGCGCGATCCTGGATTTCCTTGTTCTGCGGGCCGAAGAACGGATGCGCCGCAGGCAGGAAAAGGAAACCGCCCGCAAGTCGGCTACCAAAAGGCTGCGCCTGCCGGGCAAGCTCGTCGACTGCACCCGCCAGACCCGTGACGGCACCGAAATCTTTATCGTCGAAGGCGACAGCGCTGGCGGGTCCGGAAAGGGCGCACGCAACCGCGAAAATCAGGCGCTGCTGCCGCTCCGGGGCAAGATCCTGAACGTGCTCGGGGCCGCATCCTCAAAACTCACCACAAATGCCGAGATCAGCGACCTGTGCCAGGCGCTCGGGGTCGGTATGGGCACCCGCTTCAACCTTGACGATCTGCGCTATGACAAGGTCATCATCATGACAGATGCCGACGTTGACGGAGCACATATCGCGTCGCTTTTGATGACCTTTTTCTTTGCCCAGATGCGCCCGATGATCGATGCCGGGCACCTCTACCTGGCTTGCCCGCCACTTTACCGCCTGACCCAGGGCGCCCGCCGTCGCTATGTGGCGAGCGATGCCGAAAAAGAGGAGTGGATGGTCCGCGGCCTCGGCGGCAACGGCAAAATCGATGTCCAGCGGTTCAAAGGTCTGGGCGAGATGGATGCCAAGGACCTGAAAGAAACCACCATGGACCCCGAAACCCGCACTCTGATCCGGGTCAGCATCGACGAAGATGAACCCGGCGAAACCGGAGATCTCGTCGAGCGCCTTATGGGCAAAAAACCAGAGCTCCGTTTTCAATATATCCAAGAAAACGCAAGGTTCGTTGAGGAATTAGATGTTTAGGCCGCGCAAAGTTTACAACGAACTTGTCTCGCGATTTGAAAACCAGGCGGAATAGGCAGAACCGAAAAAAGCCGATCACATCGCCAGGTCATCAGCGTTCAGGTTATAGGCACGCCCGAAACCTCCATTCAGAAACGCTTCACGAATGTCGAAGCGGACGAAACAGAAGTCGGCAAAGTCGATATAGAGCTTTGCCTTGGGCTGGCGCTCCAAATAGTGAGATCTCAGCGCATCGTGCCCCGGCTCACCTTTTTGAATGAATAGAGCAGTCGCCTGGATCGTCAGGCGCGGATGGGTCAATGGATCTCCACGATCTTCCGGCTCTCCGACCAAAAGCGAACAGGACGGGTCTGCCCGCAGCGCCGCCGTATGGCCCGAAAGATGACTAATCAACGTAAGGGGAGCCCCGTCGGACGTAGTGGTCAGCGCTATCCGGCTGACCATTGGCGTTTGATCATCGGGTTTGAGGACAGCCAGGGCGGCATATCTCGCCTTCGCCAGAAGGCTCCTCGACAAGCTTCTGGCTTCGTCGTCTGTTGCCCGAATCGGAGTTGTTGGCTGGTTGGTCATCGGTCCCGCTGCAGATCGCCCTCGGTCGCGCAAATCGACCGGGTTCTGCGCGGCGGGTCAAGTATTACCCGCCAATCGCAACCGGACTTCCGCAAAAATCGTCGTCTGTATCGTCGGAATCAAACACGACTCGCGCCGCCAGCACGATCGTAGCCAGAGTGGCTGTCCCGTAGAACAATCCAACGGCCGCCCACAGGCCAAATCCCACGCACAAGCCGCAACCAGCAGCAATCAAGCCAAGAGCGCTCGCAATCGCCAAATATCCGATGACCATATCTACCAATCCTCACCCGAGGCCCCCACCTCTGAGATGCACCGAAGGTCGGTCAAAAGTTCTAACGCAACCCTACGCAGAACGTTTGTCGATAAGAACTCGTTAGGCGAAATTTACAAGCCTTTTAATCAAATCTCGGTGTTTTTTTCTGTGGATGAAATTATTGTTCTCCTACGTGAATTGCGGGAGCGCTTCATACAGACTATCCAAGCTCCAGTTCGGCCATTAGCGCGCCCAACGCCGCACCATGCATATCTCGGTCGCGGATGTTACCTTGAACTTGCGGGCGGGATAGACTGAACTTGATCACGTTCAATTCTGGGATGTCGAAGCGCTTTAGTAATTGTGGCTCCGTTCTTAGGAGTTGTGAGACCGATTTTCTGGTCAGTCCGGCCGACACTTTGGCATATACATCCGCGCTGCCGCAGAAGATGTCGATTGTGACCCAAAAGGGCCCGGCATTCTTGGATCGTACTTTTTCTGCGATTTCACCCAGCTTCGGCATGAACCACCTCCAGGACCTCCAGCCGAAAGGCCTGCATTGGCTCGTCAAGTGCCATGACATGGTGCAGACAGAATTCGTAGACCGCTCCGCGGGACAGCTCCGCCGGGGAAAAAGGGAAGGCAAATGTCGGCACTTCCTCGGTTTCTGTCAGCGGGTGATGCAGCAAATAAGGATTCAGCATCTTGCCGATTTCATCGGCCAGCGCCGCTGTTGGCGCCGTCACCATGGCCAGTATGCCGAGCTCGACAGGGTCGTTGCCTGGCAGTTCGAGCGGCCCCAAAGTGGCGTTTTTCCCTATTTGACGTAGCTCTATGGTGAAGTCATCGCGACCGATATCCAAACGATCCGTTGCCTTCGCGGCACAACGGGCAATGATGTCGCTGCACCACTCATCTGCCGCAGAAATGTAGCGCGGATCCCTGATCAAAGTCAGGCCGACGGATTGATAACCAGCCAACCGTGCACCTTCCAGTTTGATCGTATAGGGCTTTGATGAGACCCAGATGGCGCCCTCGACACGGACGGCCCTATCGTCAATTTGCTGGTAGTGCGCGGCTCGAACATCCAAGTGCCCGCCGGGCTCATATAGAATGAACGGATCGCTGTTTTCATAAAGCATATGGGCAGACACCGTATGCGGCGTGGCATTGGCACCGTCCGCCAGAGGACGAACGGTAAAACCGGTTTGATCAAATTCCAGCATGATCACACCCGTCTGCGGGCGGGTCGCACATAATGCACCGCACTCGCCAATTTTCGCGCCGTGCCACGCCGCCCCAGCGTGGCATCCACGTTGAAGCGGCAGGGCCGCGATCAAGGCTGTATCGGTGCAGCGACCGGCAATGACGATATCTGCGCCGGTCTCCAACGCGGCCTGGATCTGTTCGACACCGGCCAAGCCGACGATATTGGTGCATTCGTTCAGCAGGTTGGCCGAGATGTCCGGAGCGCCTGGCAAAGCGGTGACACGGCCATCCGCCAGAGCCGCAGCAATCACGTCGGGGGATTGGCCGCTTTTCAGAACGGCAATCCGGGCCGTTAGACCGGTCTCTCGAAGGACTTCTTTGGTGATATCCACCAGCCAATCGACCGCGCTGTCGGCCCCGCAAGTGCCTGCCGTGCCGATGACCAGCGGGCAACCGGCTTCAGCGCGAGCCTGCAAGAGCCCCTGCCATTCGATCTTGGTCGAAGCACGGGAATATTTCGAAACACCGCGGCCCAGATAGGACGGGCCGCTATCGGTGGAACCGCCGTCAATGGCGATCAGGTCAGGTTTCATTGCGACACCACGGGCCAATGCGGCAGGGTCATAGTCGAGCCCCAGGGCGCCCGATGGGACCAGAACCCGGACCATCAGTCTGCCACCCGTTCAGGCCGGGTCAGGACCTTACGCAGGAAAAACGGTGCGATGAAGCCTCCGATGGCGGCGATCCAAAGACCGATGGCGATGCCGGAGGAAAACAGGAAGGTCCAATCGCCGGATGACAGAACCATGGCGCGGCGCAAGGCGTCTTCCATATGGCCACCCAGCAGGATGCCCAGGATGATCGGCACGGTTGGCACGTCAAGCTTGCGCAGGACGTAGCCCAGCGCGCCGAAGGCAACCATCAGGAGCAAGTCAAAGTAGCTGCCGGATAGGGAGAAGATCCCGACGAAAGAGATCATGGTAACACCGGGCAAAAGGATCTGCGGCGGCACTGTCAGGATGCGCACAAATACTTTCACCAACGGCACGTTCATCAGCAAGAGCACCACATTGGCGATCAGAAGAGATGCGATCAGCCCCCAAACCACCTCTGGCCGGTCTGTGAAAAGCGTGGGTCCGGGCGTGATGTTGAGCGTCATGAGCAGAGCCAGCAAAACCGCCGTGGTGCCGGAACCCGGAACCCCGAGCGTCAGCATCGGGACCAGCGCGCCACCTGCTGCGGCGTTGTTGCCCGCTTCGGGCGCGACCACACCGCGCGGCACACCGGTGCCCAGGCCGCCTTTTTCACCCGCCCAGGACTTTTCACCCATATAGGCCATGAAGCTGCCCAGCGATGCGCCCGCACCCGGTAAGACACCTGCGAAAAAGCCAATGAGCGAGCTGCGCAGGGCCGTGCCAGTGGTCTGAACAATGTCTTTGACCGGTATTGTGACCTTCTCCAGCTTTACGCCGATCGATGTGTTCTTGCCGTGGCTCTCGATGAAGAAGAACACCTCGGCGACGGCAAAAAGACCCACGATGGCCACCAGGAAATCAACCCCGTCTGTCAGATGCAGGTTGCCACCGGTCAGCCGCTCCATGCCAGATGTGTTGTCGATGCCGATCATCGCGATCCCCAGGCCGATGCAGGACGCGAGCGCGGCCTTGGCCTGATTGTTCGAGGCGATGCCGCCGAGCGTGCAGAACGCCAGAAGGTACAGCGCGAAATACTCCGCCGGGCCGAAAAGGTACGCGACCTGTGCCAGCCAGGGGGCCAACAGCATCAGCCCTATGGTCGCCAGGAAGGCGCCGATGAAAGAGGCGACGCCGGACAGGACCAACGCATCACCTGCCCGCCCGGCCTTGGCCATTGGGTAACCATCAAGCGTGGTCATCAATGCCGGTTCGTCGCCCGGGATGTTCAACAGGATCGAACTGATCCGCCCGCCATACATCGCGCCATAATAGACCGATGTCATCAGCACGAGCGCCGAGGTGGCGTCCAATCCGATTGAAAAGGTCAATGGAATCAGGATCGCCACACCGTTGGATGGGCCAAGGCCTGGCAAAGCACCGATGATCGTGCCCAGGAAGCAGCCGATGACAGCAAGCATCAAGGTGAAGGGAGAAAGCGCGACCGAAAAGCCCGTCGCAAGGTTCGCTAATAGGTCCATACTAGCCGAAAAGCCCTTTCGGGAAGGGCACGAGCCCCAAGCCCAGAGCGTATTTAAAGATTAAGAACAGCCCCACCGATAGGCCAACTCCCGTAACCGCAGCAAAGCCGGGCCGGGGTGCGATCTGGTAGCTCAGGATCGCAGCAGCCAACGCGGTGGGCAGCAAAAACCCCAGCGGTTTCAAAAGCAGTGCATAGGCGACCAGCACGATCACGCTCAGCGCCAGCGCCGCCCAGGTGGGGGCTCCGGGCCATTCGGGATCCGGATCGGGTTGCCACATCATGACCAAGCCACAGATCGCTGCCACCAGTCCGATCCCGATCGGAAAAGCCCGCGGGCCAACCGGGTCGGACAGAAAGCTCGACAGGATCTGGGTCGCGCCCGCCACGTAGGCGAGCGCTCCAATCACGATGACCAGACCAAAGATCCGGTCGCTTTTGATCACTGGATGACCCCGATCTCTTTGGACAGATCGCGGATTTCACCGACAACCTGATCCACATAGGACTGGAAGTCTCCGCCGACCTTGGTGAACGGGGCCAGACCATTGGCCGCCATAGCCTCTTGCCAGGCGTCGGAGTCGGCAACCTGCTGAAGCTTGTCCGCCCAGCTGTTGAAGG
>JBCBGY010000158.1:0-10344 GCA_038526275.1 Pseudomonadota bacterium | reverse complement strand
AGGCGGCTTCGTCGTAGGGGCGAAGGGGCTGGATCAGTTCAATGCCGTTCTCTGCTAACAGCTTGCCCAGGCGCTTCAGCTTCGTGGCCGTTGGTCCCACCGGCGCATAGGCTGTGATCACTTGCGAAAAACCCCCGGCAACCGCCCACTCCGTGATCTGTGCTACATCCGATGTGACCGGGCCAAGCGGAGCGATATCGTGACGCTGCAGGCTTTCGGTCATGGCAGAAACCGCAAAGTCGCGGACCATGGGCGCGACAGCCAAAGGAGAGCGGTCGTCCGTGGCCAAAAGCCCGGCAGAGGCTGCGGGCACAAATCCTTGCTGCAACATGAAGCCTGGCGAAAGGTCTTCTTCCGTTATCAGAAGAGCGGTGCCGTCAATTGGAGCCCAGTCAGGCGAAACAGGCGGATGGCCTCGTTTTGGATCAGCGGCCCCGTTGAGGGGCGGGGCGTCTTGCGCGAGCCCGAATGTGCCCGCGAAACGACCTTCGGTAAATTTCGTGATGTTCGACGAGCGCGCAAGGTACGTCTTGCCCTTGGTTTGCAGCCCCGCCACCCAACGCCACCCCAAGGTGTTGGAGGCTGGATCCCCATCGAGCAGATGGCGCAGAAAAAAGTCGGCACCCAGCTCCCACGGCAGGCCCAGCGTAAAGATCCAGATCGATGCGAACCACATCCGGGCATGGTTGTGCATGTAACCCGTCGTTGTGAGTTCGTGCGCCCAATGGTCAAAAGGTGCAATCCCGGTTTCACCGGCACAAGCATCTTGCCACCTTTGCCGCAGCCCGCCTTCGCTATTTACCCGGTTCAGGGCTTGGCCCAGCCCTGCGCGGTAGCTGTCCCAGACGCCTGGGCGCATCTCCAGCCAGCCCTTCCAATAGGTGCGCCAGTAGACCTCTTGGACGAACTTTTCGGCGGAGGACAAGGCATAGCGGTCGAGAACGGCCTGCAAGACCTCTTCTTCGGTAAGGATGCGATGGCGAATATAGGGAGAAAGCTTCGAGACGTCCGGATGGCCGGGCCGGTCATAGTTCCGTTGAGCAGCGTAGTCACGTCCTGACTTTGGGAGAAAATCTCTCAAGGCTGTCAGGGCAGCCGTCCGGGTCGGGTCGAAAATCAAGGAAGGCGTCATGCGAGGCGAACTAAAGCCCGCCTCGCGGCTTTCAAGCGGCAACGAACGCGCGGCAGGCTTTTCCAAAACAGCCGTTCAGCACGAGATCCCAGCCGCTGTCGTAGCTTGCGGATGCCTCGGTTCCGGCTGGCGTGCGGTCAAAGCCGCCATGGGTCAAATCGACCCGGGTGCCCAGATCGGAATGTGAAAACACGACCAATACCTGGGTTGCGTCTTCCTCATCCTGGCCCACATGCCAGTCAAAGCCAAACCGTTGGCCCGGCTCCCATTCTGTGATCCGTGCCCAGGGCAGGCGCCGGCCATCGTGGGTGGTTTCCCAGATCCGGCCACCAACATGAGGCTCGACTTCCAGCTTTTGAGGCGTTTGGCCGTCGCGAGCAGAAAGCGAATGGCTTTCTCCGGGCCACCATTTTCCCATCCCATTGGTAAACAGAGTGAAAGCTTTGTCACGAGGCAGGGGTACCGTGACTGACTTTTGCAATGGCGGAAGTCGGGTTATTTCATCTTTCATTCGAATTCTCCTTTAAAGCTTGGGTCTTTGCTTCTTCGGCAAATGCCTGCAATGCGGTGTCCCAGAGTCCGTCCAACCAGTCTCGCAGGTCGGTCATGCCGTTCGGGTCCAGACGGTACACGCGGCGGTTGCCTTGACTCGTTACATCCAGAACGCCTGCATCTGTCAGCACCTTCAAATGCTGGGAAATCGCGGGTCGGCTCACTGGAAATTCCCGCGCCAAATCGCCCACGCTGGACGGCGCCTGGGCCAGTCGCTCTACGATCGCGCGGCGCGTCGGATCAGCAAGGGCCGAGAGAATATTAGCGTAACTCATGGCTTACCGTAAGTCTTTACTTACCAATCAGTCAAGCCTATCTTCAGGTTTTACGGGCAGGAGCAGGTCTTGCGGCCCTTGGTGCCCGGCACTAGAACCACCTAATTCGGATCGCGCGCCAGCAAAGTTGGCGCCCTTAGACGAGGCAACCAGATGCAAGATCCCATTAACACCTACATGAACCTGGTCCCCATGGTTGTAGAGCAGACCAGCCGGGGCGAGCGGGCCTATGACATATTTTCGCGCCTGCTGAAGGAGCGGATCGTCTTCGTGAACGGGCCCGTCCATGATGGCATGAGCCAACTGATCGTGGCGCAGCTGCTACATCTTGAGGCGGAAAATCCGACCAAAGAGATCAGCATGTACATCAATTCGCCCGGTGGCGTGGTGACCAGCGGACTATCGATTTACGACACGATGCAGTATATCAAACCCAAGGTTTCAACGCTCGTTGTGGGTCAGGCGGCTTCGATGGGGTCCGTGCTGTCGGTCGCGGGTGAAACCGGCATGAGATTTGCTCTGCCCAATGCACGGATCATGGTGCACCAACCTTCTGGTGGATTTCAGGGCCAAGCAACCGACATTATGATTCATGCGGCCGAGACGCAAAAAATTAAAGACCAACTTAACAGAATCTATGTCAAGCATACGGGGCAAGAGATTGAGGCGGTGGAGAAAGCGTTGGAACGAGATAATTTTATGTCTCCGGAAGAGGCCAAGGAATGGGGTCATATCGACGAAATCGTCGAAAGCCGAAAGGCTTTGGAAGAAGAGAGCGGTAGTTAACAGGTTTGTGGGGGCCCAGTGTTAAGGCTGGGCAACATTTGCGATTGTGCCGCGCATGGGGGTAGCCTAAGCTACACCGAAGGCAAATGGATGACGGGGTCAAGGGGCTCCCAACGGCAAGGCAACGGCCTTGGAGGATAACATGGCAAGTAATTCGGGCGGCGACAGCAAAAACACCTTATATTGCTCGTTCTGCGGGAAGAGCCAACATGAGGTGCGTAAGCTCATTGCCGGTCCGACGGTGTTCATCTGCGATGAATGCGTCGAGCTGTGTATGGATATCATCCGCGAAGAGACGAAGTCGGCTGGTCTGAAATCGTCTGATGGTGTGCCCACACCGAAAGAAATCTGCGAGGTTCTGGACGATTACGTGATCGGCCAGAGCCACGCTAAGCGGGTTCTTTCCGTCGCCGTTCACAACCACTACAAACGCCTGAACCACGCAGCCAAATCGGGCGGCGATATTGAACTGGCCAAGTCCAACATCCTCCTGATCGGTCCAACGGGCTGCGGCAAAACGTTGCTGGCTCAGACGCTGGCCCGCATTCTCGACGTGCCGTTTACGATGGCTGATGCCACCACGCTCACCGAAGCGGGTTATGTTGGCGAAGATGTCGAGAATATCATTCTCAAGTTGCTGCAGGCGTCCGAATATAACGTCGAACGTGCGCAGCGCGGGATCGTCTATATTGACGAGGTCGATAAGATCACCCGTAAGTCGGACAATCCCTCGATCACGCGGGACGTGTCGGGCGAAGGTGTGCAGCAGGCTCTTTTGAAGATCATGGAAGGCACGGTTGCCTCGGTACCGCCGCAAGGTGGCCGCAAGCACCCGCAGCAGGAATTCCTGCAAGTCGACACGACCAACATTCTCTTCATCTGCGGCGGGGCATTTGCTGGGCTCGACAAGATCATTGCGCGGCGCGGCAAAGGTTCGGCGATCGGCTTCGGTGCCGATGTGAAAGATGAAGATTCGCGTGGTGTGGGCGAGCTGTTCGAAGAGCTAGAGCCGGAAGATCTTCTGAAATTCGGTCTGATCCCGGAATTTGTTGGGCGTCTGCCGGTACTCGCGACGTTGCAAGACCTGGATGAAGACGCGCTTGTCATCATTCTGACCCAGCCGAAGAACGCCTTGGTCAAACAGTATCAGCGCCTGTTCGAGCTTGAGAGTACCCAGTTGACCTTCACTGACGATGCGCTGCGCGCAATCGCCAAACGCGCGATAGAGCGCAAGACGGGTGCCCGTGGCTTGCGATCAATCATGGAAGACATCCTGCTGGATACCATGTTTGACCTGCCCGGTCTGGACGGGGTCGAAGAAGTTGTGGTGAACGAAGAAGCCGTGACGTCCGAGGCTGCGCCTTTGATGATCTATGCCGAGAACCAGGCGGAGCCAGCGTCGGCCAGCTAAAAGCAACCGATGAAACGGATCCATTCAGGCTCTGCATTTGAGCCGAAAATCGGCTATTGCCGTGCAGTATCCGCGGGCGGATGGATCCATGTTGCGGGCACGACCGGGACAGACATGGCCACGATGACTGTACCGACTGATGTGACGGAACAATGCAAACTGGCGCTCGGGCATATTGAACGGGCACTCCAGCAGGCCGGAGCGAGCTTTGCCGATGTCGTCCGCGTCACCTATATCCTTCCGGATCGGGCGGATTTCGAACCCTGCTGGCCGCTGTTGCGCGAAGCTTTCGGCGCCAACCCACCAGTTGCGACGATGATGGAATGCGGGCTGATTGACCCGGCGATGAAGATAGAAATCGAAGTGACAGCATATCGCGCACCTTGATGCTGCGCTGGCTTGTCACTGGACGCCGATGCTGGGATGGGCCATACCGGCGATGACGATTTGGAGGCTTCCATGGGCATCTTGAACACGCTGCTGCGCGCCGTCACCTGGTGGAACAGCCAGACCATTGGCACGCAACTCTTTACCTGGCGCAATGGCGTTAAGGTGGGCGAAGATGAGGCGGGCAATGTGTTCTACGAAACCCGCGACGGCGCACGCCGGTGGGTGATCTTCAACGGCGAGGCGGAAGCCAGCCGGATCAGCCCGGAATGGCATGGATGGCTTCACCGGACGTGGGATGAACCGCCCACGACCGCGCCGCTTAAACGCAAGGACTGGGAAAAGCCCCACCAGGAAAACCTGACTGGTAGCGCTCTGGCCTATGCTCCCTCCGGTTCTTTGCGGCAAGCCCAACCCACCGACCGGCGCGATTACGAGGCCTGGACGCCAGATTGATGTCCGAGAACCTGACAGAAGTGACCGTTGGCGGCCTTGTCTTGGCAATCGCGGTCGGGTTCCTGGTCTATGCGGGCCAAGTCACTGGGCTTACCTCTGATGCGGCAGGCGGAAGCTATGATCTGACGGCGAGCTTCCGTTCGGCGGACGGGATCGCCGTTGGCACCGAGGTTCGTCTGGCGGGTGTCAAAATTGGTTCCGTGACCGAGATGGATTTGAACCTGCAAACCTATCGGGCTGACGTAACCGTCTCAGTCGAACGGGCGATCGAGGTGCCAGAGGATAGCAGCATCGCGATTTCGTCCGAGGGCCTTTTGGGCGGCAACTTCGTGGAAATCGTACCCGGTGGCTCCCCCTTTGCGTTGGAACCCGGATCCGAGATTGAGGACACACAAGGGGCGATCAGCCTGATCGGTCTTTTGTCCCGCTTCGTGTCAGGCGAGGCCGAGTGAAATATCTGGTCCTGATAGCCGCCGTTCTGGCAGGTCCGGCCATGGCCCAGGATGTGGCGAGCGTCGGCAGTGCCACGCTGCGCGGCTTGGACAAGATCGATGGGGCCTTGTCAGACATCGACATCCGGGTCGGCGAGGTGCAAAATATTGGTCGGTTGCTGATTGAACTGCACGATTGCCGGTATCCGGTGGCCGACCCTCAAGCCAATGCCTATGCCTATTTGACAATCGTGGACCGGTTCAATCCGGATCTGGCGTTCGATGGCTGGATGATCGCTTCGAGCCCTGCACTGAATGCGCTGGATCATCCCCGCTACGATGTGTGGGTGCTGCGCTGCAACACGTCCTGAGCCGAAGGGATGTCGGGGCGGTTGAAATCGGCAGATCGTTCCAATGCCTCGTACAAGCGCTTGTGATAGGCGCGACGTGAGATTTCTATCGCGCCCAAGCTTTGCAGATGCTGCGTCACAAACTGCGTGTCGAACAAGCTGAACCCGCCAAGCCGCAGCCGATCTACCAAATAGGCCAGCGCGACTTTTGAGGCATCCCGCCGGCGGGAAAACATACTTTCTCCGAAGAACGCGCCGCCCAAGGCCACACCATAGACGCCACCTGAAAGCACACCGTCTTCCCAGACCTCCAGACCGTGGGCAAAGCCCGCTTGATGGAGCGCAAGATAAAGCTGGTAGATGGTCTCGTTGATCCAGGTTTCGGGCCGATCCGCACAGGCCTCCACCACCTCGGCGAAGGCGGTGTTAACCCGGATCTCGTAATCTTCCCGTTTCAGTCGCCGCTGAAGCGATCGAGAGATGTGAAAGCCGTCAAGCGGGAAAACGCCGCGTTTCTTCGGGTCCACCCAAAAGACCTCCGCGCTGTCACGGTGGTCTGCCATGGGGAAAATGCCGTTGGCGTAGCCGCGCAGCAGTAGTTCAGGCGTCAGTGGGCGGTCCATCGGCACCCTTCTGACAGGCCGACACGTCTCTGCAAAGGCGAGTTCGCCCTGCTACCGCCGTTGTTCCAGCCACTGCTCCAGCCAATGGATCGTATAGTTCCCCATTTGTATGTCCGGCTCCTCAAGGAGTGCATGAAACAGGGGCACAGTCGTGTCGATGCCGTCAACCACCAATTCACCCAAAGCGCGTTTCAGGCGCGCCAGAGCTTCGGGGCGATCCCGACCATGTACGATCAGCTTGCCGATCAGACTGTCGTAGTAAGGCGGAATCGAATAGCCGCCATAGAGCGCGCTGTCCATTCGAACACCCAAACCGCCCGGTGCATGGAAGGTCTGCACCTTTCCCGGGCAAGGTGCAAAATCCGGGAGCTTTTCGGCATTGATCCGAACTTCAATCGCGTGGCCGTTAAGAGTGAGATCCTCTTGTGTAAAGGACAAGGGCAGCCCTTCGGCCACGCGGATCTGTTCGCGTACGAGGTCCACGCCGAAGACGGCTTCGGTCACAGGATGCTCCACCTGCAGGCGGGTGTTCATCTCGATGAAATAGAATTCACCGTCTTCGTAAAGGAACTCGATAGTCCCGGCGCCTGCATAGCCAATCTCTGCGACGGCTTTTGCGCAGACCTGTCCGATCCGCGCCCGCGTTTCGGCATCGATGGCGGGACCCGGCGCTTCTTCGAACACCTTCTGGTGCCGACGTTGCAGAGAACAATCCCGTTCGCCCAGATGCACTGCAGTTCCCTTGCCATCCCCGAAAACCTGGATCTCGATATGGCGGGGGCGGCCAAGATATTTTTCGATATACACTTCGTCATTGCCGAAGGCGGATTTACCTTCAGCACGTGCCGTGCGGAACGCTGTCTCCAAATCACCGGCTTCGCGCGCCAGCTTCATTCCCCGTCCGCCACCACCTGCGGTGGCCTTGATGATGACGGGGTAGCCAATCTCTGCAGCAACGGTTGCAGCGGTTTCATAATCCGGCACGCCGCCATCCGAGCCCGGAACGCAGGGGACGCCGAGCCGTTTCATCGTCTCTTTGGCTGTGATCTTGTCGCCCATCAGGCGGATATGTTCCGCGGTTGGGCCAATGAAGGTCAGTGCGTGATCTTCCAGAACCTGCACAAACTTGGCGTTTTCCGACAGAAAGCCATAGCCCGGATGGATGGCATTGGCGCCCGTAACTTCGCAGGCGGCAATGATCGACGGGATATGCAGGTAGCTTTCGGTTCCGGGTGGCGGGCCGATGCAGATCGCTTCATCGGCCATGCGCACATGCATCGCATCGCTGTCTGCCGTGGAATGAACAGCAACAGACGGGATCCCCAGTTCCCGGCAGGCGCGGATCACGCGCAGGGCGATCTCGCCCCGGTTCGCAATCAGGATTTTCTCAAACATCAGTCAATGATCATCAAAGGGGCGCCAAATTCGACCGGCGCGCCGTCTTCCACGAAGATTCGGCGCACCGTACCGGCGCGGGGGGCCGGGATCTGGTTCATCGTCTTCATCGCTTCGACAATCAGGATGGTCTGGCCTTGGTCCACGGTGTCGCCGACGCTCACGAAAGACGCGGCCCCGGGTTCGGGCTGCAAATAGACGGTTCCAACCATGGGTGAAGTGACAGCCCCGGGCAACTGCGCCGGATCGTCGGAGGCCTCGGGCGCAGGCGCGGTTGTCGCTGGCACGGCTGGGGCGGCGGGGGCAGGTCCGGCCGGAACCGGCATGGCCACAGGGGCCGCTACGGTCTGGATCTGGCGACTCACGCGCACGTTCAGGCTGTCACCCGCACCGTAATCGCGTTTCACCTGCAGTTCGGTTAGGTCGTTTTCCTTAAGAACTTCGGAAAGCGCTCGGATAAAGGCGACATCAGCGTCGTGACTTGTCGTGGACATACGGCTCCTCGCAGCGCGGTATCATGATCTGCGGCGGTTATAGGACAGCCGTTCAACCGAGGGAAGTGCGACCGATTTTAACAGTCCTTACCAAAAGGTTTTCGGCTGATTGATTGGCAGGCACTTCGCCTAAGGCGTTGGCGGGGAAGGGCTCCTGGAAATCGCCCATATAATTAGCGTTTGATAAAGAAACGGACGTGTGGCAGCGTCGGTGGGTGTGGATAAAACTAAGAGAAACTCTATGGCCAATTCTCCACTGACGCCTGGCGTCGTGGCTGACCGTCTATCTCCGCAGGCCTATGCGGAGGGCTTTTCCGACATGCATCCGCCGTTCGACGGCCACGAGGCTGTGGTTGCGGCGGACCGATGCTATTTTTGCTACGATGCCCCGTGTGTTGCGGCCTGTCCGACCGCGATCGACATTCCGATGTTCATTCGGCAGATCCAGACAGGCAAACCGCTCGATGCGGCAAAGACGATCTTTGATCAGAACATTCTGGGCGGCATGTGCGCACGGGTTTGTCCGACAGAGACGCTGTGCGAAGAGGCCTGCGTCCGCGAAACTGCCGAAGGCAAACCGGTTGAAATCGGGCGTCTGCAAAGATTTGCCACCGACACTTCACTGGTTAAAGGTCCGCATCCTTATACGCGCGGCCCATCGACAGGTCTGCGCGTTGCCGTCGTGGGTGCCGGGCCCGCCGGGCTCGCCTGCGCACACCGGTTGGCTCTGAAAGGCCATGATGTGACGCTTTATGACGGGCGACCGAAGCCCGGCGGGCTGAACGAATATGGGATTGCGGCCTACAAAACACCGGGTGACTTCGCCATGGCAGAGGTCGAGTGGCTGATGGAAATCGGCGGGATCACACTGGAAAGCGGTACGGTGTTGGGGCGCGACCTGACCCTTTCGGAGCTGCAAGACGATTTCGACGCGGTGTTCCTGGGGATCGGTTTATCCGGCGTCAACGCGCTCGGCGCACCGGGGGATGATCTGCCGAATGTGGAAGATGCGGTGGCCTTTATCGCGGATCTTCGACAGTCTAGCGACAAGTCGACCCTTGCCATTGGTCGGGATGTCGTGGTGATCGGTGGCGGTATGACAGCGGTGGATGCCGCTGTTCAGGCCCGCCTACTGGGGGCAGAGAACGTGACAATCGTTTATCGCCGTGACCAATCGCGGATGAGCGCAAGTCTTTATGAACAGCACCACGCGGCCCAACATGGGGTGCGCATTATCACGGGCGCGCAGCCCGTGTCGGTTCAGGGCACGGAGCGCGCTGAAGCTGTGACGTTCGCCTATACCGAGGCTACCCCCGATGGGTTGAAACCCACGTCAGAGACATTCGAGCTGAAGGCCGACCAGGTCTTCAAGGCTATCGGTCAAACTTTGAGCGGTGCACCCAGACGGCTCGAAATCGAGAAGGGCAAGATTGCTGTCACAGGGGCCGGGCGTACGTCTTTGGAGGGCGTTTGGGCTGGCGGCGATTGTGCCACCGGAGGTGACGACTTGACGGTGACCGCTGTTGCCGAGGGCCGCGATGCTGCCGAAGACATCCATGCGGCGCTTTCGAGCAGTGTGGCCCAGGCGGCGGAGTAAGAGGGCGACGTGGAGAAAACCGAAACGCTGGTTGCAGCGCATTATACGACCGAGGACCTGTTGGGCCGCATCGCGCGGGCCCTGACCGAGGTTGGCGCGGACCCGGCAAACCTTCGGCCCGATGATTTGAAACCCGTGGACGAATTTCACACGGGCGGGCTGGAAGCCACCAAGGCACTGCTCGACCAGTTGCAGATTGATGCCGAGACGCGGGTCCTCGATATCGGCTCTGGCTTGGGCGGCACGGCCCGCTTTGTGACCGAAACCTATGGGGCAGGGGTCGTCGGCGTTGATTTGACCCCGGTCTTCGTGGAAACGGCGTTGGAACTGTCCCGCATGGTCGGCTTGGAGGATCAGGTCACCTACCTGACCGGTAGTGCCACGGCGCTGCCATTGGAGCCCGACAGCGTAGACTTGGCGCTTATGTTCCATGTTGGCATGAATATCGCGGACAA
>JBCBGY010000157.1:0-10352 GCA_038526275.1 Pseudomonadota bacterium | reverse complement strand
GCACAGCTTACGCTGCGAGCAGTTCACCTTCAGCAAAGTTGTCGTTGGCAACTAAGTGAAATTGAGCTTCTAAGGGGGCTCAAGCCGGCGAAGGCCACGTCTTTACACGTCCGTCGATCCTGTTTCGGCCCCGTCCTGCCGGCCAACGACCGGGATGAATGGTGGAGCCGCCGGGTACCGCCCCCGGGTCCGAACCGCTTATTACACGTACGTTTATCGCCATAGTTCCGAGGAACGCCCACAATATAGCGAGTCTTGGGTTGCATTAGAAGAGGGAAGGGCGGCAACGCCGTTGCGCGCTGCCGCCCTTTTCAGGTTTTGATTGTCCAGAGCGCCTAGTAGGAAAGGCGCAGATCGGAAATCCGGTTGGCGATTGCCGTGTAGGCGTCAAGGATCTCCTGACCGTTGTTCACTTCGAACGAGTAGTCCGTTCCGGAAGAACAATAGTCGAGAGCCGCCTGGGCATCGACTGGAGCGTCAAAGGAGATCGTGTAGATGATCACCCCTTGTGCTTTGGCCTGATCGCAATGGTTCTTCGCCTGCTCGAATGAGGTGCCCAGTCCGCCATGGTAAGTGCGGTTGAACTGTCCATCGGTCATCATGATGACGATCTTACGGCCGTCAGGCTCATTGTAGTTAATAGGCGCGCTGGTAACGGGCCAGACCGGTGACCATTCTGGCGCAATCAGGTAACGGCCCCATGCGACACCGAGGTGACCTGCCGTGCCCCCCCCCGTTGGAAGCGAGTCGACATAGGCGTCTAGAACTTCCTCGTCATTCGTCAAAGGCAATGGAGTTGCGGAGCTGCAACCACCGGGGATCGTCCACGTCTGGCTGTCCTCGTCATAACTTGCTTCATCAGCGGTGAGGAAGTTGCCAACGCCCGGGGTGACCGTTGCGTTCCAATCTGTCGTGTTCCGCTCATACGTGCAGCTGTCTTCGATTGTAATCGAGGGGGCATCCTCTTCAGCCTCAATGTCAATCCTGATATCAAACGTTTTGTTCAGGATGCGTCTGCCTGTGGCATTGTCGTTTTTATAGGCGCGCATTCTTACAGCGATCCATTCATCCGTTGGAACAAAGCCGGTGTAGAAATCGCCGCTTGTGTCACCATAGAGGGCATAGGGGGCCGCGTTTTCAATCCGTGTCTGTTCCCAGCCATCGTCCGTCGTTGCACGAATTTCCATGCTCTCGTCTTGGCCGGATTTGCTCGAGCTGCTCTTTATATCTGCGGCTAGCGCCAGGTGATCGGAATAGCTTTCAGGAATTGTAACGACTGTGCCATCATTTAGCGTGGCCAACAATGAGTTGTCGCGTGTATCATAGAGACCAAGGAAAGCATGACGGTGGCTTTTTCCTGCATCAACGATCTCAACTTCGCCCTCGTCGCTCGCGCCTTCTCCGTAGACATAAGTCCGACGAACAGACAGACCGGTGACATCTTCAAAATAGATGCCTGCATTTACGGCCTGATTATAGCTGACCATCGCGATGCGGACATCGTCGCGATCTGTGCCGTTGACCTTCAGAAGCTGTTCGACACCCGCTTTCGCCGCACGTTGCAGGGCATCCATACGGCTTTCGCCCTGGACATCTTCGCAGTTGCTACCGCTATTGTCGCAGACTGTGACGAGACCGGTATCCGACACCGGGTCGTTCATGGAGCCCGAAACGTCATAAACGAACGCCACGTCGATCTTGCCGATGCCGAAATTGACCTCGGCTTCTACTTCATATTCAATTTTTTCCTTGCCGATCAGGCCCGCCATAAGGGTCTCTGAGTAGCAGGATACGTCGGCGCTGACGGCGCCGCCGGTCATGTTCGGATCGATATCCGGCGCTTGACATGTGACCTTGCCACCATTGGCGGTGATCAAGGCAGAGAAGTAGTTCGACAGTTCCGCTTCCATCTCCGCTTCAGTCGCGCCGCCTTCAATGCCCCAGCGGGCAGCGGCAAGCAGGGCTGAATCGAGCGATGCCTGAACAGTGTGTCGGTGGTTGGACGCGTAGTTCACATCCACGGCGAGGGCGAGCATTGTCATGAACGGTAGCGCAATTACGCCCGACATCATGGCAATGTTGCCTTCAGTATTTTTGACGAAGCCAGCAGTGCGCTGGAGCAAACGTGCCTTCATTGAAGAGTTCATGGATTACCCCTATTGATTAGGCGCAACTTATCTCCGCGAAATTGCAATTTTGTATGTATAAACAATGCACTTTGAGCGGTCAGGCTTGTGGATTGTTAACCATGGCGCGCGCGATTTACGTATCGCCACCCGCGTCGTCTTCCGTATCAATCTGCGTTGTATAATCGAGTATCTGCTCCGGCTGTATCAAGCGGACTTCGCGAAAGGCGCCGCCAATTTGGTCAAACGCTTCTGCGAGCTGGATGGAGTTGGCCGCCAGATAATAGTGCTCATCCTCAGACGTCGCACAGTCCTCCAGAAGTTTCTCTGTGTCTTCATCCTGAACGTCGAACGCGATTGTGAAGAGTTCGATGCCTGCCGCTTTGATCGCGTTACAAGCTGTCAGGGTGTTGGCGTCTGCAAAGTCGGGATCGTTCTTCTGCCAGTGTCCACGATAGACATCCTGGTTTTGGGTTGAGCGACCTGGGGACCGCGTGTTCTCACCGTCAGACATGAGGACAATCGCCTTGCGGCCATTATTGGCGCGAAAGGTCTCGAAGTCAGCGGCTGAGTCAAACGGTTCGCCGGGCGACAACACGCGCAGGCCCCAGACAAGGCCCGGCGCCATATACGTATCCCCGGAATTGCTGAGTTGGGAAATGGTGGTCGTCAGCGTTGTGACATCTGACGTCAGGTCGACGATGGTACGGCTGGCGCAATTTCCTCCGCCCGTGCTGAGTTGTCCGCGGACGGGGTAGGTCTCATAGTCATCGTGGTTGAAACGGTAGTCTTGTGGGCGACTATCCACGCATCCATGGAAATCATAGTACCGGGACCGGGGGCGGCATGTTTGCTCAACCACGGCGCCTTCGGGACACACCCAGCGATTGCAAGTCTGATCCTGCCCATCTCTCGAGCACATCTCTTGTTCGCGGATACAGCCAGCAGCCTGATATTGCGCTCTGCTGGAAGAGCAGCGCTGGTCAACAACAGAGTAGTTTTCTGCTACAGACATCCAGGAAGCGTTTCGGTTCGCTTCACCGACATTCACGTGGTGTGTGAATGGTACGATCCCCATGCGGGATGTATCGTTTCCATCGGTCACGACGTTTGAAATCATATTGTTGGCGGAAACGCGAAGCGCATCCATCCGTGAGCCCGTCATGGAGCGGGACGTATCGAGGACGAGGACCAGTTCGGAAGCCGATGAGGCCATGGTGGCAACGCACTGGTATTCAAACTCCACTTGTTCACGGGACAGGAAGCCTCCTAGCAGCGTGTCGTACTGCCCGGATATTGTGCCGGTCACTGTGGATCCCGCAGAGGTTGTGTTGGAATTCCAGACGACCATCCGACGAAGTGGGAAAAGATTGGCGTTGAGGATGTCTTCAAACGCCTGGTCCGTTTCGGACGCTTCGATCCGATCATTCGAAAGATCTGAGGCGACCGACAATACCGCGGCATCACATGACCGCTGGAGTACGTTGCTGGCGGTGCTGATGGCGTTTGCATCAATCGCAAGGGCAAATACCGCCATGAACGGCAGCGCGACGAGGCCCGACATCATGGCAATATTGCCGGCTGTGTTTTTCAGAAAGGCTTTGGGCCGCGAGATGATGTTCAAATAGGGAGTCTGCACCGCAATATCCTCGGTCTTCGATTTCCAAATACTACTAGAAATTGTATACCAAGGCGTTTACCAAGAAGGTGAGGCTTCAAGGCGAATGCAAAGGACGGTTTACCACACTGGATTGCGGTGCCATTTCGCATCATTCACACGTTCGACAGTTCTGGAGTCGATTCGATGCGCCAATATCTGAGCTTGCTTGAAGAGGTCTACTCAAACGGCGTGGACCGACCGGACCGTACCGGGACCGGCACGCGCGCCCTGTTTGGACGTCAGCTCCACTTCGACCTGTCAGACATATTCCCCCTGCTTACGACGAAGAAGCTGCACCTGCGCTCGATCATCATCGAGCTGCTCTGGTTCTTGCGCGGGGAGACCAATATCGCCTGGCTGAAAGAGAATGGCGTCTCCATCTGGGATGAGTGGGCCGATGCGCAGGGCGAGCTTGGTCCCGTCTATGGCAAGCAGTGGCGCAGCTGGGCGGCGCCCGATGGACGCGTGATTGACCAGATCACCCAGGTGCGCGACCAGATCATCGCCAATCCCAACTCCCGCCGGCTGGTCGTGTCGGCGTGGAACCCGGCTGATGTGGAGGACATGGCCCTGCCGCCGTGCCACTGCCTGTTTCAATTCAATGTCCTGAACGGAAAACTGAACTGCCAGCTTTACCAGCGCTCCGCCGACATCTTCCTAGGCGTGCCCTTCAACATTGCTTCCTATGCCCTGCTGACCATGATGATGGCACGGGCAACAGGGCTGGAGCCGGGCGAATTCGTCCACACGTTTGGAGACGTTCACCTTTATTCCAACCATTTCGAGCAAGCTGAATTGCAGCTCAGCCGAACGCCGCGCACACCGCCGCGCATGGTGATGACGCCGGAAAAGACGGACCTTTTCGGATGGGTCTATGAGGATTTCACCTTGGAAGGGTATGAGCCCCACCCGCACATTAAAGCGCCCGTGGCAGTTTAATCGGGCGAAAGCCGCACCTAGAGGGCGTGGGCTTCGATCAGACCCTGATCTTCCCGGCGGCGTATCATGTATGACACGATTACGGCGCCGACCATCTTGCCGATCACGAACACGATCCAGTTGGCGACATGGAAGGTGTTCCCGTCGGCCATGGGCAGCCCGAACAGTCCATAGGTGAAGTCCTTGCCATCATTGAGTTGTAAGGCCAGGTCGGCGCCGTAGAGAAAGACCGTTGTGTCCACGGGCGAGGCGAGGGCGCTCGACAACAAGATTCGGGTAGAAAGCCTGTACTTTGTGAATGTGAAGAGTAGCCAGTCGACAGTTTCCGATATTGCGAAGGCAAGGCCGGACGCAAGGGCAATGACAGGCCACGCATAATAGAACGACCAGGCAATCGCCAGCGCCATGACTGCGAGAACCCACTGGCCCATTCTGCGCTGCACGAAGTCCCGGAAGACGAAAACCAACCCCGTCACAAGGGTTAGCGGATGTAATTCGACCCCTTTTTCGAACAAATCACCTGCAGGAAAAATCTGAATACTCTCAACAACGCCAAAAGACCAATTCAGAAAGGGAATGGTGAGGAAGTAAATAAAGGCCCATAGCCGTCCGCCGAGAACGTATATCCCACCCAGCGTTACGCTTAATCCTATGACAACCCATAGTAGATCGTCCGGTCGCCCACCCGTCAACAACCCGACAACTTGTTGAATAACGAATTCCACTGTGTTGACTTTCCCCGAAAACACGATCACGCCGGTCATTATCGGGTCTTACGGCACCACCCATACTTGTTCGCTCGCGCGCTGTGTTGCGCTGCAAGGTAGGGAGATCGTTGGAGGCACGTTTAAGTCAAGGCCGCTACATGCAACAAGAACCGAAACTTTGCTTGATCGTCGCCCGGGGTCGGAATGGTGTCATCGGCCGCGAGGGCGATTTGCCATGGCGCCTTCGCGATGACCTGGCCTTGTTCAAGAAAACGACGGGCAAAGCTCCGATTCTGATGGGGCGGAAAACCTGGGAAAGCCTTCCAAAACAACCACTTCCCGGTCGGCAGAACCTCGTGCTCAGCCGCAATTGGACGTTTCAGGCAAAAGGCGCGCGTGTCTATTCGAATTTGGCGGCCGCAACGGCTGTCGCCCGAGCGATGGCAAACCGGGCTGGGCTCGAGGAGTTTTTCGTTATAGGGGGCGCCGGTCTTTACCGAGATGCATTGCCCCTCGCAGACCGGCTCTACATTACAGAGGTGGATGCAGCCCCAGACGGTGATGTGTCCTTTCCCGACTTTGACGCTGCGGACTGGCATGAAACGGAGCGTCAGGAATTCGAACACAACGATGCCAACGATCACGCATTTGTGTTCCGCAAACTGGATCGCATCGGACGCTGACTTTTCGGGTTCGATTCCGCCACAAACCTGATCATACTCGTTTGGGTGATATGGCGGTTTCTGTTCTTGCCCCTATTGGCGGTCCTTGCCTTGTCCGGCTTCGCCGTCGAGGGGCCAAGGGTGCGCGCAGGTTCTGCTATCGAACACCTCGAACAAGCGCCGCGCTGGGCCGCCGGAGACAACTCCTTTGTGGACTCCGGTGAGCGCGGTCTGGGCGGCGGCCTAGAATACAGCATCGACGCTAGCGTGTGCGAGATGCGCTTTATTGACGGGGCGACTTGTCAGGCCGTTCACTCTGCGATCGCTCAATCGTTGGCGGAGTGGGGCTCTGGCCATCCCTCACTCAGGTTCGTGGATGTGTCTGACAGCGTCACACCAGCCTTTCCCCTCGCAGCGGTCAGCCAGTCGGGACAGGGCGCGGAGATTGATTTCTTCGGGTCGAGTGCAGAGGCGTTCCCGCCATTTCGGTCCCCACTGCTCACGGGCTACACCATTTTTTATGAGCGCCAGTCTGGGCCCTATCGCCTGACCAATGGACAGATTTCACGTTCGCATGCGCGGATCGAAAGCTCCGATGTGCGATTCAACGCGTCCCGCTGCTATTACATCGACGCGTCAATGGCCCAGGCGAACTGCATTCACTTTCCATCCCTCGTGCTCCATGAGGTGGCGCATGCGATCGGAATAGGACATCCGGAAGACAGCATCGCGATGAATCTGGATACCGACAACGATCCGTCCAACGAGATTGCAATCAACTGCAACGCCCCGAGCGAAGGGCTCCGCCCCTCAATCCGCTATGACGGCGCAGCGGTTTCACTTGGGCGCGATGTCCAGGGGCCAGGGCGGTGGCAGCGCGGCTTGAGCTGGGATGATGTAGCGGCCCGCGACGCGCTTTATCCCGACTGTGGAATCGAAAGGCTTGAACGGTTTTCGGGGGCGTGGGGGGCGTTCTCAGTTTCACCGTCAGGCCGGGTTGGCATCTCGGGCAACCAAACCTCAGCTCTCGAGGCCGAATCCGTGTCCTTGTCCGACTGTGAAGCGGCGGGCGGCCAACAGTGTAGGCTGGTCACCTCGTTCAACGGGTGTTTTGCCTATGCAGAAGGCGCAAAAGGCGGCGCCGGACATGCGCGATCGCCGCGGTCTGACCATGCCCGGGTAGATGCCGTTCTTGCCTGCGCCGAGAATGGCGGTTCAGACTGCCGCGTCTCCCATTCGCTTTGTGCGTTTGACTAGAGCGATGGCGTCACCAGGCCAGCCAGGCTTCCCGTAACCGCATCGTCGGCGTCAGCGGTGCCTTCCAAGACGCGTTTCAGGCGGCCCGCCATCGTTTTCCCGCGCTCAACGCCCCATTGGTCAAACGTGTTCACGCCCCACAGCACGCCGGCCAGATAAGTCCGGTGCTCATACAGCGCGATGATCGCCCCGAGCGCTTCGGGACCGAAATCGGTGTGTACAAAGAAGCTGCTCGGTCTGTCGCCGCCATGGACTTTCTGCCGGGCAACGGCGGGGGACAGATCTGGCTCATCGGCCATCACGTCTTCAAGGCTACGCCCATTCGCCAGAACTTCGGCCTGGGCGAGCGCGTGGGCTGTGAGGGCGCGTTTGCCTTCAAGGTCGCCACCCTCAGACAGCGGCAGAATAAACTCCGTGGGAACGATCTGCGTGCCTTGGTGCAGCCATTGGTGATAGGAATGCTGTCCGATCGAGCCTTCCCCGCCCCAAAGCGCGGGTGCCGTGGCGCCATCGACACTTTCACCGTCCGGGGTGACGGACTTGCCATTCGATTCCATTTCGAGCTGCTGAAGGTAGGTCGGTAGCATCCGAAGGCGCCGGGAATAGGCGAGGACGACCCGCTGGCTGTGGCCGACAATGCTGGTGTTCCAATAGTCCAGGAGGGCGAGCCGGGCTGCGAGATTCTTGGCCAGGCCTGTGGTTCTGACGTGGGTGTCCATGTCGCGTGCACCGGACCGAAAGGCCTTGATCGCATCTGTTCCCATCGCGCAGGCAACCGAGAGGCTGGCGGTCGACCAGAGCGAGAATCGTCCACCGACGCTCAGGGGCATATCGAACAAGTGGGCATCCCCGCCGCCGAGCCAGGTCTTTGCCCGGTCGGGATTCGCGGTGACAAGAGCCATATGGCGGGTCCAGTCATCCCCGAGGATGGATTGAAGCCATGTCCTGGCGCGCCCGAGATTATAGAGCGTTTCTTCCGTACCGAACGATTTTGATACGCCGACCACAAGCGTGGAGGCCGGGTCGAGCCCGTCCATGGCGATATCCAGATCGAACGGATCCAGATTGGCGCAGAAGCGCAGGTCTAGCCGCGCTCCACCAATCGTTTCAAGGGCATCCGCAATCAGGCGGGGGCCAAAATCGGACCCTCCGATGCCGATGTGCAAAATGGTTTTGAACGGTGCTCCCGTGCTGCCCTGCTCTTCGCCGGCGAAGACCCGCGCGGCAAAGGTGTCTGCGGGGTCCAGCGAGGCACGTACGCGTTCTGATTCGCCGCTGCCTTCGCCCGGATTGAGGCGCAGCGCCCAATGGAGGGCGGGGCGATCTTCGGACGGATTTACAATGGCGCCAGCGAACAGCCGGTCCAGGGCGCCGGTCAGGTCCGTAGCGTCCCCATGGGCGAGAAGCGCTTGCAGCGCAGCGTCATCCAGGCGCTGGCGGGACATGTCCACCGTCCAGCCTGCACCGGAAACCCGGGCGTCTCCGGCATGGGTTGCAGCATCTGCCAGGTCACGGATTGGAGATGGCGCTAAACGCTCGACATGGGACCAGAGGGACATGGACATGGGCAGGGCCTCTCACGCGATAATCAGGACCGGAAAACACTTGGCGGGTATCGCCACGAAACGCCGGGCAAAGTCAACGCGCAGCAGGTTTCACAAGAGTGCTTGAAAGCGTTGGGTTTGGGTTGTATGTCGCCGGGTCATTGGAGAGCCGGGCGGTCCGGCTTTCTGGAGTGTTTCAGTGAGGCCCGTCGCCTGCGGCGGCCCGCTCCTGCCGAATGAAGGAGAGGCCCAGATGGCCAAGGAGAAGTTTGAGCGTAACAAGCCGCATGTGAACATCGGCACGATTGGTCATGTTGACCATGGCAAGACGACGCTGACGGCGGCGATCACGATGGTGCTGGCCGAGGCTGGCGGCGGTGAGAAGCGCTCCTATGAGGACATCGACAGCGCCCCGGAAGAAAAAGCCCGCGGCATCACGATCAACACCGCCCACGTGGAATATGAGACGGACAACCGTCACTACGCCCATGTGGACTGCCCCGGCCACGCTGACTATGTGAAGAACATGATCACCGGTGCGGCCCAGATGGACGGTGCGATCCTGGTGGTGAACGCCGCTGACGGCCCGATGCCCCAGACCCGCGAGCACATCCTGCTGGCCCGCCAGGTCGGCGTGCCGGCCCTGGTTGTGTTCCTCAACAAGGTCGACCAGGTCGACGATGAGGAACTGCTTGAGCTGGTGGAAATGGAAGTGCGCGAGCTATTGTCCTCCTACGACTTTGACGGCGACGATATTCCGATCGTGGCGGGCTCTGCCCTGGCGGCCGTTGAGGGCCGCGACGACAATATCGGCAAGGAGAAGATCCTTGAGCTGATGGCCCAGGTCGACGAGTACATCCCGACGCCTGAGCGTCCGCTGGACAAGCCCTTCCTGATGCCCGTGGAAGACGTGTTCTCCATTTCCGGCCGCGGCACGGTGGTGACCGGCCGTGTGGAAACCGGCGTCATCAAGGTGGGCGAAGAGATCGAGATTGTCGGCATCCGCGACACCCAGAAGACGACCGTCACGGGTGTGGAGATGTTCCGCAAGCTGCTCGACCAGGGCCAGGCCGGCGACAATATCGGCGCGCTGATCCGCGGTATCGACCGTGAGGGCGTTGAGCGCGGCCAGGTGCTGTGCAAGCCCGGCTCGATCACGCCGCACACCACGTTCGAGGCCGAGGCCTACATCCTGACCAAGGAAGAGGGTGGCCGCCACACGCCATTCTTCACGAACTATCGCCCGCAATTCTACTTCCGCACAACGGATGTGACGGGCGTTGTGACCCTGCCAGCGGACAAGGAAATGGTCCTGCCAGGCGACAATGTGAAGATGAATGTGGAGCTGATCCAGCCGATCGCCATGGATGAAGGCCTGCGCTTCGCCATCCGCGAAGGCGGGCGCACCGTCGGCGCCGGCGTGGTCTCCAAAATCGAAAAGTAAGCCAACCGCTTAC
>JBCBGY010000156.1:0-10384 GCA_038526275.1 Pseudomonadota bacterium | reverse complement strand
CAGCCAGGTCGCGGGTCGTGTGGTGCTGGCCGGAGCGGGCCATGCCATGGTCCATTTCGGTGGCAAGTACGATGTCGGCGCCGGATTGGCGCAGCAGGTCTGCAGTCTGGGGCACACGTTTGCAGCGCTCCATGTTCCAGGCCGCAACGGTCAGGGCGTTCGGCTGCGCTGCTTTGGACGCCACGGGGGGCTGTCGCAGCTCAACATGGGTCAGGCAATCCCAACTCGCCACCAGCTCCGCATGCTCTTGCAAGGATCGCGTCCCGGCCGCCGCGACTTCACGCGCGTCTCGCGAAGGTGTCGGCAGCGATCGGGTGGTCTGGCGCACCGGATCACGCATGGATCTGCTCGATCATCCGGGCCGTTGCGCCGGGCAGGCGCGCTCCGGTTTCATCGAAAAGGATCGCATCACCGTGCGCAAAGGTCAGATGTAGGCTGTCCATGGCTCGCCAGCGAGATTGGGTGGTGGCTTCGAGAAACCGCAAGGCACCAAGCGGCGTTTCAGCTGTGGTCAGCACCTCGCGGCCCATAGGTTCAACATGCGTGACACGTGCCGGCAGGCCAGCTTCCGCAGGCCTAATCGCTTCGGGGCGAAGACCCAGTTTGGCCGCCTTGTCCGGTGCATCCAGCCCAGGCTTCGGCAACGGAATAAGGTTCATAGGCGGCGATCCGATGAAACCTGCCACGAATAGCGTGTCGGGACGCAGATAGAGGTCCTCTGCCCGACCCACCTGCTCGATCCGGCCCGCATTCATGCAAACCACCCGGTCGGCCATGGTGGTGGCCTCGAGTTGATCATGCGTAACAAGGATCGTTGTCACGCCAAGCTCGCGCGTGATCCGCCGGATCTCGGCCCGCATGGTCAGGCGCAGGGTCGCGTCGAGGTTCGATAGGGGTTCGTCTAACAGTAGCAGGTTGGGCCGTTTGATGAGCGCGCGGGCCAGCGCCACTCGCTGCTGCTGCCCGCCTGACAATTGCGAGGGGCGGCGGTCCAACAGATCGGTGATTTGAACCATCTCGGCCATCTCGTGGGCGCGTTCTTTGGCATCGGGTTTCTTTTGAAACCGGGTGGGAAACAGGATGTTTTGCAGCACCGACATATTGGGATAGAGCGCGTAGCTCTGAAAAACGATGCCCACATTGCGGTGCCGCGCCTCAACGTCGTTCACGCGGGTGCCGTCAAACAGGATCTCGCCGCCTGTGGGCAAGTAGATCCCCGCCAACATGAACAGTGTCGTCGACTTGCCGCAGCCCGAAGGGCCAAGGATCGCAACGAACTCCCCGTCTTCGATGGTCAGATTCATGCCCGAAACAGCGACCGCCTGATCCCACGTCTTGTTCAATTCCTTCAGGGTGACCTGTGCCATCAGCCCTTGACTCCCCCGAGCGTCATTTGCGTCAGGTATCGTTGGCAGAAGAGGTAAAGGACTAAGGCCGGCAGCACATAAAGCACCGCAACTGCTGCCACCATGCCGTAATCAACGCCCATGACGTCCTCCTGCACGTAGTAGAGATAGGTAGACATTACCCAATAGCTGTTGCCGGTGCGCAGCCCGTTGACGAAGACATATTCCTCCCAACCTTTTATGAAGGCAAAGACGCCAATGGCGATCATGCCCACGCGAACTTGCGGCAGGACCACCATCCAAAAGGCCTGGCGACGGCTGGCGCCATCGGTCATGGCCGACATCTCGATGTCCCACGGTACGGCGTCGAAAAAGCCTTTCATGATGAAGATGAAGAAAGGAAGTTCCAGTGCCGTCAGCACGAGAATGGGGGCATAAAGCGTGTTCAAAAGGCCCACCCAAAAGACGATCAGAAAGATTGGGATCACCAGCGTGATAGCGGGGAAGGCCTGCAAAACCAGAAGCGATTGTAGAAAAGCACTACGTCCGCGAAAGCTGAAGCGGCTCAGGTAGTAGGCAGCGAGCGTCGAGACGGTAACCACGATGACTGTTTGTGTGCCAGCAAGGATCAGCGAATTGGCGAAAGCCTCCCAGACCCATGGAAACTGCCCCCCTGCGGTGCCCTGACCGTCCAATTCCTCGATGATGTTGGCGTTCACCATGAAGCGAAAGTTCTGCAGGTGCAGGTCTTGGCCCATCAGGATCACACCCAAGATCAGACCTGTGACCACGCCGGTACCAATTGCCAGACGCTCGCGCTGGAGCCAGAGATACGCCCCGCCGTAGCTGCCAAGGCCTGCGAGGATCACCACAAGCGCAGGCCAGAGCGTTCCGGTTTCAGCCATGCCCCGGCGCGAGGTGAAGGCGATCATCAACATCCAGATATAGGGCACAGCGATAGGGATGGACACGGCCACCAGAAACACCGACAGGATGCCCATCCGCCACCTTTTGCCGCGTAAGGACGTTCTGGCCAGTTTCTCCCAATCGGTCATCAATTGACCTCGATCCGCGGCCGCTGCAGCAGCGATTTCATATTGGTGAGCCGCCACATCAGCAGGGCCGTGACGATCCCAACCACGATCAGGATCAGCGCTATCGCCGCGCCGTAGGCGTATTGCCCGCCGCCGATCCCTGGGGCCAGCGTCTTGGTGTAGCTCAGCATCGCCATGGTCATGGTGGAGCGGGACGGCCCCATGATCAGGAAGATATATTCAAAGGACACCAGCAGAGCGAGCGCCTGATAAATCGTGATATAGCTGATCGGCCAACGCAGCGCAGGCAGCACCACATGGCGGACGATGCTCAATGGCCCCGCCCCATCGGCGCGGGCGGCGTGGAACAGATGCTCGGGGATAGACCGGATGGCGGAGGTGAAAATGATCATGCCAAGGCTCGCCCCGATCAAGCCATTGGCCACGACGATCACCGCCATGGGATGGTCCAACCGCAGGTTCAGCGGCTCCACCGCAAAGAGCAGCCAAACCTGATTGAGCAAGCCCCGTTCCGTGCTGTCCACAACCCAGAGCCACAATAGAGCGTAGACCACCGAGGGCGACATGCGCGGCAAAAGCCAGATCGCGCGGAAGACAGCCCCCATACGTTCGGGCACCGCTGTGGTTGTCAATGCAAGGATCAGCGCGAATGTGACGTTAAAAAGGAATAGCGTCAGAAGGACGAATGTCGCAGTCAGGGCCAGTGCGCGGTAGAAGGATCCGCGCAATTCGATGCCCAGAAGCGCCTCCGGGTCGATTTTGCCCAGCTTGTTGAACTGCTCCGTCGTAGGGAACTGTTCGAACCAAACCGTCTGGTTCATGTCTGAAAAGGCCACAAGGATATTGACGACGATTGGCGCTACAAAAAACGCCAGCATCAGAACCACGGCGGGGCCGAGGAACAGCAGGGCATCAAGGCGTTGGCGGGACGGTTTCACCGGAACGGGATTGTGGAGGAAGACGCGCCCGGACAAATCCCGGGTCGCGTCCTCTTGTCCAAGATCAGTCGAGGATGATCACGTCATCGCCCAACTCAATCTCGAGTTCTTCGATCACCATATCAGCGGCATCTTCCGGGCTCATCTCGCCGGTCTCAACTGCCTGAACTCCGGTATAGGTGATCGCGTTGTACTGTCCGATCTTGGCGTGGTTCGGCATGAACTCGGCACGTGACAGAAGGGGGGTACCCGCAACCAGCGCCCAGCCATTATCTTGGAATTCGGGCATCGCCACTTGGCCGAAGGTGATTGGCGTGTGGTTGGTCCCTACGGCATGCGCCGTGTTGGGCACCGGCAGCGAGGCCATGGCGACCAGCAATGCGGCGAGATCTTTGTTCTCGGTTTCACCCACGATGTACACGATCGGGTGGCTGAGGTTCTTGGGCTCACCACCCTTTTCCGCCGCAGGCGCGTGGATCCAGGTCAGCTTGTCGAAATAGTCTGCCGGGCCGGTCAGACCGAAGGCTTCCATCTGCGCACCAACGTTCCAGATACCATGGAACTTGCCGAGAGCGTCGCCACCGCGGAAGGCGGCATGGGTGCTGTCCCAACTGAACGTCGTCATGTCGGCGGGCAGTGAGCCATTGTCGACACAGTATTTCAACCATCCATAATACTCGGTCAAACCGGATTTGGTGATCTGTAGCTTGGCTTCATCATCATTGTAGATGTCGATCCCGAAGGACGCCATGGCCATCTGGAAATCAGGTCCCACATTCGGGCGGTGCACCCAGCCGATTTTGGCCGCACCCTTCTCTACCGTGTCGGCGGCCAGGTCGCACCAATCATACATGGTGAACTCGCCCCGATCCACACGACCGGGCAGTTCATCGATAAAGGCCTGATCGTAGCCAGCGGCGCGCAGGATGTCGTTGTTCACAAAGAACATGCGGATCTCTGAATCCTGCGGAATGCCGAAACGTTCGCCCTTGTACATAACGGACGTCCAGAGCTCAGGGATCATGTCAGCGTAGAACCACGGGCTGGCGGCGATATGCTCTTCAAGATTGGCAGCAAGGCCAGCTTCGACAAACGATCCGATCCATTCATGTGCGGCCACGGCGATGTCGGGTGTTTCACCAACGGAATGCGCCTTGAGCAACGCCAGCGCATCTGCGTCAAAGCCCTGGTGATTGGTCTCGATCAAGTTGATGGCAACGCGGGTTTCAGACCCAGCGGCCTCGAACATCCGGTTCAGCTGGTCGGCGGCGGCGACAATATTGCCAGCGCGCAACGGACCGGAGCGATCGGCGCGCGACCAAAGATCAATGGTGATGTCTTCAGCAAAGGACGGTGCAGCAACGGCAGAAACGGCCGCAACCAAGGCTGCCGCGGAAAGCGATTTGAGCGTCATTTGGTCCCCCAGGATCGTACATTCGACGTGGGATGGTCTCTTGCGTTTGGTAACAGCCTCATGTCATGCGAATGAATTTTTCTGGTCAGCCGCCGCCTGTTGTCCGCGCGAGCGAGGCACTGCAGAATTTGGGAAACTGTCGCTGCGTTGTCATGAGACTGTCGCACCGACAGTTCCCTTTGAACGGCAAACTCAGTGCGCGGACGAACCAATGCTAAAATTTCTGGTCTTCAGTGATATTCACCTTGTCGATGCCGATGAAACCTCCCATGGGCTCGACACGCACCGCCGCTTTGCCGTCGGGGTAGATTGGGCCAATGCGCATCACGCGGATGCCGATTTCTGCGTGCTGGCCGGGGATCTTGCGGATCAAGGTTTCAATGGCGCAAGAGAGCCCTATCAGCGCCTTAAGGATCTGACCGAGCGTTTCACCGTTCCCTGCCACATAACAATTGGGAATCACGACAACCGCGACACCTTTGTGGAATATTTCGGCGAGGACCTACGGGCCGAGACCGGCTGCATCGACAAGGTGGTGGATGCCAAGGGGCACCGGACGATCCTGCTCGACAGCGTCGTCGAGAGCGAGGACCACACCCATGGCGGGGCGCTGTCGAAAGCGCAACTGGACTGGCTCATGGCTCGGCTGGATGAGCATCCCGGCCCGGTCAATGTTATCCTACATCACCACGCCAATCCGCTGCACACAATGGTGGATAGCATTCGACTTGCCGAGGCTGATGGTTTTGTGGAGGTCCTGAAATCTCACGGCGGCGTTCGGCAGGTGATCGCAGGACATGTGCACTACACGTCTACCGCGATCTGGCACGGCATCCCCTTTACGACTCTCGCTGGCAGTCACTACAATGTTACGGTACCGCTTACAGGGTCCGAGCGCAAAATTGATCGCCTATGGGGGCCAGCGCAGATGGCCATCGTACTGTGTGATGACCACCAGACGCTGGTGCATTTCGAAAACTATCTCGATGGGAACCCAGTTTTGAGCTAGAGAGCGGCGCTCTCGTTTATTGCCAACTCTGGAATTTGCGTCTTCGGCAGACTGATCGAAGATCGGACTACGAGTGAGGTCCTTAAGGGGTATGGCGTCTCGCCATATCTAAACTGCACAACACCCTTACGACACTGTTCACACTGCGACGCCGAGACCGTCACTCGATTGATTCAAAAGTTTTTCGAAAGTTTCACCGATACGTTCGAATGATTCAAAATCGGACTGCGACGCTCGGCTGGTGCCGAAAAAGGCATATCACCGACAGGGGAGACACTGAAATGACATCTGCTAGCACAAGCGCCGTGGCTGCGGCCGCCGCGCTGTTCGCGTCTACGGCCTTTGCACAGGACAAAGTGACATTCGAATACTGGTACGGCCTTTCTGGCCAATTGGGCGATGTCGTCCAGCAGACCTGCGACCGCTTCAATGCCAGTCAGGATCAGTATGAGATCGTTTGCATCGGCCAGGACGGCTATGCCAACGCGGTGCAGAACTCCATCGCTGCCTTCCGTGCCAAGCAGCACCCGACCGTCGTGCAGGCCTATGATGCCGGCACCGCCGACCTGATGATGTCGGGCGAATTTTATCCGGTTCACCAGATGATGGCCGATTTCGGCATTGAAATTAACTGGGACGACTACTTCCCCGGCATTGCGAACTACTATGCGTCCTCAAAGGGCCAGCTGTTCTCCATGCCGTTTAACTCCTCCACGCCAATGCTCTATATCAACAAAGAGCATTACGCGGCTGCCGGTCTTGAGGCCTTCCCCGCGACCTGGGAGCAGTTCGAAGAGAACCTCAAGGCGCTGAAAGCCGCTGGACAGGAATGCGCCTATGGCTACGCACCCTCGACCTGGATCGACCTCGAACAGTTCTCCATGGCCCATGGTGTGCCAATTGCCACCAACAATAACGGCTATGACGGGCTGGACAGTGAGTACGTGTACAACACCACCATCCATGTCAAGCACATGGAAAACATCAAGCTATGGTACGATGAGAACCTGCTTGAGATCCGCACCAGCCAGGGTGGCCTGAACGCGCGGGACAGCTTCGCACAGGGCGAGTGCTCACACTACTTTGGTTCGATTGCCTCGCATCAGGCTGTGACCAATCTGGTGGACGGCACGTTCGACTGGGATGTGACTATGATCCCCGTCTATGAAGGCACCGAGCGTAAGAACACAGTTGTGGGTGGCGCCTCGCTTTGGGTTCTCTCTGGCAAGTCGGATGAAGAGTATCGCGGCGCGGCCGAATATCTGAAGTTTCTCGCCACACCTGAGAGCGAGGAATTCTGGTCCACGAACACCGGCTATATCCCGGTTACCAAAACCGGCTTCGACACGCTTGTCTCCAAGGGCTTCTACGAAAATGCACCCTACAAGGGCCGCGAATTGGCGCTGGAATCCCTGACTTACACCGAGCCTGGCCCACTCACCCGTGGTATCCGCCTAGGCGGCTTTATTCAGGCCCGCTCGGAATGGTCGAACGAAATTCAGGCCGCGCTGCAAGGTGAAAAGACCATGCAGGACGCGCTGGATACCGCCGTCGAGCGTTCCAACGCCATCTTGTCCAAATTCGCCCGCACCTACCGCGGCAAAGAACTGCCCTAAGCCATTGGGCTGAGAAACATGGATCCCGCCGCATCTCTGCGGCGCGGTCTCTTCGAGTTAGAGGGGGCAGAATGAGACGCGCATATTTCAAGAACAACTGGATTGCGGCACTGGTGGTTGCGCCGCAGCTTCTGATTATCTTCGTGTTTTTCTACTGGCCATCGAGCCAAGCGCTTTATTGGGCCTTCACTTTGGAACAGCCCTGGGGCGGTGGCAATGAATGGGTGGGGTTCGAAAACTTCGTCTTCCTGCTGTCCGATGACCGCTACTGGCAGTCTGTTCGCGTCTCCGTGATTTACGCCCTGGCCACGACGGCGTTGGCGATGGGGATGGCGTTGATCCTCGCTCTTTTTGCCGACCGGCAGTTACGCGGCTACAAATCCTTCCGGATCGGGCTGATCTGGCCCTATGCCGTGGCCGCACCGGCCATTGGTCTCGCCTTCCGCTTTATCTTCAACCCGTCTGCAGGGGTTGCCAGCTACCTCAACTATGCCTTCCCGGACATCTGGAACCCGGTGATGAACGGCAGCCACGCGATGAGCATGGTGATCATTGCGGGTGCCTGGAAACAGGTCAGCTACAGCTTCATCTTCTTTCTGGCCGGGCTTCAGTCGATCCCCCGCAGTCTGACCGAGGCCGCCGCGATGGATGGCGCGCGTCCGATGCGTCGAATGATGGACATCCAGCTGCCATTGCTGACCCCTACCTTCTTCTTCCTTCTGGTGATCAACATCACCGACAGCTTCACCGACAGTTTCGGCATCGTCGATACGATGACCAGCGGCGGTCCCGCCCGCGCGACGAACCTGATGGTTTACAAGATTTATGAGGACGGGTTCCGCGGGCTCGATTATTCGGGCGCCGCAGCGCAATCGATCATTTTGATGATCCTCGTCATCGCCCTGACCTTTGTTCAGTTCCGCTACGTTGAGCGGCGCGTGCACTATACCTGAGAGGTTCCTATGATCGAGCGCACACCCTGGCTCAACCTGGTCACGCATCTGATCCTGTTCACCGGGCTTTTTATCCTGGTCGTGCCAATTTATCTCGTGATCGTTGCGGCCAGCCAAACTCTTCCGGATGTGATGGCGATCCCGGCCAAGCTGTTGCCCGGGGACCAATTGATTGTGAACATCCGCGCCGCTTGGGAAGAGGCACAGTTTGGCACGAAGTTCACCAACACGCTGATCCTGGCGACCGGGGTTGTGGTGGGCAAGATCGTCATCGCCGCGCTGACGGCCTTTGGCATTGTGTTCTTTAATCACCGGTTACGCATGCCGATATTTTGGATGGTCTTCATCACCCTCATGCTGCCGCTGGAAGTACGCATCGTGCCAACCTATGCCGTAGCCGCCAATGCGCTGTCGCCGTTTCAGACCATCCTGGACATTGTCGGCATCAGTTGGATCATCAATGCCGTCTCAGGGATTGAGGTCGCGCTGGAATGGAACCTGCTCAACTCCTACACGGGGCTCATCATGCCGCTGGTAGCGACGGCGACGGGCACGTTTCTCTATCGACAGTTCTTTCTGACGATCCCTGATGAGTTGGTCGAGGCGGCCAAGATGGATGGAGCGGGGCCTTTGCGGTTTCTCTGGGACATCCTGATCCCGCTTTCCCGCACCAATATGGCGGCGTTGGCGACGATCATGTTTGTGGTGGGCTGGAACCAGTATCTCTGGCCACTCCTGATCATCACCGACCCGAATTACGGCGTGGCCGCGGTCGAGCTTTCGCGGCTTGTGCCCAACATGAACACCACCGGTGGTGATATTCCCAACTGGCACTGGGCCATGGCAGGCACACTCATTGTCATGTTGCCGCCCGTGGCCGTCGTCATCTTCATGCAGCGTTGGTTCGTTCGCGGACTTATTAACACAGACAAGTAAGCGGGAGCCTCGCTATGTCACAAATATCCATTCGGGACGTCCGCAAAAACTACGGCAAGGAGGAGGTTATCCACGGCGTGAGCCTCGACATCAGCGCGGGGGAATTCGTCGTGATCTTGGGGCCTTCCGGCTGCGGCAAGTCCACGCTTCTTCGCATGATCGCAGGGCTGGAAGACATCACCAGCGGCGAGATCGCCATTTCCGACAAGATCGTCAACGCGCTGGAGCCTCGCGAACGGGGTTGCGCGATGGTGTTCCAGAACTATGCGCTCTATCCGCATATGAGCGTGGCCGACAACATCGGCTATGCGCTGAAGGTGGCGGGCATACCCAAGGCCGAACGCGCCGAACGGGTGCGCAAGGTCGCGGACTCGGTCGGGCTGACAGAGTTCCTCGACCGCCGTCCCGGTGCCCTGTCGGGTGGGCAGCGGCAGCGGGTTGCCATGGCGCGCGCGATCATCCGTGAGCCGCAGGTTTTCTTGTTTGACGAGCCGCTATCGAACCTCGACGCCAAGTTGCGCGTGCAGATGCGCCACGAGATCCGCCGCATCCACAACCGGGTCAAGGCGACTTCGGTATTCGTCACCCACGACCAGCATGAGGGCATGACGCTGGCCGACCGTATGGTGATCATGAACAAGGGCACCATTGATCAGGTCGGCACACCGGAAGAGGTCTATAACGCACCCGCGACCACCTATGTCGCGGGATTCATTGGGTCACCTGCGATGAATTTTCTGAGCGGACAGGTCTCGGCAAACCATAGCGCTGTGGTGCTGGAGGAAGGCTCCATCCTGCCCATCCCGGCCAACGCGGCAAAGGCCATGGATGGCAAGCTCGTACAAATCGGTGCCCGCCCCGAAGCGCTCAGCCTGTGTGAACCTGGTGCGGGATCGCTGACCGCGAGGTTCGAGTTCTACGAAGAGCTTGGATCCGAAGGCCTGCACCACCTCAGGGTCGAAGACTTACCATTCTCGGTGCTGTCCGAGACCAAGATGCGCCTTGAGGAAGGCACCGAAATTGGTGTGATGATCTCTCAGGATGCACTCCACATTTTCGACGCCGATACTGGGCGCCGGGTCGATCTTGAGGCGCCCGCGAAAATCACGGAGATGGT
>JBCBGY010000155.1:0-10572 GCA_038526275.1 Pseudomonadota bacterium | reverse complement strand
AAGCGAGATCGAGGCCACGGACGGATCCGACACTGTCGCAGTTGCTGGGCCCGCATTGACGCTGGTCGCGGCAGGCGCGGACGATGACGATAACATGGTGCTGACGGCGCCGGATCTGAACATTGACAGCAACGAACAAGATGCCGTGACCTTTAATGTGTCGGGTCTCGATGCCGATGCGGGCGCTATCTTGACCGTGAGCGATGGGTCCAATGATGCCACCGCAGTGGTTAACTCCGACGGCAGTGTGGTCATTGATCTGTCGGGTCTAAGCGATGGTGCATTGACCAGCACGCTGTTGGCCACGGATGCGAACGGCGCGACCACCAGCGTCGATGGTCCGAACCTGACGCTAGATACGGCACCTCGGTCCGACTTCAGCGCCGAAACTGTTGCCTTGTCGATCAACCTGCAGACCGGAACGTTCTCTGAAGCCTCCAAAGTGTTGGTGATCGGTGACTCGCTTTCGGTTGGGGTCGGCGACAACAATCTGGAAGTCGACAAAGAGGCCGAGCGTCTGCTGGTCGAGGGATGGCGCGAAGATCTGTTTGAAGATCTTCAGTCCCAAAACATTTGGATCGACTATGTCGGCAACGAGGAAAACGGGCCGGCCCGGATGTTGGACCGTTCGCACTCTGGCGAACCTGGTGTGTCCCTGGCGAAAATCCTGGATGGCCGTGGTGAGATCGGCAATATCGAGAACAACGTGGCAGACCACGATCCGGATGTGCTGCTTCTGAAGATCGGGACCAACGACTTCAACAACGTCAGCAATTTCTTCAACCGCTTCGACGCAACAATGGCCAACCTCGCTTCGGCTATCGACCGCTATTTCGCTGTGGCGGACGCAGATGCGCACATGGTCGTCTCCAGCTTGGCGCCCAATCTGTTGGTTGGTCCGGAAGGCGTAGAACTGGCCGAGTTTATGCTGGAAGGGTTCAGCGTCGTGAACGGCGAGAACGTCGCCGGCGATGCAGGAAACGGCACCTACAGCCCGGGTTACCGCGCCACAGTGGAAGCGGCACAGTTAACCTACGCCAACCTGCACTTCTTCGATAACCCGGTTACGGAAAACGAACTGACGACTGACTTGGTTCACTATACCGAAGAAGGCTATGCCCTTTACGCCGAGGAACTGGCGGATTTCCTGGAAACCGAGATTGGGTTCTCCGGCGGTACGCTGGATGGCACGGTCAATTCGTTGGGCCAGAGCACGGCAATTGACGGCGGCCAAGCGGGTGACTTCATCCTTGGCAATGGCCAGGCAAACTCGATCAACGGCAATGGCGGCAATGATGTGATCATCGGCAATGGCGGTGAAGACATCTTGAATGGCGGAGCTGGTATTGACCGGATCGAAGGCGGTGGCCGCGCTGACATTGTCTCTGGCGGTGCAGATGCCGACGCGTTTATCTTCAACACCAACTTTGCGAACAATGTTGGGGCCAATGAGGTTGATGCGGTTCTTGACTTCGACTTCTCGGAAGATTGGTTCGTGTTCGACGACTCCTTCCAGGGCCAGATCACAGTCACCGATGGCACAAACGGGGATGTTGTGTTGAATGTGGGCACGACCGGCGAGATCAACGTGTCGGGTACCGGCTTGCAATCGCTGAAAGGTGCAGATCTGGGCGGCGGCGTCTTCGCTTTGGTCGAAGGCACGGATGTTATTATCTTCGTCGAAGATACCAACCTGTTCCTAAGCTAACTTACCTTTCGGATCGCCGACGATTCCATCGGCGATCCGACCCTAGCCCATTCAGTGCGTTTCGTAGCCAAAAGCCAATTCGGCTTGGACAAAAGTTCGCGTTGGTCTAGGAGAATGCGACCTCAGGATCGCGGAAATTTCGGGACCGGCCATGCTTTTTGACGCAAATGCAATTTCGCCAGATACTCAGCTCGAGGCGGATATCTGCATTATCGGCGGCGGCGCGGCAGGGATCTCGGCCGCTCTGGCTCTTGAAGGGTCTGGGTTGAAGGTGTTGTTGGTGGAAGGCGGCAGTCAGTGGGCCGACGACCAATCGCAGTCCGTTTATGACGCAGAGAATCTGGGGCTGGATCTGACACCGGTCGCTGAAAGCAGGCTCAGAATGTTGGGTGGGTCGACCAACCATTGGGCTGGCAACTGCATGCGGTTTGAGGCGATTGATTTCGAGGCGCGCGAAGGGATCCCCTATTCAGGCTGGCCGATAAGTCTTTCCGACATTGAGCCATATTACATGGCGGCCCAAGCGCTGGTAGAAACACCGACAGATGCGGCTTACGATGTGGCGGAGCGCTATGATCGGCTGGGCCTGCCCGTTTTGGACTTTCAACCGGATCTTTTAAAGACGCATCTTTATTCCGAAAGTCCGCCCACGGCCTTTGGCAATACCTACGAAGAAGACCTGACAGCAGCACAAGATGTTGCGTGCTATGTAAATGCCACCGCGCTGGAACTGATGACCGACAGTGATGCGGCTCGTGTGACCAGCGTTCGTATGTCGAGCTTGTCGGGCACGAAATTCTCTATTGTCGCGCGGCGCGTTGTTGTCGCCACTGGCGGAATGGAAGTGCCGCGCCTTCTGCTCTTGTCAAACAGCACTGCTGTGGCAGGCCTTGGCAACCAAAACGACGTTGTTGGCCGGTTCTTCATGGATCATATCGCGGTCCGGCCCAGTCTGCGCGCCATGATCAGCCGCCGCGTTTCTGACTTTGACCTTTATACCGAGCCGCAATTCGATGCGGATGGGTATTTCCGCGCGGCCATTTCCGCCTCGGAAGAGCTACTCCGGCGGGAAAACCTGCCAAACTTCCTGATTTTCCTTATGAAACAGTCGAACAGCTCTCCCGGTCAGCAGTCTGGTCAGGCGTTGCGCCGCGGCCCAGCGCCGGGCACCTTGGGAACCCACATCTTGAACGTGGTGACTGATCTGGATGGGCTGACCAATGAAGTGTTCCGCACGATCAGCGGGTCCCGGGATGATCTGATTGAACGGACTTGGCTTGACCCATGGTTGACGGTTGAGAGCCGGCCAAACCCCGACAGCCGCGTTTTGTTGGCGGATGAGTTGGATCCGGTCTTCGGCCAACGCAAGCTTGCTCTGGATTGGCAGCTTCATGAGGATGATCTGGACTCCAATCGCAGGATCACCGAGATCTTGGCCCAAGAGTTGGGCCGGATGGGGTACGGCCGGGTCTGGAGCGACTTGTTGCGCCATCCCGATCGCTGGCCAACCTTGGGCCATGGCAAGCACCATTCGGGAACGGCTCGGATGGCCGCAGATCCAAAACAGGGCGTCGTGGACGGAAACTGTAAGGTCCATGGGGTGGCCAACCTCTATGTCGCAGGTAGCGCGGTGTTCCCGACCCACGGATATGCCACTCCGACGCTCACCATTGTTGCGATGGCTTTGCGGTTGGCAGACCATCTGAAAGAGACCATGCAAACGGGGGCAGAATGAGCGATTATCGCCTGACAAAACGCCGTATCCTCGCAGGCGCCGCCGCTGTTGCCGCTTCTTCGCTGGTGCCAGCGACGTCCAAGGCGCAGCCAACGGCTTGGCTTGACCGGGATGCGGCGCAGGCCATTGCCACGGCAGCCCGGGCACTGGGCGTACCGTTCTTTGACCGAAGGAATAGGGCAGAAATTTTGGAACTGGCGGGAAGCACGGGCGGACGAGCGCTGATTGCATCCGACGTGCGCCGGGATTTCGCGGAAGGTCGCACTCACATTGTTGAGGGCTGGCTTTTGTCCCGCACAGAAATCGAACTGTGCATCGCGGAAAGCGAGCGACTGTCATGAGACGGTCCGGCGCGCTGATGCCTTTGTTCATCGGGCTGCTGGCAATCGTTGCCGTGTTTTTTTGGCTGCCGGCGAGCTTTTTCACCCTAAGTGGGCTGATCCTGATCACGGCCATCATCTGGTCGCTGGTCCGATGGCGCAGCAGGGGCGGTTGATCTGACCGCGCTCGCTGGACAGACGGAATACGATCTTATCGTCATCGGTGGCGGCATCCATGGATTGATGGTGGCGATGGTCGCTGCAGAGGCAGGCCAGCGCGTCGCCCTGTTCGACAAATCCGATCTGGGCGTGGCCACCAGTGGCGGGTGGTACGGCATTCTTCATGGCGGATTGCGGTACTTACAATCGGCGGACTTGCGTCGCTTCCGCGAATCCATCGTGTCGCGTCGCTGGTTTGCGGCCAATGTCGCTGCCCATGTGGCGAAGATGCCATTCTTAATGCCGCTTTACGGGCGCGGGCTAAAACGGCCATCGGTCTTTCGCGGGGCCTTCCTGGCCGACGAATTGGCGGGATGGGACCGGAACCGCGAAGTGGATCATGGCCTTCGGATCACGCGGGGCAAGGTGTTGAATCGGAGCGATACGATAAATCTCTGTCAGCACCTGCCCCAATCGCATTTGCAGGGTGGCGCGCTTTGGGAAGAGTTGGTCGTTCCCGATTCCCAAAAATTCTTTGGGGCCTTGATTGAGCGGGCCAAGTCGCTGGGCGTCGCATTCTTTCCCAGCACCGAAGTCTCGGAATTACTGACGTCGGACAACAAGGTGGCAGGGATCAAGGCCCAAACACTGGGTGGACCGAACGCTGTGGAAGTTCGGGCGCATCTGGTGGTGAATGCCGCTGGCCCGTGGGCTTGGGAGCTAAATGCCCGTCTGGACCCGGACAGAGCCCGTAAACAGCCCTTGGCGTTGGCGTTCAATATGGTTCTTGCCCCCAAAGCACCGGCACCAGTGGGCGTTTCTTTGTATCCTGCGGTGGGCGATGGAGACATGTTGTTTCTTTACCCGCAGGGCGCCCAGACCTTTGCGGGAACCTGGTATGTTCCGCACCGAGGCACTGCAGATGATCAGTCTGTAGATCAAAAGGATGTCGATCAGTTTCTGACCGCACTCAACGGATCGCTGAACGGCATAGAATATCGGTCCGAGGATGTCGTCAGCATTCGGTCCGGGTTACTGCCGGTCGTCGAGGCTGGAACCACCAGACTTGCGAGCGAGGATCAGGTGTTCGACCACGGTAGCGCAGGGGGGCCAAAAGGGTTCTTCACCCAGGTTGGCGTCAAATACACGACCGCGCGGTTGGTTGCCGGTCGCACGCTGCGCGCAGCGAAACTGTTGGCATAGGTACCGAAGCCGGGCACAAAACGGCGATGGTCACAATTCCTCGACGGACCGCGCACTGATTGATCCTCTAAGGCAGGACAACTAAATGGCAAGAAGGCGGTCTTTGAGACCATTAAAAGATGAAACGGCTGCACCCATGATCCGAATGATTGGCTTTTGCTTGACAGTTTGGCTCGCGAGTAGCGTTCACGCGCAAGCTGCGGATGAAGACTTGCAGCCTTTTGAAACTGACTTCTTCGCGTTTGATCCTTCGCTTTGGTACATTGCCGATTACGTCAATGGCGGTGGCTGGATCGATACGTCTTGGTCCCGCGAAAACTTTGTCCACGAGCCTGGTCAGGTGACGCTGGAACTCAATGGCAAAGACGATCGCGGAAAGAACTTCACCGGAGGTGAATTCAAAACCCAGCGGAAATTTCACTACGGCACGTTTGAAGTTCGTATGAAACCTTCTGGCGAAACGGGTGCGCTGTCGTCGTTTTTCACTTACACAGGTCCGTTCTTTGACGACCCGGTCAGCGAGATTGACTTTGAATTCGTGGGAGAAGACACAACGAAGGTTTTGCTGACCTACCATACGCCGGACGGCAGCAATGGTGAATTTGTCGATCTTGGTTTTGACGCTGCGGAAAGTTTCAATGACTACCGCTTCGATTGGGCGCCAGACTCGATCACCTGGTATGCCAACGGCCAACTGCTCCGTCGCGTTGAGCAAAGCGATATCGGATGGCCAACGGCGGCTGGGCAGATATTCATGAGCATTTGGACGGGGTCCAGCAAATTTACCGGCATCGCTGATCCGGAAGTCACGGCCAGCGCGGCTTACCAGATGGTACGTTTTACCCCGCGCACGGCACCGGTTGCAGTGGATGATGAGTTCAATGTCATTGGGTCCGGTGTCACACCGGTTTACCCGTTGCTCAATGATTACGGTTATGACCGCGAATTGAATGCCTCATCCGTCAAGATTGTGGATCAAGGCGCCGGTGGTGAGGTGAAGGTAGATCCCGAAACGGGGGAGGTGACGTTCGAAGCCGCAGAAGGATTTTCGGGCACAGCCACGTTCAAATATACTGTCGGGGACGGCGTTGAAGTCTCCAATGCCGCTCAGGTTTCAATCAATGTGATAGCTGTGAAACAGTGAGATGATCTGACCCGCCAGATTTAGGGCTGACCAAAGGCCACTATTCTTCTACATACCGTTCAACATTGGACGTTCTTGGGTTTTGAGTAATGGTTGATAATACACAGCAATTGGGTCGTGCCTTGGTCACAGGAGCGACAGGTTTCACGGGTGGCCACCTAGCCCGCACCCTGAAGAAACGTGGATATGCCGTGCGAGCGTTGGTCCGCGACGCCTCTGCCGCTTCGGCGCAAGCCTTGGCGCAGGACGGGATCGAGTTGGTCCAGGGCGATGTCAGCTCAGCCGACGACATCAAAAACGCGGCAGAGGGCCAGACTCACATATTTCACATCGCCGCCGTCTATCGCAGCGCCAATCACCCGGATTCTTACTATTACGCCGTCAATCGCGATTCAGTCACCTATGTGCTGGACGCGGCCAAGTCCCACGATGTGAAACGGGTGGTCCATTGCTCGACCTGCGGGGTGCATGGCGACGTGGCCGAGATCCCGGCCACGGAAGAGACCGCGTTCAAACCGGGCGACGTTTATCAACTGTCCAAACTGGCCGGGGAAGAGATAGCCCGCAAAGCTATGGCTGAGGGCGCGCCGGTCTCCGTGGTCCGGCCTACGGGTATCTATGGCCCGGGCGATGATAGATTTCTGAAGCTTTTCCGGACAATCGAAAATGGCACCTTCCGGATGTTTGGATCGGGCGACATCGCCTATCACATGACCTACATCGACGATATGGTGCAGGGGCTGATCCTTGCAGGAGAACATCCGGCGGCCATTGGTGAGGTGTTCCTGATCGGCGATGACAGCTACACCACGCTCAACGGTTTGGTCGGGGATGTCGCGGATACTCTGGGCGTCAAGAAACCGGCGTTTCGGCTGCCAGTTGCCCCACTGATGGCGGCGGCGACGGTGATCGAATTTGCCTGCAAACCTTTCGGTATTGACCCGCCCCTGCACCGGCGCAGGGTATCCTTTTTTACCAAGGCCCGCGCCTTTTCCGTCGATAAAGCCAAGCGTCTTATTGGGTATCAACCGCAGGTGCCGCTGAAAGATGGGCTGGCCCGGACGGCGGAGTGGTACCGGGAACAGGGCTTGCTCAAAAGCAAGCGTGCGGCATGACTGAGGCTGCGGCACAGGTTGCGGATATTGGATCGGATCAGCCGGATCTTGACCCGTCCACTGATCGTTACGCCGCTCGGTTTCAGGGACCAGCGGGCGAATGGCTTTTGTCACGGCAGACAAAGGCCCTGTTGGATCTGATTGGCGATATTGGCCCCGAGGCTTCGGTTCTGGATGTGGGCGGTGGACATGGCCAAGTCGTCTCTCCACTGTTGGAACGGGGCCACCCGGTGACAGTTCTTGCCACGTCCGACACTGCATTGGGCCGGGTTGGTGCTCTGAGCAGTGATCGGCTGACCACCCAAGTTGGATCAATCCTACCGCTGCCCTTTCCGGATCAGCAGTTTGATGTGGTCACATCCTTTCGCATCATGGCCCATATCGGGGATTGGCAAGCGCTGTTGGCGGAGCTGTCGCGGGTCGCCCGCAAGGCAGTGATCTTCGATTTCCCTTTGCCGGGCGGCGCCAATGCATTGGAACCACTGTTGTTCGGTCTCAAAAAGAAAATCGAAGGCGACACACGGCGATACGCGACCATGAAGCGGTCCGACGTGACGGATTGCCTTAAAGACCACGGATTTCAGTACACCAACCATGTCGGGCAGTTCGTGTTGCCAATGGTGGTGCATCGCAAACTCAAGCAACCCAAAATTTCCGGTGCCCTTGAAGGTGCCTTGCAGTCCATCGGATTGGCCTCCTCCATGGGTCAGCCCGTTGTGCTTCGCGCCGACCGGATCAAAGCGTAGTGTTGGTGTTATGTCAGTTGTATCTCGTTTGTCTTTTGCCCAAGGTGGCGCCGTAAACCACGTTGCCACCGCCCTTGTCGCCGTCGCGGTGTTTGTCGTGGCTCTGATCAGCCGCGTGGGCATCATCGATCATCCGCCGATCTACGATGAGCTTTACCAATTGCTGCCGGCCCTTTCGTTGCAGGACGGCAATGGCTTCGCGATCCTTGATGGCATTTACGACCGAGCGGGGCTCTTTACCCGACTGATCACGTTTAGCTTGGACCTTGCGGGCGAAAGATCGACGCACGCGGCGCGATTGATCCCTTCGGCGATCCCGGGCGCTTTGTTCGTCCTATTGATCTTCGTGTGGGCTCGATATGTTGCCGGGTTCACGGCGGCCTCTATTGCGGCCTTCTTCATGATCTTTTGGCCCAACGGGATCGAAGTATCGCAATATATTCGGTTCTACGCGATGCAGGGTCTGGTCTTTGGCGCAGGTGCGATCCTGACCTACACCGCAATTGTTGGAGACCGACAGCTTTGGGTCCGCGGTGTTGCGGTCGCCCTTGCCCTGCTTTGCTTCTTGTTCGCAGCCCATCTGCAGCTTCTGACGATGATCGGTGTTGGTGGCCTGCTCTTATGGATTGCGATTGTTCATGCCCCGGGCTGGCTGCGCGCTGAACCTAGGCTGTGGTGGGTTCTGGGCGGCGGCGTGGTCGCGGCGCTGGCGATCTTGGCCAGTGGCATCTTCACTAATACGATCCTGCGGCTTTGGGAGACCTATAACTGGGCGCCATGGCCCGCCATCGATGACCGGATGTTCTATCACCGCGATTTCCGAGACAACTACCCGACCTTCTGGCCGCTCTTTCCTGTCGCGGCCATCATTGCGCTAAGGGCCAATTTCATGGTGGCCTCCTTCTGCTTACTGCTTTTTGCGACAAGCTTTGTCTTGCAGTCTTTCGGAGGGCTCAAGAACATCCGTTACCTCTACCCGACCATGCCTTTCTTTTTTGTGATATGGGGCATCGCACTGCAGTTTCTTTTGCCCCGCATATGGACTTTCCTGAAGGATAGTGCGCCCGCCGCAGTGGCTCCGGTCGTCACCGGTTTGGCGGGTCGCATAGTGGCATTTGGATTTCTAGCCATCGCCATATTGTTCTTTGTGGCGGGGAATGCCGCGTTTGAGCGTGGGTTGCGTCTGACCCTGGGTAAGGATGAAAACGAACTGCTGGGCAAGCGGCGCTGGCAATGGACTGAGGCGAGCGAGATGGTCCGGCCCTGGGTTGAGGACCGCGCGGTGATAATCTCGACCGAAGAGATGCGGGCCGTAGAATGGCTGGGCGACTTTGATATTGGCTATAACAAGCCGCGTTTTTCCGAGCTGCTGTTCATGATTGGTCCCGACGTTACGCCATTTACCGAGGATGGCCGCAGTGGGCGACCGATCGCAGGTGAGATCTCCGATATGATCACGGTGATGCGTTGCCATCCCGTGGGTGTTGCTTTGTCTGATGCGCATTGGGCCTATGGCCGCAGCGCGACGACGCTCCATGATGCGATTGTCGAACTGGGAGGAGAAGCGACGCGGGACGTACGCGGTGGCGTCTCCATGGTGGCTTGGCGTTTTGACGGTGGACCGGTCGGAGATGCAGATTGTTCTGTGCTGCCGGACTTGGCAGAGAGCCGCGCCGCTGACCGCATCCTGTCAGGGGAGCGCGAACCCCAAGCGGTTTATTCCGCCAGAGCCGACAGGTAAATTCCGCAGGTCGAGGACCAAGGGTCAGGGTCGCCATAGTCGAAGTCGGTTTCGCGAGCCTGCCGAATAGCGATGATATTGCTGCGCGTCAGGATGGTGTTCAGGAATCGGTCCTGTAGCTCTTTGGCCTGCCCGATCATGTGGACTCGGTCGCCACGCCAGGCAAAGTAAACCTCTGCGCCCATCTTCTTCAGCATGCTGCCTTGCCCAGCCAGTTCAGCATAGTCGCGGACGAAGTCATCGATCCCGTCGATATCCAGCACGTCTGGTCCAAAATGGTCGCTGAGCGTCCGGCGCAGAAAGCTGACGGTGCCGCCCAGAGCAATCGGCGTCGCGGCGAGGGCTGCGATGGCTGCAGTGCCACCCAGAAAAATCCGGCGCTTCATAACTGTTCTCCCGCATAAAGCGACAAGGCTGACAGCGTCAGGGTCGGGTTTGCCGCGGCACCAGTGGTGAAGGCACCGGACCCCAGACATGCCAGATTTGTGGTGCCAAACACCCGGCAATTGCGATCCAGAACGGCATTTTCGGGCGTGTCGCCCATGGGTGTGCCGCCTATGAGGTGTGCCTCCGTCGGCTCTATTCCCCCGAAACGTTCAATTTCATGCTCAAATGGCAGGAGCGAGCTGATCAATTCGCGCCCGCGTGCCAGACCCGCATAAGAATAGTCGCTGTGACCTGTCCAGATGATCTTGGGTTCA
>JBCBGY010000154.1:7596-10574 GCA_038526275.1 Pseudomonadota bacterium | reverse complement strand
ACCCTCCGCCGAATAATCTCCAGCGCCTGCAGAACCGTCCGTTCATCGGTGGCCTCTTGCTCAGCCTCCGACCAGCGTACCGTGAGTATCGCACCGCTGGCGCTGACTTCAATGTCGGTCGCTCCGATACCGGTGACCGTCTGAACGGGCACAGCCAGACCACGCACAGCCTCTAACGCACGACCCATCTGATCGGAATTCTCTATGCGTATCCGCATTTCATCGATCGGGCCTTCTTCGATCCGACGAATTCCGCCGATCGCATTGCGCTCGGCTCTCAGCGCATCCCTTATTTCGGGCCAGCGCGCATCCAACCGAGCGCCATAGACCTCTTCCACCTTGACCTCGGCCAGGAGCGACGCCCCGCCACGCAGGTCGAGCCCGAGATTGACAATCATCGCCGGCATCCAGCTCGGCCAACCGTCGGCGGCGGCTTCACGTTCCGGCGTGGCCCCCAGTGCCTCGATCTCGCGCACCGCGTCATTGTGCAGTTCAACCCGGCTGTAGAACGCGTTGGGCAACGCCAGGAACAGACCGATAGCGACGACTAGCCAGATCACCACCCGGTTCGCGGTCGAGATATTCAGCATGAAACCTGCCCCTTTCGGCGGGAAGGGCCGGTCACTCTTTGGCCGGCTCGGTCTTGTTGAGCACTTGCGCGATGGTCGAGCGGACGACGCGTACTTTCACGCCTTCGGCCACTTCAACTTCCACCTCGTTGTCTTCCTTGACCTTGCTGACCTTGCCGATCAGCCCGCCTTGGGTCACGACCTGGTCACCGCGCCGCAGCGCCTCGACCATGGCCTGGTGTTCCTTCATTTTCTTCTGCTGCGGTCGGATCAAAAGAAAATACATGATCGCGAAAATCAGGATCAGGGGAATTAAGCTCCCCAACCCGGCACCATCCATCGCAGCTACCTCGTCTGTTCTTGGCCCAGCGGTCGCGGGCACTCATTCGGCGCGCACCCTATGCGGGGGGGTGGGCAAGCGCAAGCACCCCTTCCCCTCATTGGGCCTAAGCGCCATATGGGCGGAGTGGCCAGGAGTTCAATCTGATGCGTAGCGTTTTTGCTCTTTTTGCGATCCTTTGTGTGGCAGGTATGGCGCAAGCCGAGGGGCCGCGCCCCGTAACGGAGGCGGAACGGGAGGCTTGGCAGGCCGTCGGCCGGGTCAATGCGGCTGGCTACAAGCAGCGGCAGCATTGTACCGGCACGCTGATCGCGCCCGACCTCGTGCTGACCGCAGCGCACTGCCTGCAGCATCGCGCCACTGGAGCCCTTTATGCCGCCGAAGACCTGACCTTTGTGGCCGGTTGGCACCGGGGGGAATTCATCGCTGCCGCCAAGGGCAAGGCCCTGTCTATCCACCCGGATTATGAAACATTTGCGGCACCTTCCGCGGCGCAGGCCCATGTGGACATTGCGCTGTTGCGGCTAGAGAATGCCCTACCCGACATTGCACCCCTTCCGGTGGGGGTCCTTGACGAAGGCGCCACCCTGGTGGCGGGATATCGCGGCGATCGACCCCACATTCTGACATTGAATGAGCCCTGTCCGCGCACGGGTCTCAACGGCCTGATCACACTGGCTTGCGAGGTCGTGCCCGGCAATTCCGGCGGACCGGTTCTGCAAGGGGAAGGCGAGGCCCGCCGCGTTGTTGGAGCCATGAGCTTGCGCAACGGCCCTCTTGCGGTGGCTGCATCTGTCACACCTGAACTTGTCGACGATCTCGCCCCTCACTAAGGTGCAGTTGCTCTTGGCGTAGTCTCTACCTAAATATCTTTCCATATTTTTGATTGATTGGAGACAAGGATGGCCGAGGAATGGAACCTCACCTATTGGAACAGCGAACGACAATGCGCCTACTTTGCGCTGAAGGACCTTGCAAAGAAATTGCCGCATACAGATGCCAACGCGGACGAGCATACTGAGTGGGGCACAATCATCTTTCGGTGGTCAGGGGAGCATCGGGTAGGGAACCGCTACGGCTACACGCCTCTTTCAAAGTCCAAAACGGCGAACCGCTGGGACCCGGACAAGTGCAGCGTGCAGGTGCCATCCTGGGCTGAACGCTGGGCCTACTGTCATTCCCACCCGGACGGCGGATATTTCTCGACCTGGGACACTGCCGTCGCCCGCGGTGAGCAAGGTGGCTTCTTTCCGATGAAGTGCACGATGTACATGGTGAACAAAAAGGGGGCCTACTGGTATGATGGCCGCCTGGGAGCAACGGTCTACCATGGACGGGACGACTATAACCCTCGCGATCCTTTGCATTACGGCGAATTTGTCGGCTTCTGGACCAATTGATCCGTTGAATATCGGGCCGGTGGCCCTCCCGCCCCCTGCGTCGGCCTTTCGGCCTCCTTCGGCGTTGGGCCTGGCCGCGCGTGCCGCGCGGCGCCTCCGGCGGAAGTATTTGAACCAATAAGAAAGGGACGGCTGGCGGGTCGGCGCGATAGACTTTTCCAACGGCCGAGAAGAGCTGCAAGACATTTTAGTGCGTCAGACGCCTGACAAAATACAGCTAAACGCATTGAAACCTTTTATTTCAGGTAGTGTTGGATGGGCCCTTTACGTCTCAAGTGCACCAGCTTGATCGTTTTAGGCCAACCGTTGGTAGGCCTTTTTCGGAGAGAGTAACCCTGGCACATTCCGGGGCCTGTTGGGCAAATGCTGGATGTGGCGCAGATGGGCTGGGTCTCCGGTCGAAGTTTGCGCGTTCGGGCGGGAACTGCCGCTCGAGGCCGATGCTCGTTCAAACCGCGGCCCCGGGCGTGGGCCTTGCGAAGCAGAAATTGGCCTTCAGTTTGCGGCTCAGGCCAACGTGCTTGGTGAGGTCTTTGCCGTAACACCTTCAGAATGATGTTGGTTTAGAGGCTATGATCGCCCGACTGACAGGCGTGGCGTCGGGCCCAGCGGCGAGGCACCGCGGACCAACTCAAAGCCGGTGCGCTTCGCATGTCAGGTGCCTCAGAT
>JBCBGY010000154.1:0-7496 GCA_038526275.1 Pseudomonadota bacterium | reverse complement strand
AGGCACCGCGGACCAACTCAAAGCCGGTGCGCTTCGCATGTCAGGTGCCTCAGATCGCCCATCTGTTTTGCTCGGCCCCAAACCTCTCGTCCAAGGTCATCCCACCAGGATCAGAGCGCCGCGGCGGCGTCCCGGTCCCGCATGGGACCCGGCGCCGCCGCCCGGCCCAACGCTTTTGCACGCATCTCTGATGCGTTCAAAAGGGGCGGGAGCGCTATGTGCCCCTCAAAACACCAGACGGAAGGCCGCACCGCCAATGTTCTTGGCCGTATCGATCTCGAGGTGCCCTCCGCGGCCCTCCAACACCGCTGTCACTATCGCCAGTCCCATGCCAGTGCCGCCTTTTTCGCGACGAGTGGTGAAGAAGGGCTCCGATACGCGCTGCAGATTGGCTTCAGAGATGCCGCTGCCGTCGTCTTCTATGAGGAGAGTGCTGTCGCGCCACGTTAGGCGGACTGTGCGCGCACCATGTTCGGCTGCGTTCCGAAAAAGCTGGGTCAAAATTATCTCAATCCCCTCCGACGAAAGCGGTACGCACTGCTCTGAGGACATCTCATTGTGGATCTTGAGTTCCGGAAGCGCCGGAGCCACCGCAGCTATGGCGTCCGATAGGCTTGCGCCGGTCTGACCGCCGACGCTCTTGGCACGGGCCAATTCTCGCAACCGACCCAGGAGCGTTGTCATGCGCTGGCCCTCGGTCTGGATCGTGTGCACAAGTCGAGCGTGCCGTTCGGCGGGCATGTCCGCTCCGCCGGTTTCAAGCAGTTCAGCGGCACCCAGAATTGCCGTCACGGGCGATTTCAGTTCGTGGGTCACGTGGGCGGTATATGTTTCGATGGTGCGTGACCGGTCCGCCAGAGCCCGCGACATTGACAATATCGACCCCCCGAGATCCGCGACTTCTCGCACACCATAGCTCACCAGCGGCTCCAACGCTTGGCGCTCTCCCTGAGCCACCTGCTGGCTTTGTTCCCGCAAGCCCTTGATCGGGCGCGATACCAGCCGCAAGAGCAACCCGCCCAAGGCAATCGAGCCGACCACCATGATCGCTCCAACTAACAGCAGCGTCGCCCGCTCCTGATAGACGAACTTCTGCAAATCAAGCGGCGTGCGGGAAAGATACACCGCTCCGACGACCCGATCTTCGACAACCACCGGCATCGCCACGAACACCCGGTATCGGGTGTTGCGACTGATCGAAGTCAGGGGATGCCGTTCAAAATTCGTCTTCAGCCGCAACACGGTCTGAATGTTGCCGTCCAGCGCATCGGACACTTCCGGAATATTGCCAAGGCTCCAACGTTCCTTTCCGCTGCCTGCAATCACCCCGCCAAACGCGTCGAGCGCCACATAGCCCGCCAGGTTGGTGCGCTGCGACCGTTTGGCCAGATCCGACAAAGCGGGTCCAATATCGCTATAGGGGGCAACAACCGGACGAAAACGGGGGGTTCCGTCGGGGCGCGGCGGTTCGATCCCGCGCCGTATGACACTGAGCGAAGGCTCCACGGGTGTGAACCGCTCGGCCCGCGCATCTCGTTGCTCAGGGTTCAGGTAGCGGCCATGGCGCGGCGCCCCTCCTTCGGCGGCCGCATAGGCCATGGCGTAGGCTTCGGCAAAGATGGCGGCCTGCGCCAGAAGGCTCCGCTCTGTCTCACGGACGAACTGGTCCGAGGTCAGACGTGCCGCAACAACCCCGACCACCGGCAGTGCCACCAGAGCCAGACAGACCAGCCCGATGACCAATGCCAGGCTGGGCCGCCATTTCCGGACTATGCCTTGCGACATGAACCCAGTTTCACGCCGACCCCATGGACGGTCGCGATCACATCCGCATATCCTAACGCCGCCGCTTTTTGCCGGACATTTCGAATGTGGCTGTCGACGGTGCGGTCGGACAAATAGGTGTTGGCTCCATAAACCGCTTCGATCAGTTGGTTGCGGCTCAGAACCCGGTCTGGCGCCTGCAAAAGCGCATGCAGCAACCCAAACTCAATGCCCGTCAAAATCAGGGGATCCGCGCCCAATGTCGCTTCATGTCGGGGCTTGTCCATCATCAGATCCGCGTGGCTGAGGGCTGCCTCCTGATCCACGCCCTTGGCCCGCGCCAAAATCGCCCGGATTCGCAGAACCAGTTCCCGCGGGCTGAACGGTTTGGGCACAAAATCATCCGCGCCCAGCTCAAACCCCAAAACCCGGTCAATCTCCTCGTCCCGGGCCGTCAGAAACAGGATCGGCAGATTGGATGACCGCCGAACGGCTTTGCAGGTCTGAAACCCGTCCATCTCGGGCATGCCGATATCCAGGACCATCAGATCGGGTTGCCCTTGGGCCAGGGATGCCAAAGCGGCTTGGCCATTGCTGGCCTCAGTCACCGTCATCCCGGCATCCTCCAAAGCAAAGCGGATCACTTCGCGGATATTGTGATCATCATCGACCACCATGATCTTTGCCGTCATCGCCGTCTCCGTTGGGCGCCCCCCTCTCCTGCTTCGGTATGGCGCGCCCCTCAGGGACACGCCAGTGAAATCCGCCTCTTTGGCCTGGACCCGCGCGCTCATGCCCGCTGCCTCCGGCTCCAACCGTGCTGCAGCCGCAGGAGCGCGAGGGCTGCCAGAACCAACAGGCCCAGCCAGGTTTGCGGTTCCGGCGTAGAAGAGCCACTGAAGCCCGAAGGATAGGCCTGTGCCCCGACACCCTTGACCTGCGCATGGGCAACCTCGCGGCGTTGGCCGGGCAATCCGGTGTCATTCACCACGGCCTCGGACACCGCGACAAAGCTGGTATAGCGGGTCTGCAGGCTGTGATGCAGCCCGAGTTCGGTGATCTGCGCCTCCAGCCGCTTCGGTTTACCATCGCGAACAGCATAGGCCCGTTCCAGATCTGCGATCCGGGTTCTGGCCCAGACAAGCGGCAAGGCTTTGCTGTCTTCGTCTGGCGTGGCCGCAGTGGCCAGATCCAACGTGACAGGCAGGCTGGCATCGGCTCCGCGCACCTGTCCCTTTACCGTGGCCTCGCCTGTCGCGGCCCCATCATAGCGCGCCAGAACCCGCACCGATCCACCGGCAAAGAGATCGGGGATACGGGCTGGCACCATATCGGTCACCGGCAAACCACCCCAGTCGATTTCGATATCCGTCAGCAGCGGGGTTTTCAGATCGCGCGCCATCGTCTCGGCCACCTCGAACGCATCCGCTGTCGGGTCGACATAGCGCGCATAGCCCCGCCCTTCGTCCGCCATCGCCTCCAGCAGGTAGCGATTGACGGAAGTACCCACACCGAAAGCGTAGATCCGGGCATCACCGATCCGCTGGCGGATCGAATGCAGCACGGTGGCCTCGTCGCCGATATAGCCGTCGCTCAGAAAGACAACGATCCGCATTGTCCCGTCGGGCTGAGTCGCGTCAAACGCCGTATTGATCGCGCGGTCAATCTCGGTCCCGCCAGCCGGCGACAGGCGGTTCACAAACCGCAAACCCGCATCGCGGTTGTTCGGTGTCGCAGGCAAGGACGCCGCTGCCATCTGCCCGGTGACATCGGAGAATTGCAGGATGCGGAAATAGTCCTGATCCCGCAGCCCTTCGAGCGCCGCTTTCATGAACCGTTTGGAGGCCATCATCGGCGCACCCGACATAGACCCCGACGTATCGAGCACAAATACCAGTTCGCGTGGCGTCGCGAGGCCCGGATCAGGCATTTCGGGCGGCGCGATCATCAAAGAAACGTAGCCGCCGTCGGGGGATGCATGGGTCAATGCACCGGTCGTCACGGTGTCGCCACCCAGCCGATAGCGCAGCACAAAGTCCGCATTGTCAATCTCGCGCCCCTTCGCAAAACGTGCCTCGGTTGCTTCGCCATCTTCGGTCAGCGCAATCTCATGCGTGTCGCTGTAAATCCGTTCGATGGGCAGACCTCCATCCAGACGAACCTCCATAGAGACCCGATCTTCGGCCACCCTGTCCGGGAGCGACAAACCTGCGACTGGCGGCTGATCCGGCACCGGAGCAATGGACCAGCCCCCAGACACTGTCACAGGTGCTTCGGGATCAGCGGACGCCATCGCTGTGTCAGGCTCTGGTGCACCTTTGTAGCGGGGGCCGACGACCATCGGCACGACCAATTCATAGTCGCCATCCAGCAGCGGCACGGGCTGGACATAGCTGAGCCGCACCGTCACCGGCAGGCCGGGCATTAGGTTCGCGATGGATTGAGTAAACATGTTTGGCCGGTGCTGGGTTAGCAGGGCAGCGGCTTTCCCGTCCCGTTCGGCTTCTGCAAAGGTTTGCTCGGCTTCCGCCTTTTTCTGGATCACGGCACGCACGACTTCGTCGCCCACGTCCATCTCCATCGCATAAACGGCAGCGCGCTGGTTCAGCGGAAACAGATACTCCGCCCGCATCGGCAAATCGGACGGGTTCGCGAAGGTCTGGGTCAACGTGACCGTGGCCATATCGCCCTGAATATCCACGTCATAGTGCGCCCGCAGCAGGGGCAGTTCGACCTGCCCTTCCTCATTTGTACCGACCACGCGTCCGGCCAGATCATCCGGCGTTCGCGCCAGTGTTGCCGTGGCCAGCGCCATCCCGAAGGCGACGCTCAGACAGAAAAAGAAGGTGGGTTTCATTATTGTTATCTCCTGTATGATCAATAGGTTGTGGGAAGGTCGAGAGATGCCGTCGCCGCCAGTTCGAAAGCGGCCCGGTCAGCCTCGGGCAGATGTTCGGGGGTGATGCGCTGGACGCTTTTCCAGGTGCTGCCGGGAGACCTGAGCCAAAGCCAGATCGCCTCGCCAATGCTGGCCGTGGCGTGGCCCCGGTCAGAGACATAGGTGACCGCCACATGCCAGATATCGCCATCCTGACCTGTGGCGCGATAGATGGCCTGGGGCACGCCTTCGAGTCGGGTGCCACGGAATTCCACGCGATAGCCTAGCCCGCGCAGGCAGATCTCTGGCGCGTGTAGATGGCGCAGGGGTGACCGGGTAGAGACCACATTCAAGCCAAGTGGCCCGAATTGGGCCTTGGCGGCCGCCCCCCGGTACATTTCGAAATAGCGGTACTCGAAAGGTGTCAGAGGAACTGGTTGAGCCAGGTGACCCGCGATTTGCGCAGGCAGGACAATCCGTTCAGGGCGTGCAGGCACGTCCACGGGATTGGCGGGGGCCGATACGATGACGATTGCGGCGCACACACCAACGGCCCCCACCGCCAGCCGCATCTTGTCGGAGAAAGCAGGCAGCACCCAACCTTGCCGCACAGGTGCCGGGCGCGGACGGTAGTAGAGCGCCACGGGCAGAAGCGAGAGCGCCAGCGTGACCAGGCCAATCAGGGAATGGGTGGGCTCGGCCATCACATCGACCCCCTGCTGAAGCCCAACGGCCAGCCCGGTGATCCGCAGCCCATTGCCCAGCACAGCCAGCGCGACAACGCAAAGCCCCATGGCACAGCCCACCCAGAAGCGGGGCCGGTAGATGGCATTCAACGCAGAGGCAAAGGCCATGGCCAGCAGTAAACCAGTCGCGCCGGAACAGGGCAGATCAACAAGCACGTCCAGATCTTCGACCCGGATCCGGATGCCCGTGCAGGACAGATCCTGATAGATCAGGCCAAGTAGGCCGCAGGCGATCTCTGCCGAGACCACTTGCAGCGGATAGCCGATAAGGCGCTGCAGGATCACTTCGACCGGCAGGGAGAAGAGGAACAGAACGGCAAGCCAAAAGGGCGACAAAGCAACAGGCCGTCGGTCCACCCCAAGCAGGCGGGCAATGGCGTAAATGTCGATCACAAGCGCCAGGGCGCTGATCGTATTGACCGCCAAGGTCTGGCCAGCGAACCGCGCGGCGGCGGCCAAAAGCAAGAGCAACAGAACAGAGGCACTGCTGCCGGGTCGCGCCGGACCGGACAGCAGACTTCGACCGATCAGCACGGCAATGGCGATCAGGTAGATGTAACCTTGGCTGTCATAGACCGGGCTGGTCCAACTGTTGATCAGCCAGCGAACCGGCTTGATGGCCAAGATGACAGAGGCTGCGGCGCAGCTTGCGAGGGCTAGGTTGGGAAGATGGCGCTGTAACATGGCGCCAAACTGGAGGGGTCGTGTGCAGCAGAGCCGCGCAGCCTGTGCAGATTTTCATGAAATCCGCAGATCGGCGCTGATCGCGCTACTGCCCTGAAAGTCCACCGAGAAAGACCAGGGGACAAAATTGATCGAAACCATGCCGCGACCGCTGCGCCCGCAGAAGAAATCCTGTTAAGAAGCTTGCGACCACCGATGAAGGGACAGCGACATGAGCGGAAAAGTGTTGCGCGGGCCGGGGCGCCGGAACAAGAACCATAAGGGTGTAAACCTTGCCCTGCAGGGCGGCGGGGCCCATGGCGCCTTCACCTGGGGTGTTCTGGACAAGCTCTTTGAGGATGACCGGATCTGGGTTGAGGCCATGTCAGGCACCTCTGCCGGTGCGATGAACGCTGTTGTCGCGGCGCAAGGCATGTTCGAAGGTGGCGCTGAAGGGGCACGGGTGGCCTTGCGCGACTTCTGGAAGGCGGTCGCCAAAGCGGGGACAGCCAGCCCGTTTCGACGCTCCGCAGTTAGCAAAATGACAGGTGACTGGTCCCTCAACAACTCGCCCAGCTTCATTTGGTTTGATCTTCTGGCCCGGATGGCCTCGCCCTACCAGCTGAACCCGTTCGACATTAACCCGCTGCGCGATCTGGTGGAGGAACAGATCGACTTCAAGAAGGTGCGCGGTTGTGGCGATATGCAGGTCTATCTTGCCGCCACCAATGTCGAAACCGGTCGGCTGCGGGTGTTCGGGGCAGACGAGATCGACATAGATGTGGCCATGGCCTCTGCCTGCCTGCCCACCATGTATCAAACCGTTGAAGTGGACGGCGCGCCCTACTGGGATGGCGGCTTCATGGGGAACCCGCCGCTCAGCCCGTTTCTGGATAACTCCCCGTCCAATGATATTCTGATTGTTCAGATCAACCCGGTCTTTCGGCCTGGCAGCCCGCGCACCGCGCCGGACATTCAAAACCGACTGAATGAGATCACATTCAACAGCTCGCTCCTGCACGAATTGCGGCTGATCGAAATCATCAACAAGCTGATCGACGAAGGCAAATTGGACCGGTCCGAATTCAAGCGCATGCGCATCCATGTGTTGGCCGATCTGCAGCGCATGCCCGAGTTGGATGCCAGTTCGAAGCTGAATGCCGAATGGCCGTTCCTCGAACATCTTTTCGGCATCGGTCGGGACACGGCGGCAGCCTGGCTGGACGCCCATTTCGACGATCTGGGGGAGCGGTCCAGTGTGGACGTGGCCGCCCTGACCGACATTGCGGTGCGCAAATACAACCAGGCGACAGCCTGAACTTCAGTCGCTGGCGGGCATCGGTTTGCCCTGCCGGAAGAGCACCGCGCCAGGATGGAGCGCAGGCGCGTAAGCCGGGAGGTCTGCAATGGGCTCGATCTCGGCCAAAGCCGCCGCCAGAAGCCAA
>JBCBGY010000153.1:0-10688 GCA_038526275.1 Pseudomonadota bacterium | reverse complement strand
ATGGGACATGTATTCGATTTGGGGCTGCATGATCTCCGGGTCGGAGGCAATTTCGGTCTCGAGCGCCACAGAAAGATCAATAAAACGGCGAGGCAAATGTGGCTCCTATCGGCCCAGAAGGCCCGTTGCGATGGTGGGAACAAGGATCACGGCGGCCAAGCAGATGAGCATCATGCAGGCGAAAGGGGCCGCACCGATGAAGATGTCCGAAAGTTTGATATCGTCGCTGCCCAGCGTGGATTTGATCACGTAGACGGAGATGCCAAAGGGCGGGGTCAACAGCCCGATCTCGACCGCGATCACTGTGATGATGCCGAACCAGACGAGGTCGACCCCCATGGGCACAATGACAGGCAGCATCAGCGGAACGAGGATTAACATGATCGAAGAACTATCGAGGATCATACCGAACAGGATCACGATCAGAACATAGATCAGGATCAGTCCATAAAGGCCGAGTTCCGCCGTAGCCACCATCTCGCCAAAGCTGCCGGGCAGTCCGGAGAAGGACAGCATGCGGGAATACATCTGTGCCGCAATAATCAGGAAACAGACGGCCGCCGTCACCAACCCGGTTTCGACCAGAACCCGCCACAGACCTTGGGCGCTGAGGGTGCGTTTCAGCAGGCCGATCAGCAGGGCTCCGACGGTGCCAATGGCGCCCGCCTCAACCGGTGTAAAGAAGCCTGCGTAAATCCCGCCCAGGACGACCAAGATGAGACCCGTGATCGGCAGACCCTTGGCCAAGAGTTGACGGCTGGAAAGGTCATCAGACGACTGGCCCAGATTTTCACCCACCATGCGCGGCGCGAAATGGGCCATCATGACAGTTCCCGCACCGAAGAGCACGGCCAACAAAAGGCCAGGGCCGATCCCTGCGACGAACAGGTCGCCGATGCTTTGTTCGGTCAGCAGACCATAGAGAATAAGCAAAAGGCTCGGCGGGATCAGCATGCCAAGAACGGACGAGCCCGCCACGACACCGACCGAAAAACGCGGCGTGTAGCCGTGGCGCCGAAGCTCCGGCACAGCGATCTTGGTGAAGACAGCGGCAGACGCAATCGAGATGCCCGTGATGGCGGCGAAAATGGTGTTGGCCGCTATTGTGCCGATCCCCAGGCCACCCTTGATCCGGCGGAACATGGCGTTCGCGACGTCGAAAGCATCGCGACCCATGCCGCTTTCACTGACAAGGAACCCCATCAGCACAAAGAGCGGCACGACACCGAAAAAGTACGAAGATATTGCGTCATTGGCGGCAAGACCCAGCATCTTGGAGGCCAATAGGGGCGACCCTTTGATCGCCCAAACGCCGACGAACGAGCAGGCGATCAGGGCAATGGGCACATGCATACCCAAGAGCACCAAAAGCCCCATCAGTGCCAAGGCAATCAGACCAATCTCAAACGGTGTCACGCAAATGCCTTCGCAGGATACGGGCCGCAAACTGGAGCGCCAGAAGCATGGCGCCCACGGCCAACATCGCTTTGACCGGCCAGGTGGGCGCGGTGAAGTTGCCAACCGCACCAACGAAATCATTGCGTTCCCAGGCACGGGTCAGGATAGGCCAATGCGCGTAGAAGATCGCGCCAACGACCGCGACGCCCACAAGGTCAAAGAGGGTCTCCAGCCAAGTCGCAATCGATGGCATGCGTGCCTTCAAGATATTGATCAGCCCGTCGCTGCGGGTCAGGCGACCCGCCCGCAGGGCCTCCGGGGCCTGCAGAAATACGATGGCAACGATAGACAGCGAGACGATTTCGGGCACTCCTGAGACGGGAGCGCCCAATAGGTTTCTCCCGGCCACGTCTGCCGTGATCAGTGCGACTAACCCGACAATAAGGCCGGAGCCCACCACGTTCGCCAAAAGGGTCACGGCATCCAGGACCTGCAGTGTCCGGTTACTCCGGACTCGGCTCACTCTTTGTCCCAATCCCGCAATGGGGTCGCACCAGCGTCACGCATCGCTGACATGTAAAGGGACAGAACTTCAGTTCCCGGGATGCCCTGACTGTCCAGCTGTTCTGCCCAGGTTTTGGCGGCATTCTCCATGCCCTCTGCCCAGGCAGCGCGCATCTCATCGCTGGCATCAGTTATGGTCGCACCATTCTCACCCATGACTTGGAACGATGTCTCGACCGCGCCTTCGAGCGCAGAAAGATACCATTCCTTTGCCGCGTCCGACCCGGAATGGAGCGCCGTCTGCACCTCCTCCGGCAACCCTTCATACCAATCGGCATTGACGCACAGCGCTCCGGCATATTGCGCGCCAAGACCAGCCCGGGTCACATGCGGCGCGACCTCGTAAAGCTTTCCGGGCAGCGCAGCCGAGGCAAAGACGATCACCCCGTCATAAACGCCCGCCTTGAGCTCATTGTAGTAGGTCGTCAGGTTGCCAGAGACACCCACCGCGCCCGTTCCTGAAAGCCAGTTGATGGCTGGTCCGGGTGCTGCGATCTTTTTACCGTCGAGATCTGCCAAGCTCGCTACAGGGAAGGTCGTCATCAGCAAGTAATCGTCAATGCCCACCGGCCCACCGATATAGACGACACCATTTTGCCCATAGGCGTCCGTCATTCGCGGATCTGTTTTGTGCAATTGGTCCATCAATTCCGAAACGGCACGCGGGTCATCACTGACGAAGGGGGTGTAGTAGGTGACGTTCTGGACGGCGAGTTTGGCCGGATCAAACAGGCTTTGACAGATACCAATCTCGGCGAGCCCGGCTTCGACTGTCTCCAACTCCTCCCCGACTTTGGCAATCGAACCGCCATATTGGCCATCAAAGGCAATGGTGTGACCTGTGCCCTCTAACGCGGCATTGACGCCCGGCACAAAGGCTTCGTCGATCATCTTTACCCATCGGAAAACCCCGGGATGCCCCGCTACAACCGTGGCGTTGAAACTGTCAGCATAGGTCAATGTCGGCACCATCAGTGCCGCAAGGAATGCACTTGTCGTCAAAGTCGCTTTCATACTGTCCTCCCTTTTCATTCACGCATTCTGGATCGCTGTGGCTCCTCCCATTGCGAAACAGATGAGTGTATTGATCAGCTGTTCGTCGCTGATTTCGTCACCGGCTTGGTCCGCCAAACGCCCCGCCCGTCCGTCACGCGCAAGGGCCATTGCCAAGACGCCCAAGGCACAGAGATAGATCTGTGCAGCCTCCATTGCCCCGAGACCTGGCAGACAGGCGCGCAGTGCGGCAATAAAGGCCTTCGCCGTGTCATCGTAATTCTCTCGCACCAGAACCTGATCCCGGGCATTTCCGGCGATTAGTCCTGCGAAAATGCGGGCATAGGCCCGACCTCCGCCAGAAGGACCAAGCGCAGGTTGAAATAGCGCACGGAAAACATCGGCCAGGCTCTTCGGTGCCGAAAGATCAACTGCATCAAGCAGGGCCAGACGCTCGCGATTGATGAGCGCTGATCGGTTTTGAATAACCGCCGCATAAAGGTTTTCTTTAGACCCGAAGTGGTAGTGAAGAAGTGATTGGCTGACGCCGGCTCTTGCGGCCAGGGCCTTCATTCCCACTCCGTCATACCCGCGTTCCGCAAACTCCTGTTCGGCAGCAGCCAGAATCTTCGGCAAAGCGCTGACGTGCCCATCAAGTTGCAGGTCTTCGTGGTACACCATACCATATGGTTTCACTGACTGATCGATCAGTCAACTGCTGGACGACAAAACGGTTTAGGGCTTCACGTAAGAATTGGGAAAGCAGTTGCCCCGGCACTGAACCGGGGCGAGCTTGATAGGTATTGCAGTTTAACGACTGGCCAGTTGATGAGTGGCAGGCCGTGACTCATCTCCCCCGACGGCAAGATTGCCGCCAACAGCTTCCCAGCCGATGGCTGATTCAGGATAGAGTTGGACATTTTCAATCCGGGCAAGTTCTGACGCGTAAAACCAGTTCAACGCGCCCAGTTCGCCGTTGGTACAAAAGCTGACGACCCGTTCCTGCCCAAGTTGGGGCGAGTGCGCCTTGAGATGAGCGAGCACGGCCTCAACCCCTTCGACCGGGGAGATTTTTCCGGCCAGGACCTCGGTTACAGAAAGAGCTGGAATGTTTGAGGCCCCTGGCAACGTTGACGGCACAGCCGCGCCGGCCTGACTAAACCGTCGGAACACGTTATGCGGCCGCGCATCTAACAAGGTTCCCGCAAATTGTTCCGTGGCAATGCCGTAGACATCCAACTCATCGGCCCGCCAGCGCGGGTCAAAGGTGATGTCGAGATCGGTTTTCTGAGTCGGAGTTGGCGATGCGGCAACCGGAAGATCCGCTGCGGCCCAAGCTTCGAAACCGCCACGCAAAATTGCCAATTCTTCGACGCCAACTGATTTCAAGATCCAATAGACATAAGCTGCGCGACCAGTGCCATAAATCGTTGACGCCTCGCTCACAACCAAAGTGGGCCGGTCCAGCCGAACCCCCGCATTGCTCAAGATCTCAGCCAACCGCTCTGCGCTCGGGGGCGCACCAGGATTATCTTCGGGGCCGCGGAATTGGTGGTAGGGAATACGGATTGAACCACTGACGAGCCCTTTCCCTTCTTCTCTGATGTCGATGATCTGCATATCCGTCTGCTGCTGGAGCGCATGCACGGCGTCAGGCCCCGGCATGACTGTCCAAGAGATCCCAGCTCCTGCGTCTGGCGGACATGGCAGCCAAAGTTCATCGCCCACATAGATCAAATTTGGGTTTGAAATCCGCTCTTGATTGGCCTGAAGTATCGAGTCGAATGCAAAAACGGAGCCCAGAGTGTTTTCTGCGATGGAACTCAAGGTGTCACCGGTCTTGATGCGGTAAGTCACGTTGCAGTTTTCAGCAATGACTGGTGTGCCAAGGGAAAAGGCGGCCAAGAGTGCGGCAAAGCCGCTCCGCCAGACGCAGTTGCTACCTGCTATTTTCACTGTTTCCTCCTCGTTCGCGCCCGCTCCCTATCCCTGGTTATCGCCTTGCTTGTTCAACTGCTGCTCACGCTTTGGCGATGTCACAGAGACTTGTCTCATCGTGCGATGGAGGTCAGTGGGATCGTTCGGACCAAGGGCGCGGGCCGAAAACCACGAAATCGGAGCAAACTTGCGAGAAGGCGCGCGTGATGGTTTTGCTGGCAACGCCTTAGGCGCGACGCGAAGCAACAATGCCGTGTGAAGGGCTCGCCACTACCAGTGCGGCGAATTCCTCCGCAGGCATGGGACGCGCAAGATGGAAGCCTTGCCCAATGCCACACCCCGCTGCGCGGACGAAATTGAGCTGCGCTTGCGACTCGATACCTTCTGCTGTTGCCTCTGTTTCGAAGGTCTCGCACAGCGCGCAAATCGCCTCAACAATAGCCGTCGATCCAGTATCGGAGGGCAATGCACGCACAAAGGCTGCATCAATTTTTACTCTATCGAAAGGGAAAGCCCGCAGATAGCGCAATGACGAATAGCCAGTGCCAAAGTCATCAAGAGCAATGCTGATACCCCGGGCGCGCAGGGCATGAAGCTTCGCCAATATAGTCTCGGTTTGCTGAAGGAGTACACCTTCGGTGATTTCAAGCTCCAGTCGACCCGGATCCAACCCGTAACGATCCAGCGTGGAGAGCACCTCCGAGGCAATGTCTCCATCATGAATTTGCTGTCGTGACAGATTGACTGAAATCTTCAAGTTTTCTGGCCAGTTCCGTGCGGTTTGGCACGCCATTTCCAGAACTCTCGCACCGATCGGGCGGATCAGGCGAAGTTCTTCCGCAAGGGGTACAAATTCCCCGGGCAGCATTGCGCCCTTCTCAGGATGATCCCAACGCAAGAGCGCCTCCGCCCCCCAAATTCGGCCCGAAGAAAGATCGAAAAGCGGCTGGTAAGCGAGGGCGAACTTGTCTTCCTTCAAAGCCATGCGCAGGGCATGCTCAAGCTCATCAAGGGCTTGCTGCCGCTCATTCAGTGCGTCACGAAAAAGCAGGCAATGCCCCTTGCCAGCTTCTTTGACGGCATAGAGGGCGAGATCCGCGTTGCGCTGGATTTCGTCGGGTGTGTCCCCATGGACGGGGGCTAATGCGACACCCACGCTTCCGCCGATCTGCACATGGTGGCCGTCTATCTGAAAAGGGCTCGAAAGTTGTTCAATGATCCTGCGCCCCATTGCCATCGAACTGTCGGGTTGGCCGGCCCCTTTTTGAATGACGGCGAACTCGTCTCCACCAAGCCGGGCGACAATATCCTCCTCCCGCACGACCCAGCTTAGCCGCTGCGCCACAAGTCGCAGAAGTTCGTCTCCCACCGGATGCCCCAGCGTATCATTGACCTGCTTGAAGCCATCGAGATCGATGAACATCAGAGCAACTGGTTTGGCGCTGCTCGCCTCCTTCAGAGCACTTTCAATGGATTCCTTGAAAGACAGACGGTTGGCCAAACCAGTCAAAGGGTCTCGGCGGGCGAGACGGCGTATCCGCTCTTCCGCGTTGACACGCTCGGTCACGTCTTCCGAGATCAGTAACCAGCCGCCGGGTGCCGGGTGAAGCATAACCGAAATGCGGCGCCCACTGTCGAGCCGCGCGATTGTGGCGCCTTGGCGACCCTCGTCAATCACGTTTTGCAACTCGGCCTCGACGTCCCTTGCATGAATGTCCTCGCAGGATTGGCACAAAATTTGAAAAAGGTCTGACTGCGACAGACCTTCATAAAGAGCACCGTCCGAACATTGCCAGATCTCTTCAAAAGCGACGTTCCAGACCGTGAGTTCCTCTGCCCGGTCGAACATACACACGCCAAGGGGCATGTTTCGGACGGTAGCACCTAATCGAAGACGTTCACGATCAAGGTCCGCTGCAAGACTTCTTGTTTCTATCATTGACGCACGAAATGCTTCGGCGGCCCGCCCAAGAATGCCAATTTCGTCCAAGCGGTGCGCAAGATCCGGAATCTTTGTTTCGTCATAACCTTCCGTAAGACGACGCAGCGCAGCACTAATTTGTAGTAGTGGTCGGCTGACAGCACGCGATGTCCAAACCACAGCGATGAGCGTCGCTAGAAAGCCAGCTGCAATTGCACCGAAGGTTAGTTTTTGGGCCTGGATAGTCGCGTCTGCGACGGCTGCGGCCATGTTATCTGTTTGGGCACGCGTCGAGGCGACAAGGTAATCCAACTCTTCAAACAGGATATCAACGGCTGGTCGGATTGTCCCCTCAAACAACGCTTGCGCACGCCTTAGGTTTCCCTGTTCAGTGAGAGCAAGCACTTCATCAAACGACGTGCGATAGTGGGACCAATGCTCGCGGATCGCGGCTATCGCCTCTTTTTCCTTTGAGCTTGACAGCTTTTCTTGAAGACTTGCGAGCGACCGATCAAACTGGTCTTCCGCCACCCGCATACCAGTCATGATTGTTGCGAGTTGACGAAAGTCTGTGGTCTGTACGCGGCGTTTGGCGAGCAAACTATGGGTTGTGAGTGCCCGCTCAATATCAGCGACGGCCAGAACTTTCGGTAAGGCGATCGCCCTGAGTTCCTGTGTGGCGCGCCCGAGCGTATCCATCTGCCGCAAAGTCAGCGCGGCAGAACCGACGATGAGCCCCAGGAATAATGCGAAAGCCAACGCCAAGCGGGTTCGGATACTACCAGCGCGGCGCACAACATTGTCGTTGCGCGCCTCCGTCTTTACGTTCATGTCAGCCGCCTACCGCACCCGGCACCTCTTTATTGTAGAAAGCTGAAGTGCTTCCAAATCCGATAGTTTTCCCGGAAGGTCGCATAGGATTTCCAAACCTTTGCGAATTTTGGATTTGCGTCCGCCTCTTCGCTTACAATGTCCAGCCAAGCATCTTCGAAGGCGACAAGAACGTTTGGCGGCCAACGACGGAGTTCGACACCTTCCTCGCGCATTTCCTGCATGGCTTGCCATTGCAGTGCCTCACCTTCCGCAATCATGTCTCGGATCATATCACCGCAGGCTGTTTCGATAATGGCTTGTTGAGAGGATGACATCGCGTTCCAGACCGGAAGCGAAAAGTACAAATCAAACAACGTCGCCTGTTGGTGCCAGCCAGGGAAGTAATAGTAGGACAATTCAGACTGGAACCCGAGCGGCCTATCCATCGCCGGAAGGGAGAATTCGGTGGCATCTAGTGTTCCCGATTGAATTTCGGCAAGGATTTCGCCTGGCGCAATCTGGTGTGTTTCGACACCGAAACGCTCCATAATCCGAGCACCCAGCCCGAAGAAACGCATTCGCAACCCCTTCAGATCTTCAACGGAGGTGATCTCTTCGCTGAACCAGCCCGAAGCTTCTGGTGGGATCATGCCGCAAGGCACGTTGTAGACACCATGTTCCGCAAACATTTCGCGTGCAAGGTCCAGCCCACCGCCATGATACATCCAAGCAAGATACTCGCCCATACCCGGGCCAAACGGTACACTTGAGAACATATTGAATGCGCTGTCTCTGCCGGCGAACCAGCCAGCCCCTGCCCATGCCCCACCGACACGGCCATCTGCGACCGCATTCACGGTGTCAGCCGCGGGTACCAGGGCGTTTGGTTCGTGCGCCACCAGGACGAGACTGCCGTTCGACATCTCGACAACCCGCTCTGAAAGGCGGGTGGCAGCCTCTCCCAATATTGGCATGGATGTCGGAAAGGTGGACGCAATGTGGATTTCGACCGGTTGGTCGCCAACTGCATGCAACGGTCCAGAAACCAGTGCGGTGGCAGCCGCAGCCAGCACAACGAATAGGTGGCGATGTCTGCTGTGGTTTGCAGCCATGGTGTGTCTCCGGTGTTAACGGGACGTAGACCCGCGTTTGAAAGTCGGCACACCGTAGCCAGAGCATGTTGCGGAACTCTTTCACCACCTCACGCTTTTCGGCAACAACTTGAAGACTTGCTTAATGCTACTTTACCCTTTTTAGGAGTATTGAATGGAGGCTACGCAGGCGCGGCCTCCAAAAGCACAGAACCATGTTTAGGGCTTTGCGTAGGCTGCCACAATTTCCGACACTCGCTCGGTCGAAAGAATTGGCGGCAATAATGTCAAAAACTCCCCGTCCCCATTCAGCAGGTAAATGTGGCTGCCATGAGCGTAGATTGGTCCAGCAATCGGATCCTCGAAGACCACAGATTTCTCAACGGCGAACAGATCGTAGACCGCGTTCAACTCAGGCTCGGTCCCAGTCAAACCGACGAAATCAGCGTGGTGCCGGGCGAGCGCCGGGCCCATGGCCTCCACCGTGTCTCGTTCGGGATCGACCGTCACCATAACCGGGCGAACATCTAAACCGGCAGCCTTAAGCTGATCGGTCGTTTCCGCCATCAGCGGCAGAGCCACGGAACAAATCGCTTCGCAATTGGCGTAACCGAAGAACAGAAGCTGCATCCGACCGTCCGGATCAGCAGCACTGCGCTGGGCGCCCGTGTGATCGGTCAGCTCAAAAGGGCCGCCAAGCTTGACCGGGAAGGGCAGCCCAGACGGGGCGGGCAGTTCCGCCGCAGCATGAGCCTGCGCTTCCTCTGGCGTCTTATGAATGACCCCGTCATGGGCCAATACCGGCCCCGCCAGAACGGCTAACAAAACCCCCCAGACCCTCATTCGAGCCACTCTTCGATAAACGGCTTGTCCACTTCAGTACCCAAACCCAAATAGCCCTCTTTCTCGATTTCGGCCAATATGCGGGGATCCCGGCGGAACCACGGCCCTTTGCCACCGGCATCCGGGTTGGCGGCAGCCCAGTCCTTGGTCCACTTGTTCGCGGTCACCCATTCCTCGGCTCCAACTGCACGGATCTTCTGGACCAGATAGACGTTCATCGCACCAATGTCCGGATCGTCGATCATCAGCCCGTCCACCTCAACCGCTTGCCCGCAGAAGGGCTGCAGCTCATTGGCGGCACCGGTAAAGGCCGGCTGGTTGTTCTTCAGCGGAAAGACCAGCACATCATCGGCTGTCCGCAACAAAGCCAACTGGCGCCCACCTCCGCCGCAATCGTCGGCACATTCGCCGCTGAAAAGGCACAGCGGATCCACCACCGTGGCCTCAAACCGGGCAGGCACCTCGGCATACAGGTTCCAGGACTTGGCCTCGGAATTCTCGGAAAAATCCTGAGCCGCAGCGGGCACGGCCATCAGACATGCGGCCAAACAGGCGATCAATCGGGTCATCACGGCGCTCCTACTGTTTGGCACTTTTGGGAATGGCGAAACCGGGGATCACGCCATAATCGTCATGGGTGGCGTTGATGATATCCTGATCCGCGATCACTTCGGACACGACGATGTAATTGATCCCGTCGCGCTGATAGAGCATCCCGTCGGCGGTCACCGTGTGACTGGCCAGATGGAGCGCCGTGTCACCGCCATTCGACGTATCGTCGCTGCCGATCTTCAGCACCATGTAAACCGTGCCATCCTCAGCGAGCAGGCCCACCGGGATCCCACCGGCCGAGCACCAGAGAGCGCAGGTATGGTGCGCCGAGCCCACCACAGCATCCGCGCTGCCCATCACGCCCGAAAAGTAGCACCAGGTGTCGATCACTTCGCCGGTGACGGTCACGCGCTCCCCTTCGGTGGCCGCCAAGCCCGGCAGGGGCAGAGCCAAGGCGATGGCCCCTAATACGGTTGCAAATGATCGGAACATGAGGGACCTCCTTATTGGTTACCCCCACCTTTGCTGCGGAAATCTTAACAGTGAAGTAACATTTTGCTGTTTGTCGCCACGTC
>JBCBGY010000152.1:0-10753 GCA_038526275.1 Pseudomonadota bacterium | reverse complement strand
CAGTTCGCGCCACTTGCCGCTTATGAGACACGATCCACCTTTCTTATTGGCCAAAATACTTCCGCCGGAGGCACCGCGCGGCACGCGCGGCCAGGCCCAACGCCTGACGAGGCCGCAAGGCCGCTGGAAGGAGGCGGGAGAGCCACCGGGCGCTGTTTTCAAACTGGGTTCAGGCCAAACCGAAAATGCTTTATGCCACCGTTAAAGCGGATGCCTCCTTGGCCAAAGCGGTGATCCCGTCCCAGTCTTCGGCAGCAACCATGGCGGCGGGGGCAACCCAGCTACCGCCGACGCAGATTGTATTGGGCAGCGTCAGGTAGTCGTTCACATTCTTCATGCTCACACCGCCCGTCGGGCAAAAGCTGATCTGGGGCAGGGGGGAGGCCAAGGATTTCAGCAAGGCCGCGCCACCCGCCGCCTCTGCGGGGAAGAATTTCTGCACGGTATAGCCGCGTTCCAACAGGCGCATGGCCTCGCTCGCCGTGGCGGCACCGGGCAGCAGCGGCAGGTCTGCGTCAACGCAGGCATCCAGCAACCGATCTGTGGCACCGGGAGAGACGCCAAATTGCGCGCCAGCCTCTTTCGCACGGGTCACATCCTCAGGCGCCAGCAATGTGCCTGCACCCACGACCCCGCCTTCGATTTCGGCCATCTCCCGGATGACATCCAGCGCCGCAGGCGTCCGCAAGGTCACTTCCAGCGCAGGTAACCCGCCGGCCACCAAGGCTTTGGCCAGCGGCGCAGCCTTCGCGGCATCCTCTACGACCAGCACCGGCACCACCGGCGCCAACATGCAGATTTCACGGGGCCGGCGGCTGAGCGTGTCAGGGGTCATGTCTTCTTCTCAAATTGGAACGTGATGGCCTAGCTCTTACGCAGGTCTGGGGATGGGGTCAAACCACCACCGAGGCTCCTTCGGTCGCCATACCCACGGACTGGCGGAACATCGAGAAAAGCTCGCGCCCGGTTCCGTGTTCATTATCGTCCAACTCGGGGGTGACGGGTGAACGGCTATCGAAATCCTCGGCCAAGACAGTCAGTTCACCTGCAACTGCATCCACCCGAACGACATCGCCATCCCTGAGCCGTGCGAGCGGTCCGCCCTTCGCGGCTTCGGGCGCCACATGAATGGCCGATGGCACCTTGCCGGACGCCCCGGACATCCGCCCATCCGTTACCAGCGCGACCTTCAACCCGCGGTCCTGCAGGACAGACAGGCTGGGCGTCAGTGCATGCAGTTCGGGCATCCCATTTGCTGACGGGCCCTGGAACCGCACGACAACGACTGTATCTTCGGTGAATTCGCCCGCCTGAAACGCGGCCTTCACATCGGCTTGGCTGTGGAAAATGCGGGCAGGTGCTTCGATCACATGGCGCTCCGGCGCCACGGCAGAGACTTTCATCATGCCTCTACCCAGATTGCCCTTCAGCTCCTTCAGGCCGCCTGTCGGCTGGAACGGGTCATCGGCAGGGCGAAGGATCTTATCATTCTGACTAGCCTCCGGCCCCGGACCGTAAACCACAGCCCCGTCCTGCAGTTTGGGCTCCTGAGTGTAGAGCGTCAGCCCGTCGCCCGCGACCGTCTTGACGTCTTCGTGCAGCAGACCGGCTTTCAGCAACTGCCCGATCATGTAGCCCAGGCCGCCTGCTGCGTGGAAATGGTTCACGTCCGCCAGACCGTTGGGGTAAACCTTGGCCATAAGCGGCGTCACTTCGGACAGTTCAGAAAAGTCCTGGATATCCAGAATAACGCCAGCCGCACGGGCCATGGCTGGCAAATGCAGAACCAGGTTAGTCGAGCCACCTGTCGCCATCAGACCTACGATCCCGTTCACAAAGGCCTTTTCGTCCAGCACATGGGCGGCGGGCCTGAAATCGTTGCCAAGTGCCGTAATCTGCAATGCCCGCTCCGTTCCTGCCACGGTCAGCGCATCGCGCAAGGGCGTGCCCGGATTGACGAAGCTGGCCCCGGGCAAATGCAGGCCCATCACCTCCATCAACATCTGGTTGGAATTGGCGGTGCCATAAAATGTGCAGGTGCCGGGCCCATGGTAGCTGGCCATTTCGGCTTCCATCAGCTTATCCCGCCCGATCTCGCCGGTTGCAAATTGCTGGCGCACCCGGGCTTTTTCATCGTTGGGCAAACCGCTCGTCATCGGACCGGCGGGTATGAAGATGCCCGGCAGGTAACCGAACGTGGCTGCCGCGATCACGAGGCCCGGCACGATCTTGTCGCACACGCCAAGGTAAAGTGCCGCGTCAAACGTGTTGTGGCTGAGCGCTACTCCGGTGGCCAAAGCAATCACGTCGCGGGAGAAAAGGCTCAGTTCCATCCCGACCTGGCCCTGTGTCACGCCATCGCACATGGCGGGCACACCACCGGCCACTTGCGCCGTTCCGCCAGCCGACCGGGCCGCGTCTTTGATAATGTCAGGGTAGCCCGCAAAGGGCTGATGGGCGCTCAGCATATCATTGTAGGCTGTGATAATGCCGATGTTGGGCGTCCGTTCGGCGACCAGGGAATCCTTGTCACCTCCCATCGCGGCATAGGCATGGGCCTGGTTGCCGCAACTCAAATGCGCGCGGCGCGGGCCTTCGTCGGCCAACTTGGCCATACGGTCCAAGTAAGCGGCCCTTGTTTCGGCGCTACGTTCTTTTATACGTTCGGTAACGGCATGCAGGGTTGGGTGCAGTGACATGGCGACTCTCCAACTTGGCTGGCTTACCTCGCTGGTAAACTGATAGCGCTAACATCGCAAGGAAATAGGCGCGTCCTCAGCTACAATTCGCGATAGTCTGGGATCCCATTTCCCCTTTCGGCCAAGGCAAAAGCCGCGTAGCACCCGTTCCATGTCTATTGCATCTACCCGTCCAACCGTTCGGCTACGTCCCAAGGCCGATGCCCGCGCGATCCGCCATGGTTTTCCGTGGGTCTATGCCGACGAACTTGTGCTCGACCGGCGCACCAAAGGCTTGGAACCAGGCAGTATCGCACAGCTTGAAGATGCAGAGCGCAGGGCACTGGGGGCGGTCGCGGTAAATCCTGTTTCGAAAATCGTGTGCCGGATGCTTGATCGCGACCCAGAGGTCCAGATGGACACGGCCTGGTTTGTGGAACGACTGACCCAAGCCTTGGACCTTCGCCGCCGTCTGTTCGACCAACCCTACTACCGTTTGGTCCATGCCGAAGCCGATGGTCTGCCCGGCATTATCATCGACCGGTTTGGTGATACGGCGGTCCTGCAACCGAATGCGGCCTGGTCGGAACAGTTGATTGAACCGCTGGCGGATGCATTGGCCCAGGTCACTGGCGTTACAACGATCGTCAAGAACGCGACCGGTCGTGCCCGCACCCTGGAAGGTCTGGATGATCACACAGCCATTTTGCAAGGCAGCGTCGATGGGCCAATCCCCGTCCCGATGAACGGCGCGATCTATCTGGCCGACGTCATGGGCGGGCAAAAAACAGGGCTTTTCTTCGACCAACGGCCAAACCACGCCTTCGCCGCCCGTTTTGCGCGCGACGCCGATGTTTTGGACGTGTTTTCCCACGTTGGCGGGTTCGGATTGGCGGCTCTGGCGGCAGGCGCGACCCAGGTGACGGCAATCGACAGTTCGCAGACGGCATTGGACATGGCAAAAGAGGGTGCGGCACAAATCGGGGCGGCCGCGCGCTATGGCATCCTAAAGGGCGATGCATTCGACCAGATGGAAGCGCTCTCCGCCGAGGACATGTCTTTCAATCTGGTGGTGTGCGATCCTCCGGCCTTTGCTCCGACCAAGGGCGCTTTGGACGCGGGTCTTAGGGCCTATGAACGGGTGGCGCGTTTGGCGGCGAAACTTGTACGGCCCGGTGGCATTCTGGTTCTCTGTTCCTGTTCCCACGCGGCGGATCTAACGCGGTTTCGCAATGCGTCGGCCCGCGGCATCGGCAGGGGAGGGCGTCGCGGCGTGCTGATCCATACCGGCTTTGCAGGCCCAGACCATCCGGTCCTGCCGCACTTGGCCGAGACGAGCTATCTCAAAGCCTTGTTCTTCCGCCTCTTATGACCGCGAAGGTCCTGATCGATGCGTGCGTCTTGTTTCCGACAGTCGCGCGGGAGGTTTTGCTGGCCGTCGCACAGGAGGGCCTGTTCAAGCCTTGCTGGTCGCCGCGCATTCTGGAGGAATGGGCGAGGGCTGCGCGAAAGATCGGCCCAACGGGAGAGGTTCAGGCGCGGGCCGAAATTGCCCTGATGACAGCCGCATGGCCGGGTTGCAGTTTCGATCCGAAAGACGGCGATCTGGGGCGGCTATGGCTGCCAGACCCAAACGACATCCATGTCTTGGCAGCCGCGATCGCGGCCTCCGCTGATCTGCTTCTGACCTGGAACCATCGCGATTTTCCACGGCGTACGCTGCAAGAGGAAGGTCTGGACCGTGCCGACCCCGATGGCTTTCTGATGGAGCTTTGGATGGCCGCGCCGGCACCGGTGGAAGCTGCCGTGGGGCGGGTCCACTCCACTGCGGTTCAAATGGCGGGTACCCCCAAAGAGCTTCGGCCATTGCTCAAAAAGGCCCGTCTGCCGCGGTTGGCGCGGGCCTTGGGATCGCAACAACAGGTCTAGTTGATGTGCCGGGCCCCCGAACTGGATCCGTGAGATTTGGGAGGCGATAGCCAGCGTTCCGGTCGACCGGTCTGCCTGGGGCGCGCAACCTGGGCCAGCACAGTATTATGGCGAGGCCGCCCCGGGCGGGCCACGATATGAGACCACAGACCTGCAAGATCTTCGGGGTTGTGAAAGGCAAAGCGCGCATTCAATCGCAGGTCGCTGATGTCTTTTAGCGCGCCCTCATCCACCAGGGCCCGTTCGAACAGCACATCGAAACCGGCATCGCGCACCATTGCCACATAGTCTGCATGGCGCAGGCGGTTGGTGTAGTCCTGCGGGTTCAGGCACAGCCATCGCCAGGCCCGGTCGGAATAGCGCAAGAAATCCACCCGGCTGAGCGAACGGTCTCCGTGGGCGCGATGATCCGAATGATCGATCCCATGGCTCATCAGTCCGCCCGGATTAAGCACGGCGCGGCCTTCCATCAGCAAACGCCGGATGTCCGCAGGCGGAATATGTTCCATCACCGTATGACTGATGATCGCGTCTGCCTTCCAGTCCACCCGGGCGTAGTCCAGGTTGATATGATAAGACATGCCAAGGTCCGCGAGGCGTGTCTCAAGCGGGCCGCTATGCCCGGCATCCAACACGCTGCGGACCTCATCTTCAGACAGGTTCAATCGCTCGGCCAAGTCGCCCGCGCGCAGAAGAAGGAAGTTCTGTGCGACGGCCAGCGTTTCGGCATCCAACAAGCGATGCGTGTCAGACAGATAAACATGCCGGGCGCCCGCGAGCCGAAGCATCAGGGGGATTACCGGGTACCAACCGGTGCCAATCTCAAGAATGTCGGCACCTTCAAGTTCGAGCCCGTTCTCCTGCAGCAAATGGATCTGATCGAGCCCGCCCGCATAGACCGACCCTTCATCAATATGATGCGATTTCCCGAACACAGACCGTTTCACGCGCCGCAGCGCCCCTTGAAACGGAAGAAGAGACGTTACCGCGTTCCGAACGAACCTAACTTGCCACATGATCGACCCCCAAAGACAAGCGGAGATTAGCCGACGCTGGGTTATGTGAACAATGCGTATTAAGGCCTATTTCTGGTTTTTGCGTTTGCGTTTTGCCACATTTCAGACCTGATCAGCCGACAATTCTATACAACGAACAGGCATTGTCTTGTCATAACTTTACGCGCGCTGACTTTGGATCGTACATCGGCTTTAGTGCAGCGTCTGCCGCGACCCGAGTTCCGGCCACATCAATTTCGAATCGAGAGGCCAGCAGTTCGGTCGCGGTTTCACCGGCGCAGGGCACATAACCCAACCCAATCGCACCACCGAGGGCATGTCCATAGGCGCCGGATGTAAGATAACCGACAGTCTGGCCATCGCGCAGAATCGGTTCGTGGTGATACAGAAGCGGTTCGGGGTCGGTCAGACGGAACTGGACCAGTCTTTGCTCCAAACCCGTTTCTTTCTTCCGCAGCACAGCGTCTCTGCCGATGAAGCTGGGCTTTTGCGTTTTCACTGCAAAGCCAAGACCTGCTTCCAGAACGTGGTCTTCGCAGGTGATGTCGTGGCCGAAATGGCGGAAGGCCTTCTCGATCCGGCAAGTATCCATCATGTGCATACCGCAAAGGCGCATATCATGGCTTGCGCCAGCCTCCAGCAGGGTCTCGAACACGTGGCCGCACATATCGGCGGGCACATAAAGCTCCCAACCAAGTTCGCCCACATAAGTCACCCGATGGGCACGCGCCAATGCCATGCCGATGTCGATCACCTGGGCTGTGCCGAACGGGTTCGCGTCGTTTGAAAAATCGGCGGGCGATACGGCCCGCAAGATGTCCCGCGCTTTTGGCCCCATAAGGGCAAGCACACCTTCTGCGCTCGTCACGTCGGTCAGGGTGACATTGAAGGCCCCGAGATGGCGTTGCATCCAGATCTGGTCGGCCTGGCGGGTGGCAGCGGGCGTCACGACCAGATAGGCGGTCTCGGACAGGCGGGTGACTGTAACGTCGGCCTCTATGCCGCCGAAATCATTCAAGAACTGTGTGTAGACAATCTTGCCGATGGGGACCGAGAAATCGTTGCCTCCGATGTGGTTCAGGAAGGCTTCGGCATCGCGCCCCTCGACCCGGATCTTTCCGAAAGAGGACATGTCGTAAAGGCCTGCGCTTTCGCGCACGGCCAAGTGCTCGGCGCGGACATTGTCAAAGAAATTCTGCCGTGACCAACTGTAGGTATATGCCGGTGTTTGACCGTCGCGCGCGAACCAATTGGCACGTTCCCATCCGGCGATCTCTCCCATAACGGCACCATGGGCCAGAAGCTGGTGGTGGAACGGCGTTCGCCGCACGCCCCGGGCGGTGGCCTTTTGCCGGTAGGGGAAATGGTCTGCATAAAGCAGGCCAAGCGCCTCTTTTGAGCGCTCAAACAGGTAGTGGGCATTGCCCTGGAACGGCTGCATCCGCGCGATGTCCACATCGCCGAGGTCAAAGGGTTTCGCGCCCGTATCCATCCACTGGGCAAGGGCCATGCCAGCCCCGCCTGCGGACTGGATCCCGATGGAGTTGAAGCCTGCCGCGACCCAAACGTTATCCATCTCGGGCGAAAGGCCCAGATGGTAGGCATTGTCCGGGGTGAAGCTTTCCGGGCCGTTGAAAAAGGTATGAATCCCGGCCTCGGCCAGCATCGGCATCCGTGTGATCGCCTTGTCGAGGATCGGTTCAAAGTGATCCAGATCTTCGGGCAGTTGGTCGAACTCGAAACTCTCCGGGATGCCGTCCATGCCCCAGGGCTTTGCGCGCGGTTCAAAGGCGCCGAGCATCATCTTGCCCGCATCTTCCTTGTAGTAGGCGCATTCGTCGGGCACACGCAAAACCGGCATTTGCTGAAGCCCGTCAATGGGTTCTGAGACGATGTAAAAGTGTTCGCAGGCATGCAGCGGCACATTGACACCCGCCATCTTGCCGACCTCGCGGCCCCACATGCCAGCACAGTTCACAAGATGGTCGCACGTGATCTCGCCGCTACTTCCATCTTCTGCCGCCCATTGAACCGCCGTGACCCGCCGCCCGGCACGGGTCATGCCTGTAACGCGGGTCTTCTCAAAGATCCGGGCCTGCCGCTGGCGTGCGCCCTTCGCAAGGGCGAGGGCAATATTGGCCGGGTCGCCTTGGCCATCTTTGTCCAGATACACCCCGCCCCGGACCCCATCGCAGTTGAGATGCGGATAGAGCTTTTTGACCTCGTCGGTCGAGATCCGCTCGACCTCAACCCCAAACGCGCGGGCCATGGAGGCCTGGCGAGCGATTTCCTCCATTCGGTCCGCGGTCAGCGCGACAGTGATCGAGCCGTTGCGTTTGAACCCTGTGGCAACACCGGTTTCGGCTTCAAGATCGCCGTATAACTCCTGGGAATATTTGGCGAGTTTGGTCATGTTCTTGGTCGCGCGCAGCTGCGCGATCAGGCCCGCCGCATGCCAGGTGGTGCCGGATGTCAACTGCTTGCGTTCCAGCAGAACAACGTCCGTCCAGCCGAGCTTGGTCAGGTGATAGGCGACAGAACAGCCGATCACGCCGCCGCCGACAATAACGACGCGGGCATGGGTGGGCAGGGTCATGGTGTGTCTCCCGTTGGATCAAGCGCGCAGGCGAAGGTTTTCTGGGTCCCACAGCGGTTCGTCCGGTGCGACCGTCGCGGGCAGGCGCTGGCCGTAGATTTCGACTTCTACCTCTGTGCCAGGCTCCGCCAGATCCGTCCGCAACATGCCGAGCGCGATGGATTTATTGACCCGGTAGCCAAACCCACCGGACGTCGTTTCGCCCACGATCGCATCGCCTGACCAGATGTTGGACATATAAGGCGCATCATGGCCGTTGGCCTGAACGGTCAGGGTAACGAACTTTTTCTCTGTCCCCTGCTGAAGCTGGTTCAGAAGCGCGGTTTTGCCCGGGAAGTTCTCTGGCTTGCGGAACCGCAGGAACCGGTCCAGCCCGCATTCCAGCAGGGAATAGTCGGTGGATAGATCGCCCTTCCAAGCGCGATAGCCCTTTTCCAACCGCAGACTGTCGAGCGCGTACATGCCGAACGGTTTCAGTCCGTGGGGTTTGCCTGCTTCCAGCAGCATGTCATAGACTTTGCCCGCCTCTGTGAAGGGGCTGTGGATCTCCCAACCGAGCTCTCCGGCGAACGACACCCGCACCAATTGCGCCTGGACCTCGCCCACCTGGGCGGCCTGATGCGTGAGCCAGGGTTGGGTCAGGTCTGCCGAGGTCAGGCTGCCCAGGATCTCGCGCGATTTGGGGCCGGTCAGCAGTTGGCAGGAAAATTCCTTGGTCGCATCGACGATGGTAAAGGCCGCATCGGCCGGTCGGTGGCTTTGCAGCCATTCGAAATCGTGCCACTGCGCAGCCGCGGCGGTGATCAGGTAGAAGAAGTCTTCATCCAGCCGCAACGCGGACATCTCCGTCACGATCCGACCGCGCTCGTTTGTGAAGTACAAAAGGCCGATCCGACCGACCCGCGGGATAACGCCCGTGGTCAGGCCGCGCAGGAAATCCGCAGCCCCCTGGCCCTGCAGTCGGTAGCGCGAGAAGCCCGGTATGTCGAGCAAGCCAGCCGCATCCCGCACAGCCTCGCATTCCTCGCGCACCCTTTGTTCCCATGGGCCCGAACGCGCCCAGGTGTGGGTGCTTTCTTCCGACGTGTCATCGCCCGGCTGCGCGAACCAGTTGGCCCGTTCCCAACCATTGTAGGCGCCCATTACGCCGCCAAGTTCGATGACCCGTTCGTGGGCGGGCGACAGTTTCTTGTCCCGCGCCGCAGGCCATTCATGGTGCGGGAAGTGCATGGCATATTCGTGCCCGTAGACTTCCATACCCTTCTGGTCGCAATAGTCCTGATCGGTATAGTCGGTGAAGCGACGCGGATCCGTGGCCCACATATCCCATTCGGTTTCGCCTGTGGTGATCCATTCGGCCAGCACCTTGCCCGCGCCGCCACCTTGAGCGATGCCAAAGGTAAAGACGCAGGCTTCAAAGGCGTTGGGCACGCCGGGCATCGGGCCGACAAGCGGGTGGCCGTCCGGCGCATAGGGGATGGGGCCGTTAATCACCTTGTTCACCCCAGCGGTGCCCAGCAGCGGTACCCGCGCCATCGCATCTTCGATATACCATTCCAGCCGCTCCAGATCGTCAGGGTAAAGCTGAAAGCTGAAATCCTCCGGCATCTGGTCGCCGGGGGTCATCCAATGGCCACGGCAATTTCGCTCGTAAGGCCCCAGGTTAAATCCGGTTTTCTCTTGGCGCAGATAGTAGCTGCTGTCGACATCACGCAAGAGCGGCAGCTTCGCGCCATGCTCAGCCGTCCAGGCGGCCAATTCTGGGATCTCGTCGGTCAGCATATATTGATGGCTCATCACCATCATCGGCACGGTGCGCCCGCCATAGGGCTTGAACCACTCGCCAACCCGCTGGGCATAATAGCCAGCGGCATTGACGACGACATCGCAGTGAATCTCGCCTTTGTCAGTTGAGACGATCCATTCGCCTTTCTCCCGCCCGACCCCGGTGGCGGAACAGAACCGCACGATCTTGGCGCCGAGATCGCGCGCCCCCTTGGCCAAGGCTTGGGTCAATTGGGCTGGGTCAATGTCGCCATCATTTGGATCGTAAAGCCCGCCGGCAAGATCATGGGTTTCCAGGAAGGGATAGCGGTCTTTCAGGTCCGCCACGCTCATCATCTCCAACCCGGCCTCCAGGGCGTTTCCCATGCCGACAGCCCGTTCGAATTCCTGCATGCGTTCTTTGCTGTGAGCCAATCGCACAGAGCCGGTGACGTGGTAATTCATCGGGTAGTCGACCGCATCCGACAGACCTTGATATAGCTGGGTCGAGTAGCGCTGCATGTTCATGACGGCCCAGGAGGCGCTGAAGGTGGGCACATTGCCCGCTGCATGCCAGGTGGACCCCGCCGTCAGTTCGTTCTTTTCCAAGAGTACGCAATCTGTCCAACCGGCCAGAGCCAGATGATAAAGCGCCGAAACCCCGACGACACCACCGCCGATGATGACAACTCGGGCCTGGGTCGGAAAATCACTCATCGAACGTCTCCTTTTCTTTGTCGGGTGGTGTTTGGTCTTCAGTAAACTGGAGG
>JBCBGY010000151.1:0-10830 GCA_038526275.1 Pseudomonadota bacterium | reverse complement strand
GGACCTACGTCTAGGCAAAAGTGTGTGACCAGGCTGGCGGGGCCTTGCCGAGATCAAGGGTCTGGGCGGCTCACAATACCATGTTGCAGATTTCTTCGTCCAATTTCGAAACCCATCGACTTCTGCCTTGTCGGCAACCGCAATGGCACGGTCTATTCGATTGGCTCGACTTGTTGAAGCCGACAATGCGCACAGGTTTGGCCTGCGGATCAATCTGGCCAATCGCCGCTCGCAAAGATTGGCCAGGCGCAAGCGCACGGGTCAGAGCTTGCGAGATTTCTACCCGTTGGCCCGCTTTGGCCTCCAGATCCACCGCTGCGTCGAAATCAGCTAAATCTTTCGGAACCAGATCCGACCGTCTTGTTCGAACTGGTCTCTCAGATTGACGTTTTGGCAAATCACGCAGGTTGCTTTTCTTTCACGTTCAGCCAAAGAAGAGCGCCTCCGGCCAGCAGCAGGAACGGTACCATCGCGACATTCACCGCCGTCCAACCCTGAACCACATCGCCGCCTGAGCAGTTCATCAAGCCACCGGATGCCAGCGAGGCAAGAGTCACGCAGCCGAAGACGATGGCATCGTTCAAGCCTTGGACGCGCCCTCGTTCTTCCGGGCAGTGGCACTGCGACAGCATCGCGGTTGCACCGATGAACCCAAAGTTCCAGCCGAAGCCCAAAAGGATCAATGCGCCGAAGAAGTTGCCGATGGCCACGCCTTGCAACGCGACCACGCCGGCAGCGGCCAAGATGACCAAGCCCAGCGACATGATGGTGCGCACGCCATACCGTACGATCAGGTGCCCGGTGAAGAAGGACGGGGCGAACATGGCGATCACATGGGCTGAAACGACCCAACCTGCCGTTTCCGTGGCAAAGCCGCATCCAACCACGGCAAGGGGCGTCGATGTCATGACCAGGTTCATCAGCGCGTAGCTGACCATGGCGCAAATGATGGCGACAGAGATTTTCGGGTCGGCCAAAAGCGCGCGGATCGACCGGCCCTTGCTGGCTCCGGCAGCCGGGGCCGGAGGTTTTGGGATATCCAGAAAGATGAACAGCGCCGCGCCAAGAATGTTGATCGCCGCAGCCGCCAGATAGGTGCCAAAGAAGGGGATCACGTAACTGTCGGCCACCGCGGTTCCGATGGCTGGACCTATGATGGCGGAGACGAGGCCTCCGGCCATGACATAGGAAATCGCCTTCGGGCGAAACGCGTCCGATGCGGTATCGGCTGCGGCAAAGCGGAAAAAGCCCTGCGCGGACATGTAGATGCCGGTGAGGTAGCTGCCGATCAGGAAGATCAGGAACGATCCCGTCCAAAGCCCGTATGCGGAAACGAGCGCGCCCGCCGCGCCGCCCGCAGCACCAACCACGAACCCGGCCCGTCGCCCATGCCGCTGCATCAACGGCGAAATCCAGGGCGCTGTGGTCATGGAACCAAAAACGATGAGCGAAATTGGTAGCGTCGCCCAACAGGCGTTCGGGGCCAGCATGCCGCCTGCGAGCCCGCCAACCGTGAACAGCATCGGCATCTGGCTGCCCAGAATCGCCTGTGCGGCCACCAACACGGCCACGTTGCGTTTGGCGCGCGATTCCGCGACTTCGGGTTCGGTGCTGAGAACGGTCATGGGGTCTTTCGAAAATGGCTACGGATCAAGCACCGCAGTCGATTATGTGGGCAAAACTGCCGCAGACTCGATCTGTGTGCAAGCCCATCGGCGGGAGCATTTCGCCGCGCGCGTCGCTTGCCTGAAACAGGGGTTCGCCCTGAGCGTGCAAGGTTGTGGCATAGTGAAACTCATGACCGTTCCATGTGCCTGCAAAGGGCCCCGCCGCTGCCCGCAACGTCCGGTAGCCCAAATGCAGTTTCCGGTCCGCGAAACTGGTCTGTAGATCCAGAAGGCCAGCCATTTCATGGGTCGTTCCATCGGCATCCGTCAAGGCCTTACCCAGCGCCATATAGCCACCGCATTCTCCATAAATATCAGATGTCTGCGCGGCACTTCTCAATGAACCCATAAAATTGCGATTGCTCGCAAGGCGACCCGCATGGAGTTCCGGATAACCGCCTGGCAGGAAAACGAAATCGGCCTTCGGGACGATGTCATCTGCCAAAGGGGAAAACGGCAAAAGAGTAGCACCTTCGGCCCGCCAGTCGGCAAGCATGTGGGGATAAGTAAAGGCAAAGGCTTCGTCACTGGCACAGGCGATGGTTTGGGCGGGCGGCGGAATGCGGGTTGCGTTTCCAGCCTGTGACATCGGGCCAAGCGGTAGATTGCCGAGGTCGATATGGGCCTCGGCCTGATCAGCTAGCGTGTCGAGCCATGCGTCTAGGTCGGGCCGTTCTGCGGCCTGAACCAAGCCCAGATGACGCGACGGATGTGCGGCCTTCTCTGACCGGGGAAGGCAGCCCACCACAGGCGGCAGATCTGGATGGTCGAGCGCCGCACGAAGCGTCTCTTCATGGCGAGCGCTTCCGACCCGATTGAGAATGATGCCAGCGAACCGCAGAGATGGGCGGTGCGAAATGAACCCGCTCACCAAGGGGCGCACCGATTGCGCCATGCGGGCTGCATCAACGACCAGAACCACCGGCAAGCCCAACAGTTCCGCAAGATCGGCCGTTGAGCCACGGCCATCCGGCGGGGCACCGTCGAACAGCCCCATGGCGCCTTCTACGATCAGGGGGGCGTCTCCGGCGGCCAGGGCGCGCAGTCGGTCGGGCGACATGGCCCAGGCATCGAGGTTCAGCGACGGGGCGCCGCAAGCGGCTTCATGAAAGCGGGGGTCGATATAGTCAGGCCCGGACTTCGCCCCACGCACCGGACGGTGGCGGGAGATAGCGCGCAAAAGGCCGAGCGTAACGGTTGTCTTGCCGCTGCCCGAGGCAGGCGCGGCAATAACGAACCCGGTCACGCGCTTTCGGCGGGGCGCCCCCGGCCTAAAGGGTCCAAATTGCGTGGCGCTTCGCCAGCCGCCATGGCCTGCCAGTCGAGAACATCGCGCATGCGCACAGCCTGACCGACGCAAACGATGGCGGGCGGTGTCAGACCGGCGGCGACTATGTCGTCTTCAGCCTTTGCCAGCGTGGTTTCCAGAACCTTTTGGTCTTCGGTCGTCGCGGTGGTAACAATCGCGACCGGTTCGTCTGCGGATCGTCCGCCCTCCATCAGGGCAGAGGTGATCCGACGAATGTGTTTCATACCCATATAGATCACGATTACCTGGCTGCCGCGTGCGATGGCCTTCCAGTCCAATGTCGTCGGCGTCTGGCCGGACTGATCATGGCCGGTGACGAAGGTCACCGATTGGTTCACGTCGCGGTGGGTCACAGGGATGCCAGCATAGGCGAGCCCGGCAATGCCAGCCGTGATGCCAGGCACTATTCGGATCGGCACGCCATGCTGCACCAGGGTCTGCGCCTCTTCCCCGCCGCGCCCGAACACGAACGGGTCGCCGCCTTTCAGGCGCACAACACGCTTACCTTCGCGGGCCAAGTCGATCAGCCGCAAGGAAATGTCGCGCTGTTTGGCAGAGGGTTTGCCGCCCCGCTTGCCCGCATAAATTACTTCGGCCCCATTCGCCCATTCCAGAATGCTGGGCTCCACCAGCGCATCATAGACCACCACATCCGCCTGACGGAGGGCATTCAAACCATGGAGCGTCATGAGGCCCGCATCGCCTGGCCCCGCGCCCACAAGCCAGACCCAGCCCGGTTCAAGGACGGGCCAGTCATGGGCAGGAAGAGCAGGGGCAGAGGTCATGGTGGCCCGTTATGGCGCGATTGGACGGCAGGCGAAAGGGCGACCTGCGACCGCCATAGTGGCAAAAACGACGCGGGCGCAAAGGGGATAGAAGGTGGTAGGCGGTGGATCTATAGTTCCGACCATGCGGGACGCGCCAACGACTGAATTGCGCCGCGGTTGGACAACCGGCGCCTGCGCCACCGCTGCCGTGCGGTCGGCGCTGGCCAGATTGTGGGACGGGGCTTTTCTGGATCCGGTTTCGATCCGGCTGCCGAAAGGCGAAGAACCGATCTTCCCTTTGGCTCATTCCGACAACGGCGAGGGTTGGGCGGAAGCGGGCGTGACGAAGGATGCGGGCGACGATCCGGACGTGACCCACGGCTGCCTGGTGATTGCGCGCGTGGCGGCAAGATCTTCAGGGCAGGGGGTGTTGTTCCGGGCGGGCGAAGGCGTTGGAACAGTAACCAAGCCGGGTTTGCCGATTGAAATCGGCGAGGCTGCCATCAATCCGGTGCCGCGTCAGATGATGACAGATGTTGTTGCGGCTTTCGGACGAGGTTTGGAGGTTGAGATCACCATCAGCATCCCAGGCGGCGCCACGCTTGCGGCCAAAACCTGGAATCCAAGATTGGGCATCGAAGGCGGCTTGTCGATCCTTGGCACCACGGGCATCGTGCGGCCCTTCAGTTGTGCAGCCTGGATCGCCTCCATCCATCGCGGGATCGATGTCGCACGGGCCAGCGGGCTGACGCATGTGGCGGGATGCACCGGGGCCACCTCAGAGGCGACGGTCCAGCAGCTTTACCGGATGCCGGACCATGCAATGCTCGATATGGGCGACTTTGCAGGCGGTCTGCTGAAATATCTCAAACGCCATCCGGTCGCGCATCTGACCGTCGGCGGGGGGATCGGCAAAATGACGAAACTGTCACAGGGTGCCCTAGATCTTCATTCCGCCCGCAGTCAGGTGGATTTTGCCCGTCTGGCAACGGATCTGAACCAACCGACCTTGAAAGATGCCAATACAGCTTTGGACGCCTACGGTCGCGCCGGTCCGGCCATGGCAGACTTGGTGGCCACCGGAGCCCTCAGGACTGTGCAAACCGCGATCTCGGACGCCCCGATCAGCGTCGACACGGTCGTGACGGATCGGGGCGGGGCGATTTTGGCTCGGGCAGGCGAACGCCCGTGAAGGTTCTGGTTCTGGGTGGCACGGGAGAAGGTCGTGCGCTTGCACATCTTCTGGCCGACACGTCGCATGATGTCACTGTTTCGCTGGCGGGAGCCACGCGGCAGCCGAAACCTTTGCCCGGCAGAACACGCATTGGAGGGTTTGGCGGAGATGCGGGATTTGCCCAGTGGTTGCAGGATGCCGAAACCGATGCGGTAATAGACGCGACGCATCCTTTTGCCTCTCGTGTCTCTGATCGGTCGGTCCGGGTGGCGCGTGACCTTGCCATCCCGTATCTGCAAGTGCTCCGACCCGCCTGGCAGCCAAACGACGCTGACATTTGGCACAGAATTGCGGACGAGACGCAGGCTGCCGATCTGATTCCGCAAGGCGCCACAGTGTTCCTGGCCACCGGGCGACAGACCCTGATGCAGTTTGCAAATCTCGAAAACCGACGGATCTATTGCCGACAGATCGATCCACCTGACACGCCGTTTCCGTTCTCCGACGGAGCGTTTATGGTCGGTCGGCCTCCCTTTTCAGTGGCCGAAGAAATCAACCTGTTCGACCGGCTGAAAATCGACTGGCTGGTCGTCAAGAACGCGGGCGGCGCGGCGAGCCGGACAAAGCTTGACGCTGCCGCCCAATTGGGGCTGCCTGTCGCCATGATCGACCGACCGCCTCAGCCAGATTGCGATAGGGTCACCACGCCTGAGGAAGCCATGGCGTGGCTGAAAGGGCTTCGCCCGTGAGCGTTGGCCGCATTATCCATTCACACGATTGCGTGGCAGAAGGCGCGGCTTGGTTGGCCGCCGCTGAGCCGCGCTTTGCCCGCGCCTTGAAGGAGACCGGTCCGTTGCCGCTTCGCCTGAAGAAGGACGGGTTTGAGGCGCTCTTGAATGCCATCGTCAGCCAACAGGTCTCTGTGGCCGCCGCAAGGGCGATCTGGGGAAAGCTGAAGGATGCCAAGCTCACGGGGCCGAGAAAGGTCATGTGGGCGAGCGATGAGGAATTGCGGGCCTGCGGGCTGAGCCGGCAAAAGATTCGCTACGCCCGCGCACTGGCCGAGGCGCGCATCGCCTATCCCGCGCTCCGCACAGCGCAAGAATCGGAGATCGTGGAAACCCTGACCGAAGTGCCAGGCATTGGGCGCTGGACGGCAGAGATTTATGCCATGTTCTCGCTCGGTCGGGCGGATGTATTTGCTCCCGGCGATTTGGCGCTGCAGGAAGCGGTACGGATCTTGTGGGCCATGGAAGACCGTCCGAAAGAAAAAGAGCTGCGCGAAATGGCCGTGGCATGGTCGCCTTGGCGAGGGGTGGCGGCGCGTCTGCTTTGGGCGTATTTCAAGGTCGCGAAAGACAGGGAAGGCATCACATGACCCGAGAATTGACCGTGGACAGGCGGGCCCCGAAATCCGGGAAAGTTGGCTCCGCCGTGGTCTTTCTGCATGGCTACGGCGCCAATGGCGCGGATCTGATGGGTTTGGCCGATCCTTTGGGCCCCCACATGCCCGATACACTATTTCTGTCGGTCGACGCGCCAGAGCCCTGCCTGAACAATCCAATGGGATTTCAGTGGTTTCCGATCCCGCACATGGATGGATCAGATCCGCAGGTCGCGGGGGCGTCGTTTGCACAATCGGCAGATGATCTGAACGCTTTCCTCGACAAAATGCTGGAGGAGGAGGGACTGGAGCACAGCCAGGTGATCTTGCTGGGTTTCAGCCAGGGCACGATGATGAGCCTTCATGTGGCGCCCCGCCGTCCGGCTGCCTTTGCCGGAATCGTGGGTTTCTCAGGCCGGTTATTGCAACCCGAACGGCTGGCTGAGGAGGCTGTTTCCAAGCCACCTGTGATGTTGCTGCACGGGGACGCGGACCCGGTTGTGCCCTTCGATAGTATGCAAGAAGCCGCAGATGCCTTGGCTGCAGCGGATTTCGATGTCTATACCCAAACGATGGCCAATGCGCCCCACACGATCACGCCGGTCGGCCTGCAACAGGCCTATGTCTTCATGGCAGACGTTCTGAAGAAAGCTGGGGGCTGAACACGCATCGTGTTTGCGCGCGCGTCAACCGGAATTGGGACGCCGAAACTCACCATTTGATCAGTACCCGGGACCGCCTGCAGAGGCTGTTCATTCAGGTCATTTAGTGGCTTGCATCTTTGGGATGTGCATATCCTGTGGATAACCGTCACATGCTTGTCACAACGGCTGGGTAGCTATCGCCTCAAATACCTTATGTAGCGGGGCTTGCCCCAAAGAGGACGCCATATATAGTGATGGTAGGTTAGTGGGGCATAAGCCACCACTGGCAAAGACCAAGATGGTGAAGAGGCACGGCACACGGGCGCGGAGACAAGACAATGACGGCAGAGTTTCGAACGCAGTTTGTGCGGGAACCCCAGAATTTGAGGCACCATCCGGCCTTGGTTCTGAACGCCGACTATCGCCCGCTATCTTACTACCCGTTGTCTCTTTGGCCCTGGCAAGAAGCTGTGAAGGCGGCGTGGCTGGATCGGGTCACTATTCTGGCAGAATATGATGAGGTTGTGCGTAGCCCGTCGACCTCGATCAAGATCCCGTCGGTCGTGGTACTTAAGGATTTCGTCAAACCGCAGAAGCGGGTCGCTTTTACCCGGTTCAACCTGTTCCTGCGGGATGAATTTTGCTGCCAATATTGCGGTGCAAAAGGCGACCTGACGTTTGACCATGTCGTACCCCGGGCCCGGGGCGGCGTGACAAGTTGGGAAAACGTGGTTGCGGCCTGTTCGAAGTGCAATTTGCGCAAGGGATCACGCTCGCTGAAGCAATCCGGAATGAGCTTGCGGCGGCCGCCGCGCCAACCTGCAGCAGAAGAACTGCGCAATATGGGGCGGCGATTCCCGCCAAACTATCTGCACGAAAGCTGGCTCGACTTCCTGTATTGGGACGCCGAATTGGAAGCCTAACCGCACAACTTTCACGCGTTGCCTTAAATTTTGGCGGCGCGTTGCCGGTTGACCAGGCAACTCCCGACAATCTGTCGCCCAGCAAGGGGTGCCTAAACCGAGCCTGCGCCATCTTGCTTGCGCAAATCGATCATTCTGGCAGCTAGACGCTCTGATTACCCCAATTTTTGCCGTGATGTGGCGAAACAGGCGCAGGACTGGCACCTATTCATTGCGGGTTCGAACAACCGAGCCCGTCAATGAAAGCAACGATAGGAGACACCCATGAGGAAGATTTTTGCCCTTGGTATTCTGACCGCGAGCCTTGTTACTGCATTTGCCGCAGGCGCAGTGACCGAGATGGACACTGACGGCGACGGGCTGTTCTCTCTTACCGAACTGCAGGTCGCTTATCCCGACCTGACAGCGGAAACATATGCATCCCTCGATGCAAATGCTGATGGCATGCTTGACGCTGATGAAGTGGTCGCCGCCCAAGAAGCTGGCGTTCTGCCGGCCAGCTAAGTGTCATCATGAAACGCTCATCCGCACCCCCCAGTTGAGCGGATGAAGTGCGCGCGGCCTTCACCTCCCGAAGGCCGCGCATTAATTCAAGGCCAACCACCCGTGATCGCAAAACTGACTAAGGTTCCATCTTTCGAAACCTTGGTCCGACATTTTCGGCCAGATGTTGCCGCCGCTTGCAAATGCTCCGCAAGAAGGGCTTCAAGTTTCCCAGCCGTTGTGGCCCATGCCGGGTCGGGAGGAGAGACGTTTTTCGAGACAACTCTCTGACGGTGAATATCAATGGAACGCATACATCCCAGGACGGGCGAGCTGTTTACGCCGCACCGGTACCGTGATGGCAGCTTTCGCGTGGCAGATCCCAAATTTCGAAGCACAAAACACCATGCGGCAAATCAGATCCCAGTGACCACATTGACCGACCTTGCCGAGATGGTCCGGCAAGGGTTCCACGTGCGCATGCGCGGCGAGGATTCGGGTCAGATCAACCTGGTCCGTCCAGACGAGATCCGGCTGCAGGATCGCACCGAAGATGGACCGGATGGGCCTGACTATGGGTTGTAAAGGTTGCCTCCGAGCCCCGTTTCCTCGAGCAGACCAAGGCGTTTGGCTTCAAAATAATATCCGCGGGCGTACCATTTGACGGCATTTGCCTCATCGCCCCCGGAAACCAGCCATGCGCCCCGCAAGTAGCGGCCCGCATATCGAAGGTTCGTTTCGGCGTCCAAAAGATCGTTCGGTTGACCACGAAAGCCCATAGACCGGGCGGTGGCTGGCAGGATCTGCATCAATCCATAATATGGGCCGTTGCGTGCCCACGGACGGTGGGTGCTTTCGCGTATGATAACCCTATGCAGCAACGTGACCGGGATCTGGTTTTCGGCCGCTGCCGCATTAATCAGCGCCCGTAACTCCCTTGTTTCATTGGGATAAAGCGGAGGTTCAGGGCGTGGAGGTGGTGCCTCTTCCGGACCTGCGGCGCATCCCAAAGGCAACAGCGCCAGGACGAACACAACAGATCGGCGGCCCCAGTTTCTGTTTGGAGGCTTGCCAGCTCCCACGGTTCTAAACCGGAATAACCGTGACTTGACTGCCCTTTGCAGCCAGAGCGATCTCGCCGTCGCAAAGCCGTATGGCATCGTTGCCGAATACTTCTTTGCGCCAACCACGCAGGGCAGCAGCACTTCGTTCGCCCGCTGCTATCGTATCCAGGTCGTGGGCCGTTGCGATCAGCTTTTGCGCCACGCCGGACATTTCGGATTTGGATTTGAGCAGAACCCGCAGCAGATCGGCAAGTGCGGGGTTAACGGCAAGATTTTCGCGCGACTTATCCGCCCGCGGAAAGTCTTCCGGTGGCATCCCCATCGCTTTCTGCACGGCCTCAATTATCCCGTCAGCGATCGGACCTTTGCGGGCATCCCGCAGAAGCAATCGTGACTTACCGAGATCTGACAGCGATTTCGGTTTGGTCGATGCGAGCTCCAGCAGCGCATCATCCTTGAAAACGCGACCGCGGGGAATGTTCTGGTTCTGCGCGTAGTTTTCCCGAAACGAGGCAAGGCACTTCACAATGGCCAGGAAACGCCCGGAACTGGTCCGGGTCTTTACGCGACGCCAAGCCTCTTCCGGCTCGATAATGTAGGTTTGCGGATCAAGAAGAACTTCCAATTCTTCCTCGACCCAATGCTGCCGACCGCTTTTCTTGATGTCTCCGGCGAGATGTTCGTAGATCCCGCGCAAATGGGTGACATCGGCCAACGCATAGTTTTGTTGCGCTTTCGACAGGGGACGCCGCGACCAATCCGTGAAGCGGCTGGTTTTGTCGATGTTGGCGCGCGCGATCTTCTTGACCAAAGTCTCGTAACCCACTTGCTCGCCAAAGCCGCACACCATGGCCGCCAATTGGGTATCGAACAACGGTTTGGGAAACACCTGACCTTCGAAGAAAAAGATCTCCAGATCCTGTCGCGCGGCATGAAACACCTTCACGCATCGCTCGTCGCGAAAAAGGTCAAACAACGGATCCAGGGACAGATCGCCTTCGATCGGATCGATCAGAACCGCTTCGCCATCGCCCGGCAAAGCCATTTGGATCAGGCAAAGCTTGGAATAGTAGGTGCGTTCGCGGAGAAATTCAGTATCGACCGTTACGTAGGGCCCACCTGCCGCTTTGGTGCAAAACGAGGCTAGCTCCTCGGTGGTCGTAATCGTTCTCATTCGGTCGGCTCGGGACTTCTTTATTTAGTGCCCAGGGATGGGGGCCGATTTAGCGTTGTTCGCTAAGTGTAAGGATGTTCTTAAAGAATTGAAAGGTCTACGGCAGATAGAGCGGTTCAGAGCTACCGTTGACAACCCGTTTGAGTACCGCAGGATACAATTTGTGTTCCATGACCAGAACCCGAGCCGCAAGTGTTTCTGGGGTATCATCGCACAAAACAGGGATCTTCGCCTGGCCCAG
>JBCBGY010000150.1:0-10911 GCA_038526275.1 Pseudomonadota bacterium | reverse complement strand
CGCAAGTCGATGAACAGAACGCCGCCATGATCTCGCACCCGATGGACCCATCCCGCAAGACGTACGGTTTGGCCCACATGGGCACTGTTGAGGTCGGCGCAGGTATGGCTGCGATAGGCGTGCATGGCGACGGTCCCGTCGTTGGTAGGTTTAGGTCCCGCGGCGATAGACATGGGCCACGCGGCAGAGTCAAGCGAAGGGGGCCCTTAACGCAGGATCGGCGGGCGGTCCGGGTCCATGCCGGGCCCGTCGCTTTTTGGCGGCTGCGGCAGGTCGAACCGAAGCCCGTGCTTGGCCAGGCGGGTCGTGATCGCATCGGTCGCACGGAAGAAGGTCACATCCAAAGCGCCGGCTTCGATGCCAGAGAATGCCAGCGCCTCCGAGACCGCAGTTGCCAGCGCACCTTCCGCACCGGGCACGGCATCGATAAAGGCCAGCAGATGCGTTTGGTGCCCGGTATCATAACGGACATGGGCCAGATAGGCGCTGTGGGCCAGGCCCTGCGCCGCTGCGAGCTTGGTATCGAGCGCGGTCAGCACCGCCTCTGGCAGCCCACCGGGTGGCGCGATTTCTACCGGTGCGGCTTCGCCTTCCACCGGGTGCTCTGCCAGCGTTTTCGCCAACCACGCCAACGCCTCCGGCGGCAAAAGGATGGAGGATGGTGCGACTTCCAGATTGACGCCGAGCGATAGGGTTTGCTCCACCAACAGGCCCACCAGCGAGCGGCCCGACATCGCCGCATAGGGGGCGGGTCCATCTGTGAAGGCCGTCAACCGCTCGATCCGATCGAATGCGAGCACGACAGGCCCATCTTCCAGCGGAAAAATCTGAGGCGAGATTTGATCGCCAATCGCTTCGGCCTCCAGCAGTAGAAACATCTCGCTATCGGCCAACCGTTCGTAGAACCGCAGTCGGGCGGCGGAATCCTCCGGCGCAGCCTCCATCGCGCCATGCGCCTGATCCAGCCGAGTTTCTGTCATCCATTCAGCGCCTTTGCCACGTCTGCCCGCAAAGCAGGCAGCAACTCTTCCGCAAACCAGGGGTTTTTCTTCAGCCAGCCCGTATTGCGCCAGGACGGGTGGGGCAAGGGGAAGATGGCTGGTGCATGATCGCGCCAGGCCCGCACCCGTTCGGTCACGCCAGTTGTTCCGCCCAAATGCCAGCGATGGGCATAGCCTCCGACCAGAAGCGTCAGGGGCATCTTGCCCAATTCGGCCATTACCCGCACGTGCCAGGTGTTGGCACAGATCTTTGGCGGAGGCAGGTCGGATCCTTTTGCGTCGTAGCCTGGAAAACAAAACGCCATGGGCACGATGGCGATTTGGTCGCGGTCGTAGAATGTATGGGCATCAATCCCCATCCATTCGCGCAACCGGTCGCCCGACGGGTCGGCAAAAGGCTTGCCGGCCTTATGCACCTTCATCCCTGGTGCCTGCCCTGCCACCAGGATCCTTGCACCGGGCCGGAACCATACGACAGGTCTCGGATCATGGGCCGTGGCTGTTTTGGCGAACCGCTCCGCACATAGGCTGCAAGAGCCAATCTCTTTGACCAGATCCATATCTGCAGCTTTACGGCAGTAACGCTGCCTCCACAAATAGGCCCGAGAAGTTATTTCGAAAAATATCGAAATAACACTTGCACCCCAGCTTTATTTCGATACTTCTAGAAATATGAAAAATGTATCAACCCACAGCGAATCGGACATCCCCCTGGAAGAGGCTGCTTCGACATTTGCCGCCCTTGGGTCCGAGCAGCGCCTGCTGGTCTTGCGCAGCTTGGTGCGCGCGGGGCCTGACGGTAGCTCCATCGGCGCCTTGGGGGAACGTACGGGCATCACGGGCTCTACCCTGACCCATCACCTGAAAATCCTGACGCAGGCGGGCCTTGTGACCCAAACGCGATCAGGACGATCCATCATCTGTGCTGCGGTGGCCTACGACCGGATCACCGCACTAAGCGACTTTCTGGTGCAGGAATGCTGCGCCGACACCCAATCGCCTTGCGAGGAGCACCGCCATGGCTGATCTAACACAATCTCCCCCATCTTTGCCGGCTTTGTGGAAACGGCTGGACAAGGTGTGGTTGGTCATTCTGGCCATCCCGCTGGCCTTGCTGATCCTGGACCCGCCGGAATTCTGGCCTGCCCTCACCTTTGCGGCAAAGGCATTGCTTAACACGGCACCGTTCATTGTTTTTGCCGTACTGGCAGTAGGTTACATGAAGGCCACCGGGGCGGAAACGCTGCTCGCGCGGGCCTTCGAAGGCAACCCGACCCGCATGATCTTTGCCGCAGCCCTTTTGGGTGGTCTCTCACCCTTTTGTTCCTGCGAGGTGATCCCCTTCATTGCCGCGCTTCTGGCTGTCGGCGCGCCACTGAGCGCTGTCATGGCCTTCTGGTTGGCCTCTCCCCTGATGGATCCTGCGATGTTTCTGATCACCGCCGGGGAACTGGGTTGGGATTTTGCGATCGCCAAGACCATAGCTGCGGTCTGTGTCGGCTTGATCGGTGGTTTTGGCACGCGGCTCTTGTCCGGGTCCGCCCTTTTTGCCGATCCGCTGAAGGAGCATCAGCGTGGCGGTTGCGGCTGCGGTGCGAAAAAGCCCTTCCAGGGCACTCCGGTATGGAAGTTCTGGCCGCACGCCGAACGGCGGGCTGTTTTCAAAGAAACCGTCATGGATAATGGCCTGTTTCTGCTGAAGTGGCTGACCTTGGCCTATCTGATCGAAGCTTTGATGGTCGAATATGTGCCTGCTGACTGGATTGCCGGCGTGTTGGGTGGCGAAGGCGTGGGCACCGTGCTTCTGGGCGCATTGGTTGGTATGCCCGCCTATCTGAACGGTTATGCTGCTGTCGGTCTGATCGACGGATTGCTGGACCAAGGCATGGCCAATGGCGCGGCTATGAGCTTTGTGATCGCTGGTGGGGTCAGCAGCATCCCGGCTGCGATGGCTGTGTGGGCGCTGGTCAAGCCACGGGTCTTTGCGGGCTATCTGGGCTTTGCCCTCCTTGGCGCCGTACTGGCCGGGCTGACCTGGGGTATGATCGCCTAGCCCTCTGGCCCATCCATTTTACCCCATTCACGTACCGCGCTCGATCCCGAGCGCGGTATTTCGTTGCGGAATGGGTTGCGTTGGATCAGGGATGCGTTCACGTATGGGCGCTAACTGAAAGAAAGCCAATCTGCTGGGGGCTGCCGATGTACAAAGTCTGGAACTTCATCCAAAACTATTCGCTACTCTTGATAGCGGGCGCGCTCCTGGCGTTGGTTTGGGCGAATGTCGATCCCGGCAGTTACAAGACGTTCCACGACCTTGTGTTGATCGATCACTTCTTCATCGGCCATTTGCATGACGGCCACCGCACGCTGACCCTGCACTATTTGGTGAACGATGTTCTGATGGCTTTATTCTTTGCCATTGCCGCAAAGGAAGTCTGGGAAGCCGTAATCCTGAAGAATGGTTCCTTGCGCGGAAAGAAAGCGGCAACCCCGTTGGTGGCGACCCTTGGCGGCATGGTCGGCCCGATTTCGATCTATCTGGGCATGGCCGCGATCTTTGGCAGCACCACCTACAATGCAGTGGCGAACGGATGGGCCATTCCGACAGCGACCGATATTGCCTTCTCCTATCTGATCGGTCGGATCGTCTTTGGCGCCGGGCATCCGGCGGTTCGGTTCTTGCTGCTTCTGGCCATCGCAGATGACGCGGCGGGCCTGATCATATTGGCGATCTTCTATCCGAGCGGCGAACTGGCCCCGGTCTGGCTGCTCCTGTCGGCAGGCGCCGCCATTGCGGTCTATGTGCTGGCCAACTGGTTGCCGCGACACCTGGATCGCGGAGACCAGTTGCGCAAGAAATCGACCTGGGTCCGCAAAACGCTGTCCTACTGGCCCTATGCCATCGCCGGTTGCTTAAGCTGGTACGGCTTTCAGCAAAGCGGGCTGCACCCGGCGTTGGGATTGCTGCCAATCGTTCCGACAATTCCCCACTGCGAACGGGCCTTTGGCATCTTTGCAGAGGCTGAAAAGTACCTGACAGATCTTCTGAACCAGATGGAACATGCGCTGCAGATCCCTGTGCAGTTCGTGCTTTTCTTCTTTGGTCTTTTGAATGCCGGGGTTGAATTTTCGTCCATTGGCGATGCCACCTGGCTGGTTCTGGCTGGCCTGATCATCGGAAAGCCTTTGGGTGTGCTGCTGTTTGGATGGCTCGCCGCCGGGCCCATGGGTTTGGGGCTGCCATCCGGGATGCGCGTGATCGATCTGTTCGTGATCGGCTGCGTGGCGGCCATCGGATTTACGGTATCGCTCTTTATTGCCACGGTTGCCTTTGATCCGGGGCCTGTACAAGATGCTGCAAAAATGGGCGCTCTGTTCAGTTTTGCGGCAGCACTTATATCGATTGTGGCCGGAAAAATGACCAAAGTCCAAAAACAAGAAATCTAAGACTTTGGAAAGGTTTTGTTAACTATCCCTACCTACCCACGAAGCCGGAGATCAGGATCGTGGGTAAACGGGTATGTACCGGCGAAACAATGGTAATTTGGGTTGTGTCACGGGACGCGCATGCGCGCGGTGCCGTGGATGAATGTCGCAAACAACTCGCAATGGTTAACTCGCAAACTGGCGGGCATTGCTGCGCCGCCGCGCGGGAAGCCCCGTGCAGTGCCAGGCGCGGACGATTTGGCACAGACAGCGCGCAACATACCGTTGTTGCGACCCGAGGCTGCAAGGGCTCCTAAACCCCAGGCCCACCGTTTGCCGAACCTTGCTCCGGCCCAATCCCCCGGTGTAGCCGCTGTGCCTGAACGCTCCTGTGTGGTGCGATATGCGGCGGGCGCTTTCGTTCTCGCGGGTCTTTCGGTTGGCGCGCTGTTTGGGTCTGCATATCTCAGACCTGCTCAATCCGTGGCAACCGCGGATTTTGTGGTTCAGCGCATTGCCATAACGGACCAGGCCGATAAAAGTGTTGGCTTTGCTGCCAGTGGCAAGACGACCGCCATAATGGATCATCTGAACTCAGTTGACGTCCGGCTACGGTTGCAAGAGGCGCTCAGCCTATCAGACGGTCTTCCCAAGATCGGCCTTGACCATGACCCTGATACCGGACTGACAACCCTGACAGTTTCCGACCCTGACCCGGAGACAGCGCTTAAGGCCTCGGAACTGCTGATCGGCTATGCCGCCACCTACGTGGAAGAGTGCATGGAGGCATGGCGGCTAGAAGAGGTGGCGTCCGAGCGAAACATCTATCAGATGGCCTTCAGTCGCCTCAATCAAGCCCAAGGCCAGATGCGTGCGTCTCGCTACGCCATGGCCCGGACCACGGATGAAGATCCGAAGCCACCTGTCGCCACACTGGCCTCTACCGATCCGGTATCGAGTTTTCTTATTTCTTGGACGGATGATCTAACCAGTTCACTTGAACCAACGCCTGTTGAAAGTCTTGTTGAATTCGAACGGGCCAAGTCAGAGTTGGACACTCGCCGCGCCGAATTCCGCGACGCGATCGCCCAACTTCAGGAGGCCCATGAAGACGCCCGAAACGTCAGTTGGACCTTCTCAGTCGGGCTGCAACCCGTGCTGTCGAGTGCAACGCCCTGACCCGACCTGTCGCAACATGTTCTGGGGTTTTTGAAACGCTCCTGCTAGAGGCTGCCCAGCAGTTTGCGGGAGACAGTTATGGGTGCAGTCCAAATCGGCGATTTGGCCGTGGGAAACGACCGGCCACTTACAGTGATCGCCGGGCCCTGCCAGCTTGAAACGCAGGACCATGCACTGGCCATTGCACGAACGATGGCGGCCATCTGCGCTGAGGCTGGCGTTGGCTACATCTTCAAAGCCAGTTTCGACAAAGCCAACCGGACCTCACTGGGCGCGCAGCGCGGCATGGGGATAGAAGCCGGGCTCGACGTGCTGGCCACAGTTCGGTCAGAGGTTGGCTGTCCGGTCCTAACGGATGTCCATGCCCCGGATCAGTGCGCAAAAGCAGCAGAACATGTCGACATTCTACAGATTCCCGCTTTTCTATGCCGCCAGACGGATCTGCTGCTCGCGGCTGGCGAAACCGGAGCCGCCGTGAACATCAAGAAGGGGCAATTCCTGGCCCCTTGGGATATGCAGCATGTCGCCGCCAAGGTGGCAAGCACCGGCAATGAGCGGATCCTGCTGACCGAACGCGGCACGTCCTTCGGCTACAATACCTTGGTGGCTGACCTGCGCGCATTGCCCCAGATGGCGGCCACAGGCTATCCCATCGTCATGGACGCGACCCATTCCGTCCAACAACCGGGCGGTCACGGCGGGTCCAGCGGCGGGCAGCGAGAATTCGCACCGGTGATGGCCCGCGCTGCTGTGGCGGTCGGTGTCGCAGCCGTGTTCATCGAGACCCACCCAACCCCGGACACCGCCCCGAGCGATGGGCCCAACATGATCCCGCTCGACCAGATGCCAGCCCTGATCCACCAATTGATGGCCTTTGACGCATTGGCTAAAGAGACGCCAAATCAGACTGATTGAGTGGGAGACCCCTTTGACGCCCCCTAACCCGACTGTAGAACAGAACACCTGGGCCTTCTTGCGCGACGCGATGATCACGCCCACAGGGTTTCGCGAATATGACGCGCGCTGGAAGTATCCTGATCAAATCAATCTGCCTGGGATCACGGCCTTGGGGCTTGGGCTTGGCACGCAAATGCACCTGCGCGGGATTGATCCGGTCATCGCCGTGGGCAACGACTATCGCGACTATTCGCTGTCCATCAAGAACGCGCTGATCCTTGGGCTGATGCAGGCCGGTATCCATGTCAAAGATATCGGTCCGGCGCTCAGCCCCATGGCCTATTTCAGCCAGTTCCACCTCGACGTGCCTGCGGTGGCGATGGTGACGGCGTCGCATAATCCAAACGGCTGGACCGGGGTGAAAATGGGCTTCGACCGCCCGCTGACCCACGGGCCCGATGAGATGAGCGAGCTTAGATCCATCGTGTTGGAGGGCAAAGGTATGCCCCGCGATGGTGGGAAATACGAGTTCGTCGAAGGCGTGATGGAAGCCTATATCGACGACCTCTGCGGCGATTTCAAAATGTCGCGCAAGTTGAAGGTCGTCTGTGCAACCGGCAATGGGACGGCCAGCGCCTTTGCACCGCGTATTTTTGAGCGGATTGGGGTTGAAGTCGTGCCGTCTCACAACGCGCTCGACTACACGTTCCCAAACTACAACCCGAACCCAGAAGCCCTGGAGATGCTCCATGACATGGCCGACAGCGTGAAAGCCTCCGGTGCTGACCTCGCTTTGGGCTTTGATGGAGACGGCGACCGCTGCGGTGTGGTGGATGACGAAGGTGAAGAGATTTTTGCCGACAAGGTTGGCGTGATCATGGCCCGCGATCTGTCAAAACTTTATCCGAACCCAACCTTTGTAGCCGATGTTAAATCGACCGGTCTGTTTGCGAGTGATCCAGAATTGAAGGCCAATGGCGTAAAGGCGGACTATTGGAAAACGGGTCACAGCCACATGAAACGCCGGGTCAAAGAACTTGGTGCGTTGGCAGGGTTCGAAAAATCCGGCCATTACTTCCTCGCCGAACCTGTTGGTCGGGGCTACGACTGCGGAATGCGGGTAGCCGTCGAGATCTGCAAGCTAATGGACCGCAACCCAGACATGAAGATGTCGGACCTGCGCAAGGCACTTCCAAAGACTTACTCCACCCCCACCATGTCACCCTACTGCGCCGACACAGAGAAGTATGACGTGCTCGCGCGCCTCGTTGAAAAACTGGTCGCCAAACACGAAGCTGGCGACACGCTGGGTGGCCGCGCGATCAAAGAGGTCGTCACGGTGAATGGTGCCCGAGTGATTCTGGAAAATGGCGGGTGGGGCCTTGTCCGCGCCAGTTCCAACACCCCGAACTTGGTGGTTGTTTGTGAAAGCCCCGAAAGCGATGAGGAGATGCGCGCCATCTTCGCAGACATCGATGCCGTCATCAGCACCGAGCCCGCTGTGGGTGAGTACGATCAGAAAATCTAACCGCGGCAACTGCGGATCAAAGTCGAGCCTAGCTTGCCGGAATACTGGCAGGTTAGGCGAGAGTGACACCGTTTCCGGTCTTTGTACCTTTACTCACAATCTCCGTCACATCACTTCATGTAGGAATTCGCGAGAGTAATTTTGCCGATAGGTATTCTTACGCAATTGACATGTGCGTCACTGCCAATTCGGAAAGAATTTCCAATAGGCAAGACTACCTATTACCTCGCGCCACGCACCCTCCAATCTAATTCGTTAAGGCTTTTTTAACGATTGATTTAGATATCACTAGAAATGATAAGAAAAGGAATGGCCTGTGGAACAGAAGGTGTCGGTCAAGGCAAGGCTCGGAGAGCTTTCAGAAGTGTCGGGCAGCCTGCCTGCCTTTGACTCGCTCACCCGTTTGGCTCAACGTTTGTGCAGTACCCCTATTGCTCTTGTTTCCCTGGTTCAAGAAGAAAAGAACAGACAAATTTTTCTCTCATATCAGGGACTTGACGAGCCTTGGCGCAGTAGGGGCCAGACACCGTTGTCTCATTCAATGTGCCAAACCGTGAAGCAAACGTCTCGGCCTCTCATCGTGCATGACGCACCAAATGACCCAAGGTTTCATGACCATTCCGCAGTCTCCGATCTTGGAATAGCGGCCTATCTTGGAGTGCCAATTTACGGCGCTGATGGAACCGTTCTAGGAGCGCTTTGCGTCGCAGATCGCGTGCCTCGAAACTGGTCCGACAAAGAACTGTGCGCAGTAACTGAGATCGCCGCCTGTGTTAGCCAAGAAATTCAACTGCGCATGTCCATTTTTGTAAGCGAGACGTCGCAAGCTCGCTCTCGCCAATATAACGCAAAGCGGGAAATGCTTTTTCTGGCATTTGCCTGTACGGAACTTCCTTTGGAAAAACGATTTGAACGGCTTCTTGAAACGAGCTGCCAGGTCTTGGGAATGAAAAGCGGTCGCATCTCGAAAGGGAGCCTTCAGACCTGGATGTCATTCGACCCGTCGGGCTGCTTCAAGGATCGTGATCGGAGCGACCACATCGAACCTTTGGCCAAAGAGGTTATGTCGGACTGTTCAATGATTTACTGCCACGATCTTCAGGCTTGTAAGATCGGTTCAAATAGGTGCCCGAGCATTGATGGACGTTATCTTGGGGCGCCACTAACCTTACGCGGCATTCTATTCGGTGTGGTTGAATTCTTTGACGATCAGAAACAGCAGGCCCCGTGGACCGAGGATGATCTGTCCTTGTTGAGCATTATCTCCATGCTCACCTCGTCGCATTTGGAGGTGATTGACCAAATCGACTTTCTAAAGAAATGCGAAATGGCACTCCTGAACCAACTCGCAAAAAGCCAGAAGCGCAGAACATGGGACGCCACTGCGCCCCATCAATCCTAACCATCCATTCGGATCGTTCTATTGCTCGAGTCATAGGGGCTGTCTTTGGCAACCTCCGCTGGCCAAAGTTGGTTCTGCATCTTCACCTGAAGTTTGGTGCCAGGCGCAGAATGGTCCATGCCAACATACCCCATACCAATGCTTTTGCCGAACGCGACCGAATAGCCGCCCGAGGTCAGACGCCCGACACGGGTTTCACCATCATAAAGGGCCTCGCGGCCCCATGGGTCAGCGTCTTGCGGCCCATCGATCAGCAGCGTGACGCATTTTGATCGGATTCCGATACGTTCCATCGCGGCTTTGCCATGAAAGTCTTTGGTCAGGTCGACAAACCGGCCGAGCCCCGCTTCCAGGGGCGTCGCATCGCGGCCCAGCTCCGTCCCGAACGCGCGATAGCTTTTCTCCTGTCGCAGCCAGTTCTGGGCCCGGGCGCCGACGGGCCGCAATCCATGCGGTTCGCCCGCCTCCATCAGCCGGTCCCACAGGTAGTTCTGCATCTCAATCGGATGGTGCAACTCCCAGCCGAGTTCACCGGTGTAAGCCACCCGCACCGCTTTGACCGGGCACATGCCCAACTCGATGTCTCGCACCGAAAGCCACGGGAAGCGCTTGTTCGACAGGGCCGTCTCGGGGTCAGGGTCACGGATCAGGGTTTTTAGCACATCCCGGGATTTCGGCCCCGCAATGGCAAAGACACCCCACTGGCTGGTTACATCTTCTTCATTGACGCGGCCAAACCGATCCTCTCCCTCCCAAATCGCGTTGTAGAGAAAATCCTGGTCGTAGGCCTGCCAGGCTCCGGCGGACACAAGGTAGTAGTCGTTCTCGCCTTGCCGAACGATGGTGTATTCCGTGCGGGTGGTTCCGGCTGTGGTCAACGCATAGGTCAGATTAATCCGTCCAACCTTTGGCAGCTTGTTGCAGGTAAACCAATCGAGGAACGCAGTTGCACCCGGTCCTGTCAGTCGGTGTTTGGCAAAGGCGGTGGCGTCGACTAACCCCACACCTTCGCGGATCGCTTTCGCCTCCTCCACCGCATATTGCCACCAGCCGCCACGCCGAAAGCTGCGGGCATCATGGTCGAAGCTGTCCGGCGCATCCAAAGGCCCGTAATAGTTCGGACGTTCCCAACCGTTGACCTGCCCAAATTGTGCTCCCAGCGCCTTTTGCCGGTCATAGGCGGGTGCGGTCTTCAAGGGGCGGCAGGCTTCGCGTTCTTCGTCCGGATGATGCAGGACGTAAACGTGGGAATAGCATTCCTCATTCTTGCGCATCGCATATTCGGTTGTCATCCAGTCGCCGTAGCGCTTGGGATCCAGGCTCGCCATGTCGATCTCGGCTTCGCCCTCGACCATCATCTGGGCGAGGTAATGCCCGGCCCCGCCGGCAGCGGTGATGCCAAAGCTGAATCCCTCGGCCAGCCACATATTTTGCAGCCCCGGTGCGGGGCCGATCAGCGGGTTGCCATCGGGCGTGTA
>JBCBGY010000149.1:0-11059 GCA_038526275.1 Pseudomonadota bacterium | reverse complement strand
CGCGCCGGGGCTGCCAATGCCTGCTATGTTGGGCGTAACAGGCACTAATGCGACCCCAGATTCTTAGTCCTAACAACCGGAACCGGGCCAATGCCAGACCGGAGACCTTCGCCTGGACGCTTCACCAATCCAAACATGATCAACGCGCCCCCTGTGGGCGGGCACCGCCATTGGCCTTGATCCCGCGCAGCACCTTTTCCGGTGTGATCGGCAACTGGTCCACCCGCACGCCGACGGCGTTGTAGACGGCGTTGGCAATGGCGGGCAGCACCGGGTTGGCGCACATCTCACCCGGGCCTTTGCCGCCGAAAGGCGCATCTTCGGCAGGGCGTTCCAGAACGGCGATATTGTGATCCACAATCTCGCCCGGCCCCGGCATCAGGTAGTGGTTGAAGTCGACGGGCCGGTGATCGCGCGCCGGATAGTATGGCTCGGTCGTCTCGTAAAGCGCATGGCTCACGCCCATCCAGGCCCCGCCAATCAATTGCTGCTCCACCAGCTTCGGGTTCAGCGCCCGCCCGACCTCGTAGGCCGAATTAATCTGTGTGACATCAACCTCGCCCGTTTCATCATCAACCGTCAGATCGATGACCAGCGCAGCATGGGCAAAGCACGAAACCGGGGTCATCTCGCCCGTGTCCGGGTCGGCCTGGTTGGGCGGGATCAGGAAGATGCCGCGCCCCGACAACGTCCGACCCTGTTTGAATTGCGCCGCAATGGCGGTTTCGGCGATGCTGATCGATCGGCCCGGCGCGCCCTTGACGTGAATATTGCCTTGCCCGTCCGTGTCCAGATCGGCGGCGTTGACCTCCAGTTCGTCGGCTGCGGCCTCCAGCATCTGCTGGCGGGCTTCGGTCGCCGCGCGGATCACAGCATTGCCGACCCGGTGCGTACCGCGCGACGCGAAAGAGCCCATGCAATGGGGGCCCGTGTCGCTGTCTGCCGTGTCGACATAGACATCCTCCACCGGCACGCCGAGCGTTTCCGACGCGATCTGGCGGGTCACGGACTTCATCCCTTGTCCCAGATCGATAGAACTGAGCGAGACCATGAATTTCCCGTCCGGGGTGGAATGGACCAATGCCTGGCTCGGGTCGCCGCCCAGGTTCATGCCGATCGGATAGTTGATGGCCGCGAAGCCCCGGCCCTTGTGGATCGTCATCTCAGCGCCTCCTCATGCCGGACAGGAACCGCGACGCACCGGGCCGTTTGACGCCACGGTTGAAGGGCTCCTCGGGTTTGTAGGGCTCCGGCTGTGCCGCGGCAGCGACTGGTGGAGCGACCGGAGCGGTTGCGGGCGGCAGGCTTGGAGGTGCAGAAGGCGCAGGAGGTGCGGCCGAAACCGGTTGAGGCGCCGCAATCGGCGGAGTAGGCGCCGCGACGGGCGGACGCGAGGGGGCCACCGATGGCGTCGCGGGCGGCGGGGTTTTTGTGCGATGGCCGACCCGTTCTGGTGCAATCTGCATGTCATCACGCTGAGGCGTGGCGCCCGTTTGCGCATCAGCCTGACGCGCCGTGCCCGCAGCGACCCGACCTGTACCAGATGCCGGCGCCGTATCCGGCACGCGTCCGGCTCTGCGTTCGCCGATCCGACCTTCGCTGTCGGTCGCCGTTTCAGGGATCATCGCGCGTTCGCCGACACCGCCGCCCTGCAAGCTGCTTGCCGTCCCGGCAGTCGGGCTTAAGGGCCAAGCGGCCTTTTGGGCGGCGACCTGGCAGCATTCCACGAGTGCTGTATTCTTGGCACTGCGCCGGTGGGCCTTCATGTCGCCATCGCGATAGGCATTGAGGATCCGCAGCTCTATCGGGTCCATCCCCACGGCCTCGGCCACCCGGTCCATGTGGCATTCAATCGAGAAATCGACGCCGGTGATCCCAAATCCGCGCATCGCGGTTGCAGGGGTCCTGTTGGTGAAAACGCAATACACGTTCGAGGCGACATTCGGGATTGTATAGGGCCCGGGCAGATGCCCTGTGCCTTTAACGATCGCGTAGGAAGAGAGCCTTGTATAGGCGCCGGAATCGAAGAAGCCGGTGAACTGGCGTGCAACGATCCGGCCATCTGCCATCACCCCGTCTTTGATGCGCCAGCGTTCGGCCCCTCGCGGAGCACCGACCTGCATTTCTTCCTCGCGGTCCCATGCAAATTTGACGGGCCGTCCCGTCAAGCGCGCGCCCAGCACCGCCATGGGTTCCACGATACTGTCGACCTTGCCGCCGAAACCGCCACCGACGGTGCCGCCGATAAAGTGCAGACGCGATGACGGCATGTTCAAAAGCTTCGCCGTGGTCCCAAGCGAGAAGAACAACGCCTGAGTACTGGTATAGCACACGAACCGGTCATTGGTTTCGGGTGCGGCAATGGCCCCGCAGGTTTCGATCGGCGCCTGCTCGATGGGGGACATCTGATATTCTGCTTCAACGACCTTGTCCGCCGCTGCGAAACCGGCCGCCACGTCACCAAAGCGCAGTTTCTGGTGATCGTAGACATCGTGATAGTCAAATGTGTTGTTCGGATATTCCTCGTTCACCACCGGTGCATCCGGCTTCAGGGCATCTTCAACGTCCAGAACATGGGGGAGAACCTCCCAATCGACCCGCACTGCGGCAACGGCCTGACGGGCCTGCAATTCGGTCTCGGCGATCACCGCTGCGACCGGCTCGCCCATATAGGCCACCTTCTTCGGCTGCAGCAGTGCCTCATCATCGCGGCCAAATCCGATCAATGAAAGAAGCGTGTTGATATTGTGCGGCACATCACTTGGCAGCACGACCCGACGTACACCCGGCATCCGTTCGGCCTGGCTCGCATCGATGCTGCGGATCCGCGCATGGTGGTGCGGCGAGCGCACGGCCCGCATGTGGAGCAGCCCATCAAACTGGTGATCGTCGTAGAACGGCGTGCGCCCCGTGACATGGCCCAGAATATCCTGGCGGATCGTCGGTTTCCCGATTTCCTTCAGGTTGTCATCGCGTTCGTCGGCGAACAGGTCCTTGCGCATTTCAAAGCTGGACATCAGACCGCCCTCCCCTGCATCCGCGCAGCCGCTGTGAGGATCGCATTGACGATGGGTTCGTAGCCTGTGCAGCGGCACAGATTGCCCGATATGGCCTCAACGACTTCGTCACGGCTCGGGTTCGGGTTGCGGTCCAGCAGCGCCTTGGCCGCCATCAACATGCCTGCGGTGCAGTAGCCGCATTGGGCAGCGAAACCTTCCATGAACGCGTTTTGCAACGCGTGCAGGTCCGGGCCATTGGCCAGCCCACCGGTCGTCTCAATCCTCCGGCCCGCGACCGTTTCAGCCAGCGTAAGGCAGGACAAATGCGGCTCCCCGTCGATCAGAACCGTGCAACTGCCGCAGGTCCCTTGCGCGCAGCCAATCTTGGGCGACAGGTCTCCGACCCCGCGGCGCAGCACATCCAAAAGGTTTGCACCGCCATCAACGAAGACGGCCGTCTCAGAACCATTCAGGGTAAAGCTGACAGGTGTCTTGGGCATCAGTAGCCTCCCTGGTCCAAAAGCAGACGCTTTAAGTGGATCGGTGCGACCTCGGCGCGGTACCAGGCGCTGGCCAAGGCATCATCGATAGGCGCGAGGCCTTGAAGGCAGGCATCAAGCGCGGGTTGGATCGCTTGCGCTTCCAGCCGGACCCCATTCAGCGCAGCTTCCGCCGCTTTCGCACGCAGCGGCGTCGGCCCCATCGCCCCAAATGCGATACGTGGGTTGCCAGTGCCAGGCAGAAGCGCTGCGATGGACATAACCGAAATGCCCTTGGGCTTTGTGCGGGTCACTTTGCGGAACCGGAAGTCGCGCGCGGAAACGCGCGGCACGGTAACCGCTGCCACCAGTCCGCTGGCACGGTCCCGTGCGCCAAGGAACGTCTCCATGGGTTCAGACCGACCGTCAGCCCATTCCACGGTTGCGTCCAACGCCAAAAGGGCCGTCGCGAAATCGCCGTACGGATGCGGCGCGAATAGATTGCCACCGACCGTGGCCATATTGCGCACGGCAGGGCCACCCACCGCCCGTGCCGCGGGCACCAAGGCAGCAGTATCGGGCGCGGCGATGATATCGGACATTGTGGCCCCTGCCCCGATCCGCACGCCACCCGCTGTGGCCGCGATCTGGCGCAAAGCGGGGTCTGTCGAGCGCAGCAATCTGGCGAAGCCGTCCGCCCCGTAATTCACGTCGCGCATAAGCAACGTACCACCCCCGAGATATCGCGCATCGGCCCCAAGGCGGCCCGACGCTTCGGCCAGCGTGGAATAGGTTTCAACCGTCAGCATGGGCGGTCTCCAAATGACTGCGGATGGTCTCAAAGCCTGCGGCGTAAATCTCTTGGCCTACCATCTTGGCCAGATCCTCTTCCTGGCCGGCGGGTGTGTCGAACCGGCTTTCCCACTCCCAGAAGGTCAGATCTCCGTCTGTCACGGGTGAAAGCCTGACATGAGCCACGTAGTTGAAAAGCGGGATCGGCGTGTCGAGCAGGCAGTAACTGAACGCCGTTTCCATGTCGGACAGCGTCAAAAGCTGCTCGCGCAGTTCAGACCCATCGGCCAGCTTGAACTTGCGCACGCAACCCACGCGGTCGGCATCGCGGCCCCGCTCGATCTGGCTTTCGGCAACAGCCGGGTGCCAGCGATCATGGCCATTGAAGTCGCGCAAGACCTCCCAGGCCGCCTCGATGGGCGCTGGCAAAATGGTGCTGCGATAGACCTTGACCATGACGCTGTGCCTTTCCCCCGGATTACTCGGCGAAAACCATGTCGGCAGGGTCGAATGTGGTGACCTGCACATACATCAACCCATCGCGGGTCACGTAGGCATCCGCGCCCTTGTAGGGCTCCGCCAACCAATCGGCCTCGACGCGCCAGGACACATTCACCGTGTCGCCCACGGTCTTGACCTTTTCGGCAATGAAGGTCGCGCCCAGAAATCCGCCATCTTCGCGCGGGGTGCAGAAGCCGCTAAAAACGTCCCCTATGGCGGCGCGGCCTTCGACCCAAACGCCGTTAGGCAGAATGAACAGCACCTCTTCCGGATACTGCGCCATCAACCTGTCCCAATCGCATTCATTCAGCGCGTCGATATGTTCGAACGTCACCATTTCAGCGTTGGGCTGCGTCACGTACGGCGGCAGCACCTTGGCGTGGCTGTCGGCAAAGGCGGCGGTCGCGAGCAATGAGCAAGCGACGGCAGCTGTAGCTGTGAATTTCATTTGTGGTCCTCCCGTTGGTTATGGTCGCGGGCGTTCACCGCCCGTCATTATCGCTATCTCTTCTCATGCCCCAAAATGCCGCTTCAACGCGTCGAACCCGCCCTGAAAAACATCGCCGCCAATGCCGCCAACCAGATCGGATTCATCTGTAGGCGCGCAGGAAAATTCCGCTGTCCATTCGATGAAGCAGCGCTCCCCGTCCGTGATCGGCGTCAGGCGGATTGTGGCAATGTAGTCCCAAAGCGGCATGGGGCTTTCCAGGATCGAGTAGGTGCAGAACATGTCGTAGTCCGACAGGCCCAAAAGCTGTTCCCGCAGGCCATCGCCGTTCTGCAGGTGAAAATTTCGGATGCAGCCCACCTTGTCCGCGGGCAGCGCATCTTCAATCCGGCTGTCGCGGATACGCGGGTGCCATTTGGGCAGACCGTTGAAATCCCGCACACGCTCCCAGACGCGCTCCGCCGAGGCCCCGATCACTGAGGAAACATAGATCCGGGCCATTTAAGACTTGCTTCCCTTGTCCGAGCTTTTCTTCTCGGTCGTAGATTTGGCGCGGGCGATCTCGGACGTCGCGCGGGTCATATCAGATGCATTCCGGAAGATGTCAGACCGGCCCATATCTTTGGCATCGATGCCGATCTCTTTCATCAGGCTGTCGACGAAAGGGGCCTGGACACGGTAGCGCAAGGCGCTGTTCATGACCTCGTCGGTCGGGCTCGGCCCGTCGCCACCACCGCCCCCACCGGAGCCGCCGCCACCATTGTTGGCCCAATCCAGCCCCTGGGTACCAGAGCCGCCCAGCTGCATGATCTTGATGTCGCTGACATTTTCCAACGGCTTGGCGCTGGCCGCGATGATGCCTTCCACATGTTCCAGCATCTTGCGCTTAAAGAGCGAATGCCGGGCGCCGTCGGTCAGCACATTCTCGGCTTCGTTGATCAGGCGGGCTGCTTCGGCTTCGATGGCGCTGCGCACCTTCTCGGCATCGGCCACCAAGCGGGTACGTTCGGCCTCTTTCTCGGCGCGCAGGATATCCAATGCCTTTTCGCGGCTGACGCTTTCGGTTTCTGCTGCCGTCTTGGCCTTCTCTGCCGCTTCCAAGGCACGCGCCTTTGCATTCTCCGCCTCTACGGCAGCCGCGCTTTCATCCAGCGACTTCTGGTAAAGCGCGATGGCCTTTTCCATGGCGGCCTCTTCCACCACCTTTTCGCGGCTGATTTCCAACTTGCGCCGTTCGGTCTGATGGCCGATCCGGGCATCGTCCAACCCGCGTTCAGAGGCAATCTTGGCGCGTTCAATTTCTTCCTGGCTGGCAATCTCGGCCTCGCGCAAGGCCTGAACCCGCGAGATTTCCAACTGCTCGGTTGCCTTCTTGCGCTCCAATTTGCGCGCATCCAGTTCCTGTTCGGCCAAGATCTTCTCGGCATCGACCGTCTTGGCCTTCGCAACGCGGGCCGCCTCAATGGCCTCGTCAGCAGCGATCTGCGCGGCATCGAGCGCCTTGTTCCGGGCGATCTCCAGGTCACGGATGCGCTGGTCGCGCGCGATCTTCTCGGCGCTGGTTTCGGCCTCTTTCTCGATCCGCTGACTTTCGACCAAGCGACGCGAACTGATCTCGGCCGCCTCGACAGCTTCCTGCTTCTCGATCTCGCGGCTGCGGATCTCGGCATCCTTGGCGATCTCGGCGGCGCGGGTCTTGGCCTCTTCGCTGATCCGCGCAGCATTCACCATTTCCTGCGCCGAGACATTGGCCACATCTACGGCCCGGTTCCGGGCAATCTCCCGCTCGCGCAGGTCTTGCTCATAGGCAATGCGCTCGGCAGCGATCTTCTTCTCCTTGGCGATGCGGCTGGCCTCGACCGCTTCGGCCTTGGCAATCTCTGCGGCCTCGATGGCTTTTTCGCGGGCCAGGTCGCGTTCGCGGGTGGCCTCTGCCGTTTCAATTCGCTCGACCTCCAGCCGCGCCTCCTGCGCGATGCGGGCTTTCTCGATAGCCTCGCGGCTGGCGATCTCGGCCTGATCAATGGCCTCGTTACGCTGGATCTCCAGGCTGCGAACCCGCTCTTCCTGCGCGATCTTGTCCTTGGAGGTCTCTTCAGCCGCAGCAATCTGCGCTTTCTCTAGCGTCTTGTGGCGCTCGATCTCCAAAGCCCGCGTTGACTGTTCTGACGCAATCCGTTCAGCGGCCAGGGTCTTCTCCCGCGCAATACGAGCGGCTTCCGTGGCTTGCTGCGAGGCAATCTCCGCCTCTTCCAATACTTTCTGGCGTTCGATCTCAAGTGACCGGACTTCGCGATCCGAAGCGATCCGTTCGGCATTGATCGTCTTTTCCTGTGCGATCCGAAGCTTTTCCGCCGCCTCACGGCTGGAAATTTCGGCTTCCTCGATGGCGAGGTTCCGGGCGATCTCGCTTTCCCGCGTGTTCCGCTCCAAGGCGATGCGCGCCTCGGTGATTTCGCGCTGCTGCGAGATCTTGGCCTTTTCGATCACTTCGCGGGCCGAGATATCAGCCTCGTCCACGATCCGCTGGCGTTCGATCTCTTTCGACTGGGTGTCCTGATCTTTGGCGATACGCGCCTCGGTCAGGATCTTCTCCTGAGCGATCCGGGCCTTTTCGATGGCTTCCTTGGCGGCGATCTCGGCAGCCTCGGATTCCTTCTGCGTTTGGATCCGCGTTTCGGTCAGCACCTTTTCCTGGGTCAGACGGGCCTTTTCCACCTGCTCACGACTGGCGATTTCCGCCTCGTCGATGACCTTCTGCTTCTCAATCTCCTGCTGGCGCACTTTCCGCTCCGATGCGATCCGCGCTTCCGAGATCTGCTCGTCATTGGCAATCCGCGCCGTCTCAATGGCTTCGCGCGAAAGAAGTGAGGCCTGCTCGGCTTCCTTCTCCCGCTCTGACCGTTCGCGGGTCAGCTCGGCGCGCTGCTGCGCCCGACGGAATTCAATCTCGCGCTCCTGCTCCAGCCGCGCTTCTTCGCTGGCACGCTCAATATCAAGAGACTGCTTTTCAGCTTCAAGGTTCCGTTCCCGGATCAGGATCGCCGTTTCCTGTTCAATATCGTTGCGCAGCTTGCGGCGGCTTTCGATGGTCTGGATAACGCTCGTCAGACCTTCGGCGTCGAACCGGTTTGACGGGTTGAAATACTGGATGTCAGTCTGGTCGATGTCGGTGATTGCGACGCTCTCCAATTCCAAACCGTTCTTATCAAGCCCTTCTTGCGCCAGTTCGGCCACGCGCGTGGATACAACCATCCGTTCCGTGTGCAATTCTTCCAGCGTCATCTCTGCGGCGACCGTCCGCAGGGCCGCAACGAACTTGCCCGATAGCAACCGATGCAACCGTTCAGGCTCTAACGTGCGGCGGCCCATGGTAGACGCCGCAAGGCTCACCGCTTCGCGGGTTTGTTTGACGCGAACATAGAATTCCACATCCACATCGACGCGCAGATTATCCTTGGTGATCAGCGCCTCGTCCCGCTGCCGGGTGACGGCGAGATCAAGCGAGTTCATATTGACCGGTGTAATGTCGTGGATGATCGGCCAGACGAAAGCGCCCCCATCGATCACCACGCGCTCGCCCAGAAAACCGGTTCGCACGAAGGCGATTTCCTTGGTCGACCGGCGATAGAGCCAATTCATCACCCAGTAGAGGATGAAAATGACGATAACGGCCAGGATCAGCCACAGAATGAGTTGCCCAATCAGTTGTCCGGTCATGACGTAACCCTCCCCGTGGCCCTAGCGGCCAATCATCTTGAACTTGCGCGTCTGTTCGGTCAGCGCGACTTCGGTGGGCAAACGTTCCATCGAAGACGCGCCATAAAACCCATGGCAATTTTTGGTGTTTTCCAGCACGAACGTGGCATCGTCTGGCATCGCAACAGGCCCGCCATGGACCAGCACAATCGCGTCTGGATTAACCTCCAACGCAGCGGCGGCCCACCGGTCTGTCAGCTCCGGGGCCTGTTCCAGGCTGACCCCGGTTTCGGCGCCGATAGAACCACCGGTTGTCAGGCCCAGATGCACCACGATGATATCTGCGCCCGCCTTGGCCATGGCCGCTGCATCGGCCTCCGAAAAGACGTAAGGTGTTGTGAGCATGTCTTTTTCGTGGGCCATGGCGATCATGTCGACCTCGAGTTGGTAGGACATGCCGGTCTCTTCCAGGTTCGCGCGGAAGGTGCCATCGATCAGGCCGACGGTTGGAAAGTTCTGCACACCGGAAAAGCCCGCCGCCTTTACCTCGTCCAGAAATTTGTCCATCAGCCGGAACGGGTCAGAGGCGCAAACACCGGCCAGAACGGGTGTGTTTTTGACAACGGGCAGCACCTCGCCCGCCATTTCCATCACCACACCGTTGGCATCTCCATAGGGCATCAGCCCCGCCAGCGAACCGCGCCCCGCCATCCGGTAGCGACCGGAATTGTAAATGACGATCAAATCGATGCCGCCGGCTTCTTCGCATTTTGCGGACAAACCCGTTCCCGCACCGCCCCCGATGATCGGTTCGCCCGCAGCCACCATGGCTTTGTATTTCTTTATTAATTCGGAGCGATCGTGCATGTCTCAGGCTTCCTTGGCTGGGCGCGGCGCTGCGTGGAAGGACCGGAAGGTCTTGACCACGAGGTCGGCAAATTCGGGATCGTTGATATTCATCGGCACGCGGACGAGCTGGCGATTGGCCGTGGCACGCACGGTGTCTTCGAGCGTCTGGAACAGGGCCTTGTTGGCCTCCGGGTCCCAGAACGGTTTGCCGGGCGCGTCAAGCAGCGAAACACCACCTTCGGGCAGGAAGAACCGCACCGGCGCGTTCATCCGGTTGAGCTTTTCGCCGATGAAGCGTGCCATGGCGATGTTTTCCTCAACCGTGGTGCGCATCAGGGTGATCTGCGGGTTGTGCTCGTAGAAGAGCCTGCCCTGGTACTTTGCTGGCACGGTTTCGGGTGCGTGGAAGTTGACCATGTCGAGCGCACCGCAAGACCCTATGAAGGGCTGGCCAGAGGCGATGGCGGCATCAAAGCGGGTTTCGTCCGCCGCAAAGAACCCACCCGCCACCATGTCGCAAACTTCGGTTGTGGTCAGATCAATCGTTGCGCTGAGCTTGCCAGAGGTAAGAAGTTTCTCCATTGACCGACCGCCGGTGCCGGTGGCGTGGAACACCAGGACATCATATTGGTCCTCAAGCGCGGCAGAGACGGCCTGGACGCACGGCGTCGTGACGCCGAACATGGTGATCCCAACTGCAGGCTTGTCATCATTCGTTGTGATTTGCGCGCGGCGGCCTTTGACCATGCCAGCGAGCGCATAGGACGCGTTCGACAGCACATCGCGTGTAATCGAATTGATGCCCTGCACGTCTGCCACGGAATGCATCATGGTAATGTCGGCGGGTCCGACATATTGGCTCACATTGCCCGACGCGACAGTCGAGACAATGAACTTGGGCACCCCGACAGGCGGGACGCGGAAGCCAGGCGCCAGCAAAGCTGTGCCGCCCGACCCTCCCGCGCCGATCAACCCGGCAATGTCATCCCGCGATTTCACCCAGCGTTCGAATGCGGCGGTCATACCTGCCACTGCCGTGCCGCGGTCGCCCGTGAAGACAGCGCTGGAGCCGCGGGGATGAAAGGCCGCAACCGCATGGGGTGGCACTTCAGCGCCGGATGGTTTGCCGCTGGTCGAAAGATCCACCATGGCAACCTTCACGCCGTCGGCCTTCAGGATGTCGCGGATAAAGACATGTTCAACGCGCTTGGTGTCCAACGTACCGCACACATAGACGGTGCCGGATTTGCGGGTATCCTGCCGTGTCTGGATCTGCGGCATCGACGTGCTGG
>JBCBGY010000148.1:0-11105 GCA_038526275.1 Pseudomonadota bacterium | reverse complement strand
GGGTGCTCTGGCTGCTATTGACGGCTTGATCGAGCAGGCGATCGATGCCTCTGCTGCGTTCGGTTCTGTACAAGGCCGCATCGAAACGCAGTCTGAATTCATCTCTGACTTGACCGATAACTTAAAGACCGGGATCGGTTCTTTGGTTGACGCAGACATGGAAGAAGCGTCTGCAATGTTGCAGGCTCTGCAGGTTCAGCAGCAGTTGGGCATTCAGGCCCTGTCGATTGCCAACCAGGCGCCTCAATCGGTTCTGTCCCTCTTCCGCTAAGTTTTACCAATGGAACGCGCGGTTTGACCGCGCGTTCTCACAGTCTCGGTTGATAAATTTGACCCCAGGAAGGATGTCTTGTGAACGCTCTCCTACAAGCCAAAACGGCCTACGGCCAGAATGCCTCACCTATTCGCACCAATAGAGGCACCGAGTACGCTGCGTTTTCGCGTATAACACATCGGATCAAGGGCGCTTTGAGCAATCCAAAAGATTTCCCAGATTTGGTAGCGGCTCTACATGAAAACAGACGTTTATGGTTGGTTCTAGCTGCAGACGTAGCAGACCCAGAGAATGGGTTGCCTGAAAAACTAAGAGCGCAGATTTTTTACCTAGCCGAGTTTACAGCGCAGCACACGGACAAAGTGCTCCAGAAGAGTGCCGCAGCAAACGTTCTTGTTGATATCAATATGAGCGTAATGCGCGGACTCGGAATCGAAAGGTCGAGGTCGTGACCGGACTAGTCCTGAAACTAGGCCCGAAAGAGCGGGTCCTGATCAACGGCGCCGTTATTGAGAATGGGGATCGCCGTAGTCGTATTAGTATTGTTACTCCGAACGCTAATATCTTACGCCTGCGTGATGCTATTCATCCAGAGTCTGCTAATACTCCGGTGCGACGGGTTTGTTACATTGCTCAGTTAGTTCTTTCTGGAGACACTGATCCTGAAGATGCCAGGCATCAATTGCTGCGTGGGATTGAACAGCTTAGTCAAGTATTGACTGATGACGATAGTAGAACGCAACTGAGTCGCGCGACCAGTGCGATTCTGGAAGGCCAATATTATGCTGCCCTAAAAAGTTTGCGCAGCCTTCTGCCTCGCGAAGATCGTCTGCTGGGGGTGAGTCCGACATGACTTTTCAGCCTGTAGTACCATTCGGCGGCTATTCTGGCTGGCAGTTTCTGAATCGAACGTTGGAAAGTCAGAAAGAAACGTTCAACGCCTCAGCGCAAACGGTCAGGGAGGTGACTTACTTTAGCGAAAATATCGGCGAGGTCACGACAGCGGAGGAACTAGTCGCAGATCGAAACTTGTTGTCTGTGGCTTTGGGTGCCTATGGGCTCGATGACGATATTGATAATCGCTTCTTTATACAAAAAGTGCTGGAAGATGGTACTCTCGATCCAGATGCTCTGGGCAACCGCCTGGCAGATAAGAGGTATCTGGAGTTTTCTCGGGCATTTGGTTTTGGCGATAGTGCGTTTCCCTCGACCCTCAGAACCTCTTTCTCTGAAGGCGTGGTCACTGACTATCTTGATAGGCAATTTGAGATTGCGGTTGGCAACCAAGACGAAAATTTTCGATTGGCCTTTGTCATCGAAAGAGATCTCGCAGAACTGTCCACAGACGACATGTCAGACGATGCCAAATGGTTCACGGTTATGGGGAACCCACCGCTGCGTGCGGCGTTTGAAACGGCTCTGGGATTGCCGTCCAGCTTTGTCAGCCTAGACCTTGAAGATCAGTTGAAGGAATTCCGTGACCGGTTGGAAAGTGCTACGGGAGACGGTGAGATCAGTCAATTTTCCGAGCCGGAACAGATGGAAAATTTTGTACGTCTATTTCTTCTAAGGGCTGAAGCGACGGCCGGTATATCGGCGTCTACGCCCGGCGCAGGAGTCCTGAGCCTACTTTCTGGCCAAAGCTCCGCCTCAAACATACTTCAGATCATATCTCAGAGTTAGAGCGTCATGCGAAAAATCTGAGTCATCTAACCCTGCTTGAAATCAAGGATTTCAACGCGTTATCTGATACTTGATGCTTCAGGTGTTTGGTCAGACGCGCTGATTGTCTGCCTCCGTCGGAAACCGCTTGGGTTTGGTTTTGGCCTGGACCAGGACTGACCACCGACTACTGATCAAGCAGTCGCAATAGGTATCTTCCATAGTCATTTTTTTTGAAGATCATCGCGCGATCCCGCAACTGGTCCACGTTCATCCACCCTGCAGTGTAGGCAATCTCTTCTGGGCATCCCGTCTGTAGCCCTTGACGCTCCTGGAGGGTTCGAACGAAATTGCCAGCGTCAAGAAGGCTGGCATGGGTGCCAGTGTCCAACCAAGCGTAGCCACGCCCCATCTGCTCGACAGACAGCAGCCCATCATGGAGGTACATTTCCAGTAGAGTCGTAATTTCGAGCTCGCCACGTTCGGACGGTTGAACCAATTTTGCACGGGCGGGTGCCGACCCATCCAGGAAGTAGAGCCCCGTCACTGCGAAATTTGAGGGTGGCACATCCGGTTTTTCGATGATCGACTGAGCCGTCCCGCTATCGTCAAAATCAACAACGCCATACCGTTCGGGATCGGCAACCTGGTATCCAAAAACCGTCCCACCCGTGGTTCGCGAGTCTGCGGCTTCCAACAAGATGGGCAACCCGTGGCCAAAGAAGATGTTGTCCCCCAACACCATGGCAGAAGGGGCCCCGTCCAAGAATGTCTCCGCCAAAAGATAGGCCTGCGCAAGACCATCCGGAGACGGCTGTTCAATGTAGGTAAAGCTCAGTCCCCATTGGCTGCCATCTCCCAACAAACGCTGGAATTGTGCCTTATCGTCAGGCGTCGTGATTATCGCGATTTCCCGGATGCCTGTGAGCATCAACACGGACAGCGGATAGAAAATCATCGGTTTGTCATGGACAGGCAGCAGTTGCTTCGAAACACCCATGGTGATCGGGTAAAGCCGCGTACCAGATCCGCCTGCGAGGATGATGCCTTTGCGTTGGGTCATGTTGCGTTCAGTTCCTTGAGGACATCGGTCAAATCTGTGCGCCAGTCGGGTGGTTTGATCCCGAAATCGCGCGCTAGCGTGGTGCCGTCCAGCCGTGAGTTTGCCGGTCGTTCGGCCGGTGTCGGGTATTCGGACGACGGAATGTCGGTGACCGTGCAGCCCAATCCTGATTGAGCGAAGATCTCGCGGGCAAAATCAGCCCAGCTGACATTGGGTGTGCCAGTGTAATGGTAGGTGCCGGAGGCTGCCCCAGCAGCCAGTTTATCCTTCATCATCAACAAGGCCCGGGCGATCGAGGCTGCAGAGGTTGGGCCACCGATTTGATCAGCAACGATATTCAGCGCGTTTCGCTCCGCACCCAAACGCAACATGGTCTTCACAAAGTTCCCGCCATGGGCGGAAAAGACCCAACTGGTGCGAACAATCGCGTGCGGCCCGTCCGCTGCAAGGATCGCCTCTTCACCCGCTAACTTGGTTCGACCATAAGCGCCCAACGGACCTTTTGGCGCGTCAGGCGCCCAAGGTTTATCTCCAGAACCGTCAAACACATAGTCGGTCGAAATATGGATCAAAGGGATCCCGCGGTCTGCCGCCACCTTGGCCAGGGTGCCGACGGAGTGCCCGTTAATGGCCAAAGCCGCTTCTTCCTCGCTCTCGGCCTTGTCGACAGCCGTGTAGGCTGCGGCATTGATGAATAGGTCAGCTTCCAGCGCGGCCGCTGCCTCCCCCACTTGATTGGGATGGCTGAAATCCACTTCGTCGCGACCGAACGCCGATACCTCGCCTTGGCGCCGAAGCTCGGTTGCAACCTGCCCCGATTTGCCGAAGACGACAATTTTCATGCTTTGGTCCCCAGCCGCTCACCCACACCGGATCGGTCCTGCAACGCACGCCACCAGGCTTCGTTATCCAGATACCATTGCACAGTGCGCTCAAGACCCTGCTCAAGCGTAACAGATGGACGCCACCCCAATTCTGTCCGAATACGGGTCGGGTCAATGGCATATCGCAGGTCATGGCCAGGGCGGTCGGTGACGAAAGTGATCAGGTCGGCATAGGGCTTGGCGATTGGCTTCAAACGGTCGAGGATCGCGCAAATCATCTGAACCAGATCTATATTGCGCGCTTCATTCTCACCGCCAATGTTGTAGCTGCGCCCGACAACGCCTTTTTCGAGTACGGTCAAAAGGGCATCGGCATGATCCTCGACAAACAGCCAGTCCCGAATGTTCTCGCCTTTGCCGTAAACGGGGATCGGTTTGCCAGCCAGCGCGTTCAGAATGACAACAGGGATCAGCTTTTCAGGGAAGTGGTATGGCCCGTAATTGTTGGAGCAGTTGGTCAACAAAATCGGCAGGCCATAGGTGTGATACCAGGCTTGCACCAGATGATCGGAAGAGGCTTTGGAGGCCGAATAGGGGCTGCGCGGATCGTAAGGGGTGTCCTCGGTGAACATTCCTTCCGAACCCAGTGAACCGAAAACCTCATCGGTTGAAATGTGGTGGAAGCGGAACGAAGCAGGCTTTCCCTGATCGGTCCAGTAGCTACGGGCCGCTTCTAGCAGCGTGTAGGTGCCATTGACGTTGGTCCGCACGAAATCCGCCGGCCCATCAATAGAACGGTCGACATGAGATTCGGCGGCCAGGTGCATAATGGCGTCCGGTCGATGTTCCGACAGGATACGCGCCACATCGGGCGCGTCACAGATATCAGCCTGCTCGAAGTGATAGCTGTTGGACCCTTCGACTTGCGCCACATTTGCCGGGCAGGCGGCGTAGGTCAGCTTGTCGAGGTTAATGACCTGGTGGCCTGCGGCGACGGCCTGTCGGACCACTGCCGAGCCGATGAAGCCCGCGCCACCTGTGACCAGTAGTTTCATTGTCAGCCCTCGTAGGTAAAGGGAGAGGCAAAGCCCTCAAGGCCCGGTGCCGATTGGTCCTTCTCCGACAGGATTGCAGCGGCGGGGTCAAGGCCCCAATCGATGCCAATGGCAGGATCGGCGAAATGCAAGGCGCCTTCTGTCTCGGGCGCATAAGTGTCAGAGCATTTGTAGATGATCTCCGTGCCAGGAGCGCGGGTCGCAAATCCATGGGCGAAGCCAGCCGGGACCAAAATCTGTTTGGCGTTCTCAAAGGTCAGTTCGACACCGACCCATCGGCCATAGGTGGGCGATCCTTTCCGAATATCTACGGCCACATCAAACAGCGCACCGCGACCGCAGCGGATCAACTTGTCTTGGGCACGGGGAGGCGCTTGAAAATGTAGCCCCCGAACGGTGCCCTCTTGTTCGGAAAGGGAGTGATTGTCTTGAACAAAGACCATGTCAACGCCCTGTTTGGCGAAGGCTTCGGCATTGTAAGTCTCGGAGAAAAATCCGCGGTCGTCGCCAAATCGCTTCGGCGTAATGATTAACACGCCGGGCAGGGCGGTTTCTTCGACGAGCATGAGGCCCCCTTTTGAAGAATCTCTCGGGCCGGGGTCTGAACCACCCGGGCGGCGATTTCAACTTTCCCTTGAAACTTCTGGGCAAAGGGTCTAGCTGCAACGTAACAGCGGCGCGTCAGGGTCCAAACCTGATGCCCACCGGACAGTTTCGACGGGCCGCGCGCCCGTTTTTTTGTGCTTGGAGCACGCATGTCTGACCTGATTGCAAAGACCAACATGGACCAGCGCCTGGCCGAGGTCATCACCCCAGTGATCGAGGATTTGGGATTCGAATTGGTACGTGTGCGGCTGATGTCAGGTAAGTCGAAGACCTTGCAAATCATGGCGGAAAAGCCGGAAGGCGGCATAGAAGTCGATGATTGTGCCAGTATTTCCACCGCCGTCAGTGCAATTTTGGACGTCGAAGACCCGATTGAGGACAATTACACGCTCGAAGTTTCTTCCCCAGGCATTGATCGACCGCTGACACGGTTAAAGGATTTCGACACCTGGGAAGGCTATGAAGCCAAGATTGAAACAACGGAGCTGATCGATGGGCGTCGTCGTTTCAAGGGCCAACTGGCCGGAACAGATGGCGAAGAGGTGCTGATCGTAATCGAGGAAGGTACGATCGGTCTGAAGTTCGACTGGTTGAGCGACGCCAAACTGGTGCTGACCGATGAACTGATCCGTGAAATGCTCCGGCAGCGGAAAGCTGCCGGTATCGTTAATGAAGACCAATTCGATGAGATAGAAACTGAGAACCCCGAAGACGTCGGGTCGGAGGACTAGAATATGGCCATCACATCCGCCAACCAGCTGGAATTGCTGCAAACCGCCGAGGCTGTGGCCCGGGAGAAGATGATCGACCCGGATCTGGTGGTCGAAGCGATGGAAGAAAGCCTCGCCCGTGCCGCCAAGTCCCGTTACGGCAGCGAAATGGACATTCGCGTGTCGATTGACCGCAAAACGGGCCGGGCAACATTCACCCGCGTTCGAACGGTCGTGGAAGATGAACTGCTGGAAAACTATCAGGCGGAACTGACCGTCGAGCAGGCCAAGCAGTATATGGCAGACCCCAAGGTCGGCGATGAGATGCGCGATGAGGTGCCTCCGGTAGAGATGGGCCGGATTGCCGCGCAATCGGCCAAGCAGGTGATCCTGCAGAAGGTGCGCGAGGCTGAACGGGACCGGCAGTATGAAGAGTTCAAGGACCGCGCCGGCACAATTATCAATGGTCTCGTCAAGCGCGAAGAATATGGCAATATCGTCGTCGATATCGGTCGCGGCGAGGCCGTCTTGCGCCGGAATGAAAAGATTGGCCGCGAAAGCTATCGCCCGGGCGACCGGATTCGCTGTTACATTAAGGATGTCCGGCGTGAGGTCCGTGGGCCGCAGATCTTCCTGAGCCGGACAGCGCCCGAATTTATGGCTGAGCTCTTTAAGATGGAAGTGCCCGAGATTTACGATGGCATCATCGAGATCAAAGCCGTGGCGCGGGATCCGGGCAGCCGGGCAAAGATCGCAGTCATCAGCTATGACAATTCAATCGATCCTGTGGGCGCCTGTGTCGGTATGCGAGGCTCTCGCGTGCAGGCCGTGGTAAACGAATTGCAGGGCGAAAAGATCGACATCATCCCCTGGAACGAAGATCAGCCGACGTTCCTTGTGAACGCTTTGCAACCTGCGGAAGTGGCCAAAGTGGTCTTGGACGAGGAAGCAGAGCGGATCGAAGTGGTGGTCCCGGACGAGCAACTGAGCCTCGCAATCGGTCGTCGCGGTCAGAATGTTCGACTGGCCAGCCAACTGACCGGGCTGGACATCGACATTATGACCGAGGAAGAAGAAAGCGCGCGTCGTCAGGCCGAGTTCGAAGAGCGCACGAAGTTCTTTGTGCAGACGCTGGATCTGGATGAGTTCTTTGCCCAACTTCTGGTGTCGGAAGGGTTCACCTCACTGGAAGAGGTGGCCTATGTCGAGGCTGAAGAACTTCTGGTGATCGATGGGGTCGACGGTGACACAGCGACGGAATTGCAGGCCCGTGCCCGTGATTACCTCGACGAACTCAATCGGAAGGCGTTGGAAAACGCGCGCGCGGCTGGCGTTGAAGAAAGCCTGGTTGAATTTGAGGGTCTTACACCCCAAATGCTGGAAGTCTTGGCCGACGACGGCGTTAAGACACTGGAAGATTTCGCGACCTGTGCGGACTGGGAACTGGCCGGTGGCTGGACAACGGTCGACGGAGAGCGTGTGAAAGATGAAGGTCTTCTCGAAAAGTTCGACATGTCCTTGGCGGAAGCGCGTGATCTGGTTATGACGGCACGCGTGGCGCTTGGTTGGGTCGATCCCGAAGAGCTCGTTGCCGCGCAAGCGGCAGAGGCTGCGGAAGCTGAAGAGGCAGAGGGCGCGTTAGACGCTCCGGCCAGCTAGGCGAAACCGACGGAGTAAACGCCATGGGACGGGGCGGAGTGCGTAAGGATCGCGACACCGGTCCGGAACGAAAATGCATTGCGACCGGTGCGGTTCAGCCCAAATCTGGATTGATCCGCTTTGTCGTTGGCCCGGATGATGGTATTGTGCCCGACCTGGCGGGTAAGCTTCCGGGACGCGGCATTTGGCTTTCAGCCACTGTGGATGCAGTGCAGTTGGCGGTTAAGAAGAAACTGTTTGCCAGGGCAGCCCGGCAGGCGGTTTCAGTGCCAGACGATATAGAGCTTCGGCTTGAGGCCCTGGTGCTCCGGCGGGTGACGGACCTCATTTCGCTGGCACGTAAAGCGGGAGAAGCTCTCGCAGGCTACGAACAGGTGAAGGCAGCGCTTCTCAATGAAGAGGCGGCTGTTCTGATCCAAGCTTCTGACGGCTCGGAACGGGGCAAGACCAAGCTTCGGCGACCCGGTGGGGACGATACGTATATTGGTTGTTTGACAGCCCACGAATTGGGTTTGTCCTTCGGCCGCGAACATGTAATACACGCTGCTCTTGCTTCTGGCGGACTCTCAAAGCGTGTTGTAGAAGACGCCGCAAGGTTATCGGGCCTGCGGGGGCTGAGCGGGGCGAACACCCCGGAAAGGACGTAAAATCGCATGAGCGACACTGACGGCAAAAAGACGCTTGGGCTGCGCGGCGGTGGGTCGCGGTCGGGCCAGGTGAAGCAAAGCTTCAGCCACGGGCGCACGAAGAACGTGGTGGTCGAGACGAAGCGCAAGCGCGTTGTCGTGCCGAAACCTGGTGCGAAAAGTGGGGCTGGAGCGGGCCAAGATAACAATCGCCGGTCCGATGGGATCACCGAGTCAGAGATGCAGCGGCGTCTCAAGGCTTTGCAGGCGGCCAAGGCGCGCGAAGCGGAAGATGCGGCGAAACGTGCAGCTGACGAAAAGGCCCGGGAAGAAGAACGCCTCCGTCGGCGTCAGGAGCTTGACGCCAAAGAGCGTGAAGAGCGCGAACGCGAAGCGGCACTGAAAGCCAAGGCCGAGGAAGAGGAACGCAAAAAGCGCGAAGCTGCCGAAGCCGCCAAACGTTCCAAGGAAGAACGCCAAAAACCGGCGCCGCAACAACAACAACCTGCCGAAACCCCAGCGGCGGCGGCTGCACAGGAGACACCCGCGCAGCGAAACCTGCCGAATAAGACTGGCGTCGCAACGCCGCGCAAAGTCGATCGTGAACGCGAGGACAATCGCGGGCGGAACAAGGGCCGCGAGGATAACAGGCGCGCGGGCAAGCTGACCCTCAATCAGGCCCTTTCCGGGGCAGAGGGCGGGCGACAGCGCAGTATGGCCGCGATGAAGCGCAAGCAGGAGCGTGCGCGCCAGAAGGCGATGGGGGGCAATGAACAGCGCGAAAAGATTGTTCGCGACGTTCAGGTGCCGGAAACCATCGTTGTTCAGGAATTGGCCAACCGGATGGCAGAGCGGGTCGCCGACGTGGTCAAGGCGCTTATGCAAAACGGTCTTATGGTCACTCAGAACCAGTCGATCGATGCGGATACGGCTGAATTGATTGTTGAGGAATTCGGCCACAAGGTCGTGCGGGTCTCGGATGCTGACGTAGAAGACGTGATCGATACGGTTGAAGATACCGAAACCGATCTGCATCCGCGGCCTCCGGTCATCACGATCATGGGCCATGTCGATCACGGCAAAACCTCACTTCTTGACGCAATTCGGAATGCCAAAGTGGTGGCCGGTGAAGCTGGCGGAATTACCCAGCATATCGGTGCCTATCAGGTGAAGTCCGATGCGGGTTCGCTCTTGACCTTCCTTGATACGCCGGGCCACGCGGCCTTTACGTCGATGCGGGCACGCGGCGCGCAGGTCACTGATATTGTGGTTCTGGTGGTGGCTGCCGATGATGCGGTCATGCCCCAAACTGTGGAGGCGATTGCCCACGCTAAGGCCGCTGAAGTGCCGATGATTGTGGCGATTAACAAGATCGACAAGCCCGATGCCAACCCCGACAAGGTGCGGACGGACCTTCTGCAGCATGAAGTGATCGTGGAAAAGATGTCCGGCGAAGTTCAGGACGTTGAGGTTTCTGCCATCAGCGGTCAGGGTTTGGACGAACTTCTGGAAAGCATCGCGCTGCAGGCGGAAATCCTGGAACTCAAGGCCAACCCGGGCCGGACGGCATCGGGTGCGGTGATCGAGGCGCAGCTTGACGTTGGTCGCGGCCCCGTTGCGACTGTTCTTGTTCAGAATGGCACCCTTCAGCAGGGCGACATCTTCGTGGTGGGCGAGCAGTGGGGTAAGGTTCGCGCGCTGATCGACGATAAGGGTGAGCGCGTCAAAGAGGCTGGCCCCTCGGTTCCGGTCGAGGTGTTGGGCCTGAACGGCACACCAGAAGCTGGCGATGTGCTCAATGTGGTAGAGACCGAAGCCCAAGCCCGAGAAATCTCCGCCTACCGGGAGCAGCAAGCGAAGGACAAGCGCGCTGCTGCCGGGGCCGCCACCACTTTGGATCAGTTGCTTGCCAAGGCCAAGGAAGACGAAAATGTCTCCGAGTTGCCGATCGTGGTTAAGGCCGATGTGCAAGGGTCTGCCGAAGCCATCGTTCAGGCAATGGAAAAGATCGGCAACGATGAAGTGCGCGTCCGCGTTCTCCATTCGGGCGTCGGTGCGATCACCGAATCCGATGTGGGCCTGTCTGAAGCGTCGGGTGCCCCGGTCTTTGGGTTCAACGTTCGGGCCAATGCGCCGGCGCGGGCTGCGGCAAACCAAAAGGGCGTAGAGATCCGGTACTATTCCGTGATCTACGATCTTGTGGATGACGTGAAATCGGCTGCCAGCGGTCTTCTGTCGGCTGAGGTTCGCGAAAACTTCATCGGTTACGCGGAAATCAAAGAAGTCTTCAAAGTGTCCAATGTCGGCAAGGTTGCCGGTTGTTTGGTCACAGAAGGCGTTGCCCGCCGGTCCGCCGGTGTCCGTCTGCTGCGAGACAATGTGGTGATCCACGAAGGTACGCTAAAGACTCTGAAACGTTTCAAGGACGAGGTTCCAGAGGTTCAGTCGGGCCAGGAATGCGGTATGGCCTTCGAAAACTACGACGATATCCGCGCAGGCGACGTGATCGAGATCTTCGAACGCGAAGAAGTCGAACGCACCTTGGCCTAAAGGTTGAAACTGTCAGTGTGGCGCATGTTCGCCCACTGACCTGCGCCCTACTTGGCGAACGTATGCCCGGTGGAGG
>JBCBGY010000147.1:0-11176 GCA_038526275.1 Pseudomonadota bacterium | reverse complement strand
GCTTCCAGGCTTTCATCGATCTGCGACAGCCGGAGCCGGATGATCGCCATGGCAAAGGGCGCCGTCAGCACCGTATGCGCCGCGATGATTGAAACGATCCGGCCCGACATTTCGATCCGACTGAACCAAGCCAGCATGGCCAATGCGATGATGATCAGCGGAATAGTCGGCGGCAGCAGGATGATCGCCAGAAACACGCTTTTGCCGCGAAAACTGTACCGGTAATCCGTATAGGCCGTGCAGAACCCCAGAAAGGTTGCGATCACGGCCGTGACGGCGGAGACGACCAGACTGTTTCTGGCGGCTTGCCAGAAATCCGGGTCCGCGAAAATTGTCTCGTACCAAAGGGTTGTGAACCCCGTCATCGGCAGGGTCGGAAACCGGGCTGAGTTGAACGAAAACAGCAGGCTCACCACGATCGGCAAGAAGATGAAGCCAATGATCACCGCAAGATAGCAGCGTAGGAACAGGGTCATCGGCTGGCCCTTTTACGATAGGCGTACATGATCGAGGCGAAGGCGATTGTGAAGAGCGTCAGCATCATCATGACCGCAACTACGGCGGCGCGGGGCCATTGCTGCCCCGCCTTCGTCGTATCGATGATCAGGATCGGGAGGGTCGGCGGCTTGGACCCGCCCAGATAGTAGGGCGCAACGAAATCTCCGAAAGACAGGATGAAGGCGAAAAGCGCGGCAATGACGAAGCCGGTTTTGCCTGCGGGCAACACAACAGAGATGATGGTGCGCGCTGGAGAACAGCCAAGGTTCTTCGCAGCCTGGATCAATCTTTGATCGATGTTGGCCATCGTCACTGTTTGCAGGATCAAAACCAGTGGCAGAACCAGGGTGAGATAGCCGACCAAAGTACCGATGGCGGTGTTGAGCAAAGTGTATGGCCCCAGGCCAACCAATCCAAAGGCGCCGTTTAAAACGCCTGTCTCTGCCAGAATTGTGTACCAGCTAAAGGTCCGAACCAAATAGCTGGTGAAGAACGGGATGATCAGCAGCAAAACAACGGTCTGTCGGGTGCGCGCTGTGCAAAGGAATGCCAGAAACCAGGCAGCTGGGAAGGCCACCACAGAAGCCAGGATCGACGCCGTCGCCGCCATGAGCAACGTATACTGGTAGCTCGACCAGACATAGTCGCGCGAAGTCATACGGGCCCAACTGCTGAACTCGAACGTCTCGACCATCTGGTAGTTCCTCACCACGAAGAACGACATGGCGACAACAAAGATGAGCGGCCCGATAAAGAACAGCGACTGCCAGATAATGATCGGCAGACGAAAGGTCAGGGCATACAGATTGAGACGGCGCATCAGGCGCGCCGCCTTCGTCGATCATTCACTGGCTTAAGCGTTCTTATATTCCGACCAGAAGTCGTTCCAGTCTTCCAGCGACTGCTGCACGGGAATGTCGCGATAGTGGATCAAACCTTCATTGATCAGCGTGATAGGATCTTGTGGGTCTCCATCGACCTGGTGAGACCGTGCCGCCTCTTTCGCGTCGACCTCGTTCAGCATGGCCCGACCGGCCTTGGTTACCGAATGGCCGGGATAGCCCAGCATCTGTGCTGTCTTCACCTGGCCCTCAGGCGAGAAGGTATAGGCCAGATACTTCAGCGCCATCTCCTGTTTTTCCGAGGTCTTGGCGATGGAGTAGCTTTCCGTCCATTGGATGCCGCCTTCCTTCGGAATGACCGATGTCACCGGCGCACCGTCGCGTTCCAGAATGCCCGTCACCCAGTCGCCGATGCCACACATGGCGAGCATTTCGCCGTTCTTCAGGCTGGCAAACGTACCGCCGAAATCGAAGTAACCGCCGACCTGGGGTTTCAGAGAAAGGGTCTTTTCCTGAACCGCCTTCCAGGCCGCTTCATCAATGTCAAAGGGTGAGGCGTTGCCCGTCAGAAGGCTCATCTGGCCGAGGCTCGGCAAATGCCAGTCGAAATGGCCCAACTTGCCCGATAGGCGAGGATCCCAGAAGATATCGTAAGACGATGCTTCTTCCGCAGTCATGACATCTTTGTTGAACGAAACGCCAAGGTGCCCGATCCGGGTAATCAGCGAGTATAGCTCGCCATTCGGCCCCCAATGGCCCGCGAATGATTTGAAATCGTCATGAAGCAGGTCGTCCATGGCATAGTTTTCGGGATCCAACTCCATCACCAGGTCGTTGGCGACGAGCAGTTTGGCATATTCCGCATCGGTATGAATGATATCGAACGTGCCCGGCGGGTTTTGCGCCAGCGCGGCCAACATATTGTCACCGCCTGCATAGTATTTTGGAACGAACTTGACGTTATTGGCCTCTTCAAACGCACCAACCATATCCGGTTCGGCCGTGCCGTACCAACCGAGCATTGTCAGCTCGACTGTCTGCGCCCAGGCTCGGTTCACGAAAGGCGTTGTGAGCGCCACAGAAGCCAGACCCGTCTTCAGAAAGGATCGCTTTGTTTGCTTGAACTTAGGTTGAGACATCCCCACTCCCGTCAGTATTTTCGGTTTTTCGACAGCACGTTATGAATTGACTGCGGGCCACCCAGATCTCATTCCTAAATGCTAGGCACTGCCTGCCCCAAAAGCGCGCGCATTGCACAAAGGTTAATCGAAAAGGCGCCAAAATGAACAGAGTGGAATTTCGAGCCGCCTTCGGTGCCCGTGGTCCGGTGGTATTGCCGGTGATCCATGTTCTGGAAACCGAGCGGACCTTGCGCAACATCGATGTGCTTCTGGGTGAGGGGGCGAAGGGGTGCTTTCTGATCAACCATGATTTCGACGTTGAGACGTTTCTTCCCATCGTTCGAGAGGTGCGCGCCGCGGGACCTGACCTTTGGATGGGCGTCAATTTCCTGGCCGTGACTGGCCGACACGCCTTTCCCCAGTTGGCATCGCTGCAAGCGGAGGGCTGCCGGGTGGATGCATACTGGGCCGATGATGCCCGGATCGACGAAAGGGTTGAGGAGCAGTCCGAAGCAAAAGCAATTGCAGAGAAACAGAAAGGCTTTGACGGGCTCTACTTTGGCGGCACAGCCTTCAAGAAACAGCGCCCGGTGGCCGAGAAAGACTATGCAAAGGCGGCGCGCACCGCATGCGACTGGATGGACGTGGTGTGCACCTCTGGCCAGGCCACGGGCGTCGAGGCCGATGACAGCAAGATCGCCACTTTTCGCGCAGCTATTGGCGACAAACCACTTGCGCTCGCATCCGGCATAACGCCAGAAAATGCCAACAGATATGCTGAGGTAGACGCTTTCATGGTGGCAACGGGCATCAACTATGATGGGAATTTCTACGACATCGACGCCACCAAACTTCGACGGCTGCTGGATGTCGCCAATACACTGGGGACCATTTCGGAATGAACAACAAAGGGCCGCGCGACGACCGTTGGTACTTCAGCCTGATGGCACCAAACACCAAGGGCGGGAAATTCGCATGGCTCGACCCAACCTCGATCTACATCAATCAGAACGCGTTTCACGATCTGCTGGACGATCTTCTGACTGACCTCGCCGAGATCGAATTTGATGTGGTCGGCGGATTGGATGCGATGGGCTTTGTCCTAGGCGCGGCCATTGCTGCGCGGCGGAATGTAGGGTTCCTGCCCATTCGCAAGGCCGACAAGCTTTGCGTCGAAACTGATAGGGTCAGTTTCACCAACTATTCGGGCCGGACCCAGGACATGGAAATGCGCCTGCCCGCCTTTGCCCCCGAAACCCGCGTGCTTTTGGTCGATCAATGGATCGAAACCGGTGGCACGATGGAAGGGGCAATTGAGCTTGTCACGCGGCAAGGGGGCAGTGTCAGTGCGCTGGTGGCAATTGCGATGGAAGAAACGCCGCGCGCCCGCGAACTCCGAAAACGATACCCGGTGGTAACGGCTATACAACCTGGCACGAAATGGCAGGATGATTGCAACGCGCAAACACTTTCGAGCTTTGCGACTTACCACCCGTCGAAGGCGTTTCCCAACGGATAGTAAATTGATGATGGCTCGTGCAGCCTGATCATTTTCTTCGCACAACTGGCATAATTTCCAGTGTTTCCCATTCGTTGCTTTCGAAATTTGCCTCAGCGTCAATCTGGTGACAGGGTCGACAACGTTAACCAAGGGGTGAGATGATTCCGTGCTGAGCCCATCAAGTGCGATTGAAATTGTCGGTGTCGACAAGATCTACGGATCTGGACCAACGGCGGCTCTGGCCCTGGACAATGTCAGTCTTCAGGTTCTCAACAATGAGTTCTTCACACTTCTGGGGCCCTCGGGCTGTGGCAAGACCACATTGCTGCGGATCATGGCGGGGTTTGAAACCGTCACCAATGGCGACGTCATGCTTTATGGCGAAAAGCTCGCGCACCTGCCGCCAGACAAACGCCCGATCAACACCGTCTTTCAGAACTATGCCCTGTTTCCGCATTTGAGCGTGGCCGAGAACGTCGCCTTTGGCTTGCAAATGCTGGGGCGCGACACGGCGCAAATCAACAAGCGAGTCGATGACATGCTGGCGCTTGTTCAGATGAGCGCGATGGCGAAACGAAAGCCATCCGAACTGTCGGGCGGGCAGCAGCAGCGGGTCGCGCTGGCACGGGCGCTGGCTCCAGCACCAAAGGTTTTGTTGCTCGATGAACCCCTGTCTGCGCTGGACCTGAAGCTGCGGCAGAAGATGCGCAGCGAACTGAAGCAAATCCAGAAGGAAACCGGCATCACCTTCATCTTCGTCACCCATGACCAGGAAGAAGCGCTGAGCATGTCGGACAGGATTGCGGTGATGTCCGCAGGGAAAGTCCAGCAAGTGGGCCAACCAAAAGAGATTTACGACGCGCCTAAGACGCGGTTTGTGGCGGATTTCATCGGAGAAACCAATCTGTTCGAGGCGGATGTCATCAGCAATAACGGCTCTGGCCTGAGGGTGCGCGTCAGCGATGCGATTGAGCTTTCGGCAGATGGCGATGCTCCTGAGGGACGTAAAGCGTTTGTGTCGATCCGGCCGGAACATATCGAATTGTGCTCTGATGGTGATGTGCCCTGCACGATTGACGAGCTGGTCTATCTGGGCACGGACACTCAGTACGTTGTACGCCTGAAGGATGGGGCCACAGTCCTGGTGCGGGCGCAAAATGCCCACGGCGCCCGGCAAACCTTTGCGGCGGGCCAAGCCGCCACGTTGCGGGTGCAAGATGGTGCCGCCAGAGTTTTGGCGGACTGATGGCCGCGCAAGCCCCATCCTCCGGCTCGGCGGCGACCACCTTTGCACCGGCGCGCATTTGGCTGATGATGCCATCCTGGGCCATTATTGGGTTCTTCCTATTATTGCCGGTTCTCCTGATGCTGGTTTATTCCTTCCTGACGAAGGAATTCCGGGGCGGCGTCGTCTGGGAGTTTTCGCTGGCCTCCTACGACAAGTTCTTCTTTGACCGGGGCCTGTTCGGCGACGAACCACCACAGATCCAGTGGACCTACATCTCGATCTTCTGGCGCTCGACCTGGCAAGCGGGGTTGGCCACGTTCTTTTGCTTGCTGGTGGGCTTTCCGACCGCTTGGTTCATTGCGACCCGGCCCGCCCGAACACGCGCCATCTGGCTCTTTATGGTCACGATCCCTTATTGGGTGAACCTGTTGATCCGCACCGTTTCGATGAAGTTCCTGATCCGCGACAACGGCCCGTTAAACGAACTGTTCCTGGCGATGGGTCTGATCGACAGTCCCATCACGATGATCAACACGAACTTCGCCGTCCAACTCGGGCTGTTCTATTCGTACCTGCCTTTCATGGTCCTGCCGATTTACGCCTCTGTCGAGCGTTACAATTTTGCGCTGAGTGAGGCGGCGGCGGATCTTTACGCCTCCCGCTGGGTGACAATGCGACGGATCGTTCTGCCCGTCGTGCAACCCGGCATCATTGCCGGTTGCATCCTGGTCTTTGTGCCATCGCTCGGCGCCTTTCTCGCGCCTGATCTTTTGGGCGGGGCCAAGAACTGGATGATCGGCTCGTTGATCGAAGATCAGTTCAAAGGCGCGGCAGGAAACTGGCCCTTCGGGGCGGCGGTCGCGATGGTTCTGCTGAGCCTCGTTCTGATCGTTTTGATGCTTTATGCCCGGTCGCAATCGCGGGGCGCCAGATGAGCCCCTTGCGATACTATCCGGGCTTTTTGCCGATGACGATCTTCTGCCTTGTCATCCTATATGCCCCGCTGCTGGTCGTAATGGTCTATTCGTTTAACGAAAGCACATCGATCACGCGTTGGGGCGGGTTCAGCCTGACCTGGTACAAAGAGGTGTTTTGGGGTGTTGAAGCCGCGAAGTTCAAAACGGCGGCCTGGAATTCGATTATCATCGCGGTGTCTGCATCGATCACCGCGACAACCATCGCAACGGCCGCCGCCTTGGCCATGCTGAGGGGCGGTATGTTTCGCGGCAAGGTGGCCAGTTTCGCGCTGATCAATCTGCCCCTGATGGTGCCAGAAATCGTGACCGCCGTTGCCACGCTGATCTTCTTTTCGGCGATCGGGTTTCAGCGCGGGCTGCTCAGCATTCTGCTGGCGCATATCGTCTTCTGCATCCCCTTCGCCTACCTGCCGATTGCCGCGCGGTTGCAGGGGATCGAGGCGCATTTCGAACAGGCGGCCATGGACCTTTACGCCAGCCGCTGGCAGGCTTTTCGGCTCGTGCTATTGCCCCTGATGCTGCCTGGCATCATTGCGGGGCTCTTGCTGGCCTTCATCATCTCGCTCGATGACTTCATCATCACGAGTTTCGTCAAAGGCGCGGGTATAGAAACCCTGCCGACGGCGATTTTTGGAGCGGTCAAACAAGGGATCAAACCTGATATCATGGCGATCAGCACCTTGATGCTGGTCGTGTCGATCCTGTTTGTGACGGCCTCTCACTTCATTGGTAAACTTGGAAATCAGACCACCTAGGGGGACATCGAATGAAACAGGCACTTCTCAAGACCGTTGCAGTGACGGCGATACTTTCAGCATCGGTCGCGCAGGCCGAAGGCGAGCTATCGATCTACCACTGGTTCGAATATATCCCCCAGGAACTGCTGGTCCGCTTCACCGAAGAAACCGGGATCAAGGTGACAATGGACACTTACGATTCCAACGAATCCATGCTGGCGTCGCTGAAGGGCGGCACGCTGGGTTCTTACGATGTAGCCGTGCCCGGCGACTACATGGTTCAGATCATGCGCGACGAAGGTATGCTCGACACGATTGCCGAAGGCGAATTGGCCAACAAGGGCAATATCGAACCCCAGTGGCTGGATGTGGGCTTTGATCCGGGCCGCATGCATTCCATCCCCTATCAGTGGGGATCGACCAGCTTTTCGGTTAACCGCGAAGTTTATGCCGGTGAAATCAACACCACGGACATCATCTTCAATCCGCCCGAGGAGTTGAAAGGCAAGATCAATGTCCTGGATACTCAGGGCGAACTTCTGGCGCTCGCTTCGCTACATCTTGGTATCCCGCAATGTTCGACCGACCGTGACCAGCTGAAGCTTCTGTCCGAAACGGTGAACGCAGCCAAAGCGAACTGGGCGTCGTTTAATTCTGATGGGGCAAAGGATGTGCTTGTTTCAGGCGATGCGGCAGTGGGCATGATCTGGAACGGATTTGGTGCCAAGGCGCGCAATGAAGGTGCCCCAATCGAATATGCCTATCCCAAGGAAGGTTATGTCGTCTGGATGGACAATGTGGTTCTATTGAAAGATGCGCCCAACCGCGAGAACGCGATCAAGTTCATGGACTTTCTTTTGCAGCCGGAAAATATAGCTGAAGTGTCGAACTTCGCGCAATATACCGCCGGCGTGACAGGCGTGACGCCGCTTTTGACAGATGACCTGAAAAGCTCGCCGGAGCAAAACCCGCCAGCCGACGCACCTGCCGGCACCTTTGTGCAGGTCTGCGACGCGGAAACCCAGGCGCTGTATGATGCAATCTGGACGCGCCTGAAAAACTAAGCGAACCGCGCGCGCCAGTCCGGCGCGCGCTCCAACCGATAGGGGGACTACCGATGGACGGCATCACACCGCTTGAAGACCTGCACCCGCTTCGCCCACTTTCCGGTGCGGAGATAACGCTCGCTGTGGGCATTGTGCGCGCAAACATCGAACGGGGCGACGAGGCCAGGATCGAGATGGTCGAGCTGGCCGAACCTGCAAAGAATGTCGTCCGCAATTACAGACCGGGCGAGCCTGCCGCCCGCGAGGCCTGGGTCAATGCCTATCACAATGACCGGTCCGGCGTGATCCGGTGCCGCGTGTCGTTGGACGACGAAACGCTCGTCAGCCAAGATTATCGACCTGACTCAAACCCGATGATCGCACCGGTCGAGTTTATGGAAATCGAAAACGCGCTCAAAGTTGACCCCCGCTTTATCGCAGCCTGCGAACGTCGCGGTTTGACTGACCTGTCTCTGGTCACGGCTGACCCGTGGTCGGCGGGCAATTTCGGGATCGAATTTGAGAAAGGTCGCCGGGTCTCTCATGTGTTCTGCTGGGTCCGCAATGACCCGTTGGATCATCACTATGCCCATCCGATCGACGGCCTGAACGCAACTGTCGATATTAACACAGGCGAAATCCTGGAGGTGCATGACGAAGGCGATGTGCCCATCCCCCGCGGCGAATGGAACTATGATCGTCGCACGCAAAAGACGGTCCGCCAGGATTTGCGCCCGATCAATGTCGTGCAGCCGGAAGGCGTGAGCTTTTCGCTGGATGGGTACCGGCTGAAATGGCACGATTGGGAACTGCAGATCGGCTTCAATGCCCGCGAGGGTTTGACCTTGCACGACATTTCCATCGCGGGGCGCCCGGTTCTGTACCGTGCCTCGATAGCCGAGATGATGGTGCCCTATGGATCTCCGGTTGGTCGGCATCCCCGCAAAAACGTCTTTGACGTGGGCGAATACGGGATCGGGCGGCTTGTGAACTCGCTGGAGCTTGGCTGCGACTGTCTGGGCGTGATCAAGTATCTTGATGTGGAACTCAATGGGCGCGAAGGCGAGGTCGAGACGATCAAGAACGCCATCTGCCTGCATGAAGAGGATATGGGGGTCATGTGGAAGCACTATGACTTCCGTCTCGACACGACCGAAACGCGCCGGGCCCGCCGTATGGTCATCTCGACCATCGCGACGGTGGGGAACTACGAATACGGGTACTACTGGTATCTGCATATGGACGGCATGATCGAGTTCGAGATGAAGGCCACCGGGGTCATCAACACCACGGCCTGCATTCCGGGCGAGCCGGGCCCATACGGCGTGGAGGTCGTGCCCGGAGTCCTTGGCCAGATCCACCAGCACACATTCTGCGCTCGTCTCGACTGGGCCGTGGATGGCGACGCCAATTCCGCTATCGAGTGCAACACCCATTCCGACCCTCCGGGACCGGATAACCCCTACGGCAATGCCTACCGTATGGTCGAAACGGTGCTGGAGACCGAAAGCGAGGCGGCCCGCAAGGCCGACCAATCCACGCAACGCTATTGGAAGTTTGCGAGCGCGGACAAGACCGGTCTAACCGGCAGGCCAACAGCCTATAAGTTGATCCCAACCTCAGTCGTGACGCCTTTTATCTCCACGGATGGGCCTTCAGGGCGGCGCGCGGGTTACACCTTCAACGATCTGTGGGTGACGGAGTATCACCCGGATGAGCGGTATCCGACGGGCGAGTTTGTGAACGGTTCGGACGGGTCCGAAGGGATCGCGACCTATATCAAACAGAATCGCAACCTTGTGGGTAAGGATCTGGTGGCCTGGCATACATTCGGGCTGCACCATGTCCCCCGGCCCGAGGATTTCCCGGTTCAGCCCTGCATCACCTGCGGTTTCAAGCTGATGCCGGTTGGCTTCTTTGATGACAGCAATGTGCGCGATCTGCCATGGGAGAAAGACCAGAAAAGCTGTCATGCATGACGCTATGCCGACAGGGATGCAATGAGGGGATAGCATTTGGACACCATTGATACGCTTGTCGTCGGTGGTGGCCAGGCGGGTCTTGCCATGAGCGAGCACCTGACCCTTGCCGGGATTGAGCACCTGGTTCTGGAACGCCACCGCATCGCCGAGCGGTGGCGTAGCGCGCGTTGGGACAGTTTGGTGGCCAATGGCCCGGCATGGCATGATCGGTTCCCGACCAAGGAGTTCGAAGATACCGACCCCGACGGTTTTCCTAGCAAGGATAGTGTCACGCGATATTTTGAAGAGTTCGTGGCCGAACGAAACCTGCCGGTTCACTGCGGGATAGAGGTTCTCTCCGCCCGGCAATATGGTCGTGGCTTTGTGGTCGACACATCAGACGGGTCGCTGCGGGTCAGCAATATCGTGGCCGCCACCGGCCCGTTTCAGAACCCGGCCATTCCGCCGATGGTGCCAGGCCGGGACGGGCTACGGCAGATCCATTCTACGTCCTATCGGAACCCGGACGCGTTGGACCCGGGCGCCGTGCTGGTTGTTGGCGCGGGATCATCGGGATCGCAGATTGCGGAAGAGCTTTTGGCGAGCGGGCGAGAGGTTTACCTTTCTGTCGGGCCACATGACCGCCCGCCGCGCCGCTATCGCGGCAAGGACTTTGTTTGGTGGCTCGGCGTGTTGGGCAAGTGGGAACAGAAATCTCCGCCCAAGGGTGCCGAACATGTCACCATCGCCGTCAGTGGCGCCAATGGCGGTGAAACCGTCGATTTTCGTCGCTTTGCCGCAGACGGAATGACCTTGCTCGGCATGACGCGCGCATACGAGAACGGGGTTCTGACTTTCGCGCCCGATTTGGCCACGAATATCTCGCGCGGCGACGCAAACTATCTTTCGGTGCTGAAGGAAGCGGACGAATATGTGCAACGGGAAGGATTGGATCTGCCAACTGACCCGACGGCCCACGATATCGGGCCACTGCCCCGCTACGCGACCAATCCAATCCTGACACTCAGCCTGGCTGAAGCCAGAATATCAACGATCATTTGGGCAACTGGATTTAAGCAGAACTTCGACTGGTTGCAGGTGGACACGTTTGATGAGGGCGGCAGGCCATTGCATCAAGGCGGCGTCTCGAAGGTGCCAGGTGTTTACTTTCTTGGCCTGCCATGGCTTTCAATGCGTGGCTCTTCCTTCATTTGGGGGGTTTGGGTCGATGCCAAGAACCTGACTGAGCACATTGCCAAAACCCG
>JBCBGY010000146.1:0-11177 GCA_038526275.1 Pseudomonadota bacterium | reverse complement strand
GATCATCACAAACAGCATGACCCCCATGAAGACCGAAGCGAGGATGACCACGATGGGCGTGTCGCTGAGGGCCCTCAGCCAGGCCCAGCGAAGGCGCAACGCGCCGGTAGACTCAAGAACGCTCACTGGCGGGCCCCCTGGTTGTCATCGTGACTGCGTACCGGCGCCGACCCTCACGCGGGGGTCCAGCCAGCCGTAAATGAGGTCAACGATCATGTTGGCCAGGACCATGGTGAAGGCCAAGATGATCATGATGCATTGCACCACTGCCAAATCGCGCGAGGCGACGGCGTTGGTCAAAAGTCGCCCAATGCCGGGCCAGGCAAAGACCGTTTCAGTCACCACGGCCCAGCCCAAAAGGTCACCAAAACGAAAGCCGAGGATGGTGACCACGGGCACGGCCGCATTTGGCAGGGCGTGGGCGCGCACCCTGAGCCCGGGGCCTGCGCCTTTTGATCGTGCGGTCCGCATGTAAGGTTTTGAGAGGACATCGATCATTGATGATCGTGTGTAGCGCGCAAGGCTAGCCGCGAACCCGGTCCCGAGGGTCAAGGCCGGCATGATCAAGTGCCACCAGGTTTCCGACCCCGAGGAGGGCAGCCATCGGAGGTTGAGTGAAAAGAGCAGAATCAAAAGGATCCCAAGAAAGAAGTTCGGCATGGAAAAGCCGAAGACCGCGAGGCTCATCACCAACCGGTCCACCCAGCTGTCGCGATAGAGCGCGGCCAGAATGCCCATAGGGACACCGATCAGAATGGCGATGGCCGTAGCGGTCAGGGTCAGCAGCAAGGTTTTGGGCACGCGTTCCCAAACGAGGTCAAACGCGTCGAGATTGTTGCGGAAGGAGACGCCGAAATCGCCTTGGAAAAGCGCAGTCCAATAGCTGAAATACTGGTCCCAAATCGGGCGATCGAGGCCCCATTTGGCGCGGTAAAAGTTGCGCGTCGCTTGGTCGACATCGTCGGGCAACAAGACGTCCGTGGGATCACCGGACAAACGCAGCACGAAAAAGACAAAGGTCACAACAAGCCACATGGTCAGCGCGGCGCGCAGTGTTTTGATGGTCATCCAGCGCATTAGGCAACGTCCTCGATCAGATGGCAGGCGGCGCGACGATCCCCAAAGGCCCGAAGGGCTGGCGCTTCGGTTTGGCACTGAGCTGTGGCCAGAGGACAGCGGGGATGAAACCGGCACCCTGCCGGTGGCGCGACCGGGTTTGGCGGATCGCCAATCCGCGGGGCGCTGGTGCGTCGGAGCGACGGATCCGGTTTTGGAACGGCGGCCAAGAGCGCCTTGGAATAAGGGTGCAACGGGCCAGCGTAAAAGGCGTCTTTTGGGGCTTCCTCGACGATCCGGCCCAGATACATCACCGCGATGCGGTCCGCGATGTGACGCACGACCCCAAGATCATGGCTGACGAAGACATAGGCCAAACCGCGGTCGCGTTGGAGATCCACGAGGAGATTGACGATTTGCGCCTGGATCGACACATCAAGCGCAGAGACCGGTTCGTCGAGCACCAAAACCTCGGGCTCCAGCGCGAGCGCCCGGGCGATGACGATGCGCTGGAGCTGTCCGCCGGACATTTCATGCGGGTAGCGCTGCGCCATAGGGCCCGCCAGGCCCACGGCCTCCAACGCGCGCTCAGCCGCGTCGAGCGGCAGGCCGTGGATATGGAGCGGTTCTTCGACCTGGGCGCGCACCGTCATCCGACCATCGAGCGATCCGGCAGCGTCTTGATACACCATCTGGATCCGACGCCTGAGATCGCGCCACGCCGCATCGCCAAGATTGGTGGTTTCTGTCCCGTCAAACAGAACCGACCCGTTATTGGCTTGGATCAGCCCCGTGATAAGCTTGGCCAACGTGGATTTACCACAACCGGATTCACCCACAATCCCAAGGGTTTCGCCGCGTTGGATGGTCACGCTGATGCCGTCGACGGCATGGAAGTTTTTGCTGCGCCGGAACCATTGGCTGCGCCCCGCAGTGTAGGTGCGGCGGAGATCCGTGGCTTTGATCAAAGCGGTCATAGGGGGCCTCGTCTCATCACGCCGCAGCCACCAGGACCGGATGCTGGCAGGCAATGCCGCCCGAAAAGACCGGATCTTCCCGAGTGCAGAGATCGCTCTTGTGGGGGCAGCGCGGCGCAAAGGCGCATCCTTTGGGCAGGGCATCGATCGGCGGGACAATCCCGTCGATCGTTGCCAAGCGTTCGAGATCGCGGTCTGGCCGAGGCAAGGCGTTCAAAAGCCCAACGGTGTAAGGATGGCGGGGTTGGGCGAAGATGGATTGCACATCTCCGGTCTCAACCGCGCGTCCGGCATACATCACACAGACCCGGTCAGCGGATTGGGCCACAAGGCCCAAATCATGGGTGACAAACAGCACACCCATGCCGAGGCTGTCCCGGAGATCTGAAATCAAATCGATGATTTGCGCTTGGAGGGTGACATCCAAGGCGGTGGTGGCTTCGTCGGCGATCAGTAGCTTGGGATCGCCCGCAACCGCAAGCGCGATCATCGCGCGCTGGTTCATGCCGCCCGAGAATTGATGGGGGTATTCCTTGGCGCGCTGTTCGGGGTCTGGCAGACCGACCCGGCCCAACAATTCGATGGCGGTGCGTTGGGAGTCCGCTTGAGTGGCGCCGCAGCGGAGGCGGACGGATTCCGCCACCTGCCAGCCGATCGTGCGCACCGGGTTCAACCCGCCTGTGGCGTCTTGGAACACGCTGGCCATGCTCTGACGTCGGATCTGGCGCGCTTCTTTTTCGGGGAGGCCCACGAGATCAATGCCTTCGAGCATGATTGAGCCCGCGGACACCATTGCCCGGTTTGGCAAAAGGCCGCTGATCGCAAGGCAGGTCATGGATTTGCCGCAGCCGGATTCGCCGACCACCGCCACCGTTTCGCCAGCGGCCACGTCGAGTGTCACATCGCGCACAGGGCGGACGGGGCCAAGCTTGGGCCGGCTGATGGACACTTCCATGGATTGGACGGAGAGCAGCATGTTTTTGCCTCATGGCCGGGGATCGTGCGTAAGACCGCGACCTACCGGAATGACGTTCTTGGGATGAACCGGGGCGGCCGCAGCCGCCCCCGCGCCTGTCGTCACTCGAACGACAGATTGTAGGGACGGAAGTCCATGTAATAGAGCGAATAGGGCTTCCAGTTGATGTTGGCGCGCAGCGCATACCCTTCGAGCGGGTTATAGAGCATGGTGGCCGGTGTCTCGTCCTGCCAGATTTCCAGCGCTTCCCAGAAGGCATCCTTGCGCACTTGCGTGTCAAATTTCGTTTCGAAGATATCGATCAGCTCATTGAAGCGCTCGGGCGCAGGCCAAGACCGCTCTGGGTATTGGCGGTTCATTTGGATGCCCGAGGTTGGGCCATGGGCAATCGCCAAGGGGCCGGACGGGTCAGGCAGGAAGTGGGTGTTCGATGTTGGGTGCACGTGAACCCCAGGCGCCAGCGCCTGCGACCAGTTTTCGGCTGGTTCAAGCTTCACGTTCAGACCAACCTCTTGCCACATCTGCTGGACCGCCTGAGCTGCTTCAAGCGACAGCAGGTAGTAGTTCAGCGGCAGACGGTACACGATCTCTTCATTGTCATACCCAGCCTCTTCCAAAAGCGCTTTGGCTTTTTCCGGGCTGTATTCCCAAGCTGGATAATCTTCCATGTAGAGCGGATAGGACGGCATCTGGTGACCGTTTGGCGTCATGTTCTGGTCGAACCACAGCGCTTCGCGCAAAAGGTCCCGGTCGATGGCCAGCGACATCGCTTTGCGGATGCGCTTGTCCTTCAGCGGGCCTTCGTTGACAAATACCAAAAGGTGAGTGTTGTCCAAAACGATCGGCGCCATTTTAAGGTCATCATAGCCCTCGATGGTCGCGTATTGATCCGGTGGGATGTTGACCACGAGGTCGTATTCGCCCGAGACGAGACCGGCCACACGTGCCGACACTTCCGGGACCGAGATAAAGGTCAAGGACGCAGCTGTTGGCTTGCCGCCCCAGTACTCGTCGAAGGCTTTGTAGCGAATGTATTCGCCTTCAACCCACTCATCCAGCATGTAAGGCCCGGTGCCCACAGGGTTGCGTGCAAAGTTGTCCTTGCCAACTGTGATGTATTCGCGGGCCGGCACGATGAAGAAGCCGTAAGTTGCGATGCGCTGTTCAATCACCGGATCCGGCTTCTTGAACACGATCTGAACGGTGTAGCGATCCACCGGGATCACATGGCTGACTTTGCCGAGGAAGTTGTCCACTGGCATCACGGCTGCATAGCCATGGCCACGGCCTGGTGACAGCGAGAACACCACGTCATCCGAGGTGAGTTCCTGACCGTTGTGGAATTTCACACCTTCGCGGAGCTTCAGCTCGATCGTGCGGTCATCCACACGGCTCCAGCTTTCGGCGAGACCAGGCATCAGGCCAGTGTCTTTGCCCGAACCGTCTCCCAGAAAGTCACGGAAGATCAGGTGATCGAAGACGTTATACGTCATCCGAATGGTGATGTTACCCATATGCTCGATGCCTTCGAGCGTCCCGGGCAATGCATTCACCGCGATGCGCAGATCGGGACGATCGTCCTGAGCTTTGACGGGGGCCGCTACGCCGAGTGCGAGCAGCGCAGCAGCCAGTAGTGAAAGAAATCTCATTCAACCCTCCTTGGATTATGGGTCCGGAAGATTGGTGGGAATTGTCACAGCGGCGCGACATGAAAAGGCGCAGCCTGGGATCTGCGCAGATGTCGCAAAGCTTTCACGCAAAGTCACCGATTTCGTGCGCGCCCCAGCGCAGGGTCCGAGCGCTGATCAACCCTGAAGAGATCATTCAGATCAGCACTGCCGCGCATGGTTTAGTGCGGGTCCGTGACCGAGGTGATGGACCGCAACAAGCGAGTCCCCCGTTGGCCGCTCGGGCTGGCGCGCAGACTTGATCGCTTTGTGTGACGTTATCGAGAATTTTTCAATAAACCCAGCGCGGGTTACAAATCTGCAATGCGGCGCACCTAGCGATGGAACGTCCACAAATTGGAAAAGCACGTGCGCATCCTACACATCTCTGACACTCATCTGAGCGGCACACATCCAGTGTTCTACCTCAATTGGCGTCTCTTTGCGGCGCGTATTCGGGCCTTACAGCCTGACCTTGTGATCCATACCGGAGATGCCGCGATCTCAGATCCTGACCGGGTCGATGACATCGCCTTTGCGCGCGCCGAAATGGACAAGCTGGGATTGCGCTATGTGATCGTGCCCGGAAATCACGATATCGGCGACAATCCGGTTCCGGCGGATTGGCTGCATCACGAGCCGAAATACTGCACTGATGCACGGCGCGACGCTTGGATCAGCCAGTTCGGCCCTGATTTCTGGGTCGAAGACATAGCGGGATATCGGTTCATCGGATTGAATGCGCAAGTGTTCGGGACCGGCCTGTCGGCCGAGGACGCGCAATGGGATATGCTGCGACAGGCGCTGAAGGATGGCGGCCAGATCGTGCTTTTGTCCCACAAGCCCCTTTATTCGCAGGTTGATGGTAGCGACTTGCCGCTGACCTCGATCCCCCCTGAGGCCAGCCAGGAGATAGAGGCCTTGTGTGCAGACGCTGACGTGTTGTTGCATCTCTCGGGTCATCTCCATCGGCACAAAATCATCGATCGCGCAGGGTTTCACAGAGTTTGGGGGGCCTCGACAGCCTTCGTTTGCAGCCACGAGAAGATGGCGCGGCGGAACGGGCGGATCGAGGTCGGTATGCAGTCGATCACACTGGGCCTCAAATCGCATTTGTACCAGTGTTGGAGGCCATCAACATGGATATTCGCACCTGGCTGGACCCGGACAGCGGCGGCCTCGGCGCGATCCTGTCCAGCGCTTCGCCAATTGCCGTGGCGTCCGACGCCTAGGGGTGCCTTCGAGGACTTCGGTCCTAGGCGTGTCAACTTGGAGTGTTTGATGGTCGACTTACAAAACGCTCGGATTTAGAACGGGAGGAAAGTCACGATGGGCCATAGAAAAATCTTGATCCTCTTTACGGATCAATGGCGGTGGGATGCGATTTCGGGTCTTGGCGGAACAATCGCCAAAACGCCAAATGTGGATAGGCTCCTTGCCCGTGGCACGGTCTTTCGCAATCACTACACCGTGTGCGTTCCGTGCGGCCCGTCGCGCGCGTCCTTTCTGACGGGCCTTTACGCGATGACCCATCGCTCGGTCACAAACGGTACACCTCTGGACGACAGATTTGACAATCTGGCCTTGTCCGTCCGACGCCAGGGCATCGAACCTCTTTTGGTCGGCTATACAACCACAACGCCGGATCCGCGCAGCACAACGGCCAACGATCCCCGGTTTCAAGTGGCCGGCGATGTCTTGCCCGGGTTCAAACCATTGGCGCCGTATCACGCGGGTCAGGACACATACCGCGCCGAACTCAAGGCCAAAGGCTATGACGTTTCGGACATGGATCGCCTGTGGTGCCCCGAACCGCAGCCCCTGCCGCCAGGCCGCGGGTTGAGTTGGCCACCCTCTCGGCTGTCAACCGAAGATGCAGATAATGCGTTCTACACTGATCAGGCCCTCAAGCATCTGGCGGTGCGCGAAGATCGGGATTGGCTGATGTTTCTCACATTCATGCGGCCGCATCCGCCCTTTGTCGCGCCCGCACCTTGGCATGACATGTTCGATCCGGCCGATATGCCTGCACCTCGGCGCGCGGCAAGCTTGGCAGAAGAAGCCAACCAGCACCCTTACGTGGCCCATCTCCTTGAGACGACCGATGTGCAAGGATTTATCCCGCAAGGCACCGGACGGATCGCGGATCTGTCTGACCTTGATGTTGCGCAAACCATGGCCACGTACTTTGGCATGATCGCGGAACTCGACTTTCAGATTGGCCGCGTTCTCGATCATCTTGAGGCAACGGGCGAGGTCGACGAGACGCTCGTTATCTTTACCTCGGATCACGGCGAGCTTTTGGGCGATCATTATATGTTCGGCAAAGCGGGCCCGTTCGAGGGCAGCTACCGGATCCCGCTCATCCTCGCGGAGCCGGGTGGAACCGCGCGAACGATCGAGGCGTATACAGAAAGTGTCGACTTGATGCCCACGATTCTAGATTGGATCGGAGCCCCTATACCACGCGCCTGCGATGGGCGGTCTTTGCTGCCCTGGATGAGAGGAGAGACACCGGCACGATGGCGCGACGGCGTTATGCTGGAGTTCGATTTGCGCAGTATAAAATCAGGGACGCCGCTCGGTCTCGTCCCAGATGACGGCGGTGCCGCGATCTGGCGGGACGAGGCAACGGCCTTTGTCCATTATGCGGGACTGCCGCCGATGTCCTATGACCTTCGCAAAGATCCGCATGAACTTAAGAACCTTGGCAAGACCCCTGAACGCGCCGCGGCGCAGCTTTTGACGCGCCGTATTGGTCACGCGGAGCGCACGCTCACAGGGTATCAGGCCGGTCCAGGTGGATTGGCGAGCCTCGCGGTGTCTGATCATATGGTTTGATGGTCTGATCCTTTCGAATCCATGGAAGGAATCCCAAGGACAACATCGTCACGGGAGCACCTCGTACCTTTGGCCGGCGGGCGATGTTTGCATGGCTGAGAGGGTGGACGGACGCGGTCAGAGAATGCCACGGCAGATGCCGCGCCGCATCCAAGGTCTGCGAGAGCCCAACTTGCGACTTTCTGAAGCGCAGCTGCGCTGCTGAGAGCAAACCCACCTGTTTTCAATAGTCAGAACAGTTTGTACGGGATGTAGAGAGCCAGATCCTGCCAGAACCACAAGAGGACGGCGGTGGACAGCATGATCAGCGCGAACGGAATGGCCCCTTGGATGACCTCTTCAAGGCGCGCTTTTCCGACGGCTTGAATGACAAACAGGTTCAGACCAACCGGAGGCGTGATCAACGCAGTCTCGATCAACACCATAAAGAAGATGCCAAACCAGATCGGGTCAATTCCCATGACCTGCAGTGCTGGAAAGAGCACCGGAACCATGATCAGTAGCATGGAAAGAGATTCCAGAAAAAACCCGATGAAGAGCAGAACAAGGCCCACGGCAAAGATGAACATGGTCGGGTTGGAGATGTGTGCGGTCAGGAAAGTACTGATCGACTGAGGGATCAGATAGAGTGTGATGGCGTAGGAAAACACTTTTGCACCCGCGACGATGATGAAGATCATCGCCGTGGTTTTCAACGAGTCGTGCACCGCATCGCGCAACTTGGCTAAGGTCATGCGGCCCATTGCGAAGGTCATGATCATCGCGATCACAAAGCCGACACCTGCGCTTTCCGATGGCGTGGCGATACCCGCGTAAATCGAGCCGATGATGGCAATCGCCAACACCACTGTCGGTAAAGCATAAAGCGTCACGAACAAGCGTTGGCGAAACGGCAGGCGTTCCCCTTTCAGGTCTTCTTTCCCGCGCGAGTAGATCATGGCGTAGATGATGAAGAGGGTCGCCAGGAATAGTCCTGGCCCGATCCCCGCCAGAAACAATGTGGGGATAGAGGTTTCGGTAATGACACCGTAGATGATCAGCGGGATCGACGGTGGGATCAATATGCCTAACGTACCGCCTGCGGCAAGCTGGCCCATAATGAACGGACGGTCGTACCCGCGCTTCTCCATTTCAGGGATAGCGACTGTGCCAATCGTCGCGGCGGTCGCAACCGACGATCCTGATATCGCCGAAAAAAGTGTACAGCTTTTGATCGTAGCCACGCCCAGACCGCCAGGCCAATGCCCGACCCAGGCTTGCACACTGGCGAACAGGTCGCGTCCGACGCCCCCTTTGAGCAGCACATTCGACATTAAAAGGAACAGCGGAACTGCCAGCAGTTCGAAACTGTCCATGGTGCCAAACAGGCGCTGCGGCACAGCGATCAGCGGAAAACCTTTGAGCCACAGGAGGACGACGCCGAGCGACCCAAGAGCAAAGGCAACCGGAACCCGCAAAAACAGAAGCGCCAGAAGGGCGCAGACAATCAGAATGGATTCCATCGTTCAGTGGCTCCCCAGCTCTGAACGCTGATGGTTCGCTTGGCCGGTCCAGACTTTGTAGATCTCCACCAGTGCCTGCAGCGTCAGCAAGCCAAATCCAACCCAGATGGCGGATTGGATGAAGGTCTTTGGAACGGCAAGATAGCTGTCTGTCGTATGTCCACCAAGGGTGGATTTCAGCCAGATGTCCCAGCCGAATTTCGCGACGACGCAGCCGAAAATGACGATTACCAGCAGGGAGAACGTCTCGACGATGCGTCGCTGCAGCGACTGTGCATCCCGGAATGCCAGATCGATAATGATATGTTGGCGGTGCTTGAGCACATAGGCCGTCGCACCAAATGTTCCCCAGATTTGAAAAATCCGCGAAATCTCATCCACCCACACAGTCGGGCTGGTCAGCACGTACCGCATGAAGACTTCGTAGGCGACAAAGAGCCCGACGGCAAAGAACAACCAGCCGGCGATGATGCCCACGAATTCGGACACCCCGTCGACGATTTTGACCAGAGTCTGCAGCATTCTGTTACCTGCCTCGGGAAAAATCGCAACCGGGCTGCATGAGCCCGATTGCATCGTTACTCGGATTAATCATCCGCCGGAGACAGCGGCAACGACTTCCGCGGCGGTTTCACCCGCATCATCGACAAAGCGCTGTACCACGCTCTTGGTTGCCTCGACCCATTGCTGCCGCTCTTCATCCGTCAGGTCCACGACGGTCATCTGCTGACGCAATGCAGCGACGGATTCAGCTTCTTCGCTGTAGATCGCATCGCGCAATTTCTGTTCGACTTCTGCTGACGCCTCCAGAATGATCTGCTGATGCTCCGGAGATAGGCTATTGAAGAAATCGTTGTTTATGATCGCCACGAATTCGATTGCGCTGTCGAATGACAACGTCATGTGGTCCATCACTTCGTACAGCTTGCGCGATTCAACGGCAGCGGCACCAGTCATACCCACGTCAACCGCGCCCTGTTGATAGGCCAGGAACTGCTTGGAGCCAGACATCAAAGTCGGTGCGCCGCCCAAAGCTTCGACCGTCCAGCCCAGAACCTTGCCGTAAGTGCGCACCTTTTTGTTTTCCATATCCGCAGGCGTGCGCACAGCCTCACCATTCGACAGATAAACGTTACGGCCGAAGGCCTGCCACCAGAGCACTTTGGACCCGGTTTCCTCTAGAATGGCCTGATCGAGAATTTCGCGCATGGGCGACCCTGTGGCAACTGCTGCGCGCAGTTGGGCTTCGTCGTTGAAGAAGAACGGCAGGTTTACGACATCCACAGCCGGAACCGCGCCCGTGAAACGCCCAAGGAAGGCAGAGCCAGCCTCAATCGCGCCACTACCAACTGCTTCGGGAACTTCCTTGTCGGTGAAGAGCTGTGCGGACGGGAACAGTTGCATGGTCAGCTCACCCCCCGATTTCTCTTCGATGATTTTCTGGAAGTCGTACCAGTTTTCACCGACGAAATGGGTCTCCGGCAATTGCAGCGTGACCCGGATGGTTGTTTCAGCCAGCGCCACCATCGGTGCCGCCGTCATCAGCGTCGCGGCGAGAGCCGCCTGAATCGTTCTACGCATGTTTCCTCCCTATCGTTTTTCGTGCTATTCGCACTTTTGCATTGATCAACAGCGTTGCAAGGTCGCAGCATTAATGTCAATTACATATGTAAATCAAACTGAGAGTAGTTAGAATGTCGGCGCGGGATGACATTGAAGAACCGATCGCAGGCGAAGGCCTAATCGCTGCCATTCATTCCCTTTCGCACAAGCTGATGCTGCTCTATTCCCAAATCGTCTACGATCAAACCGGGCTGAATTGGCAAGATTGGCGCATCTTGAGAGCTGTCGTGCGTCTGCAATCCTGCCGAGCGCAAGACATTTGTGATGAATGCGGTTTGCAGAGACCTCATGTCAGCAACGGCCTGGCACGACTTGAAAAGGCAGGACATATTGAGCGGTCACGTAACCCCGATAATGCGAAGGTCAAAGTCGTGCGCTCTACATCACAGGGCGAAAGTCTGGTGGAGAAAGCTCAACCGGTGCTTGATAATGTCAACGCGCAGATAACGACCAAAACTGCGTCTGGGGAAGGATTGCTTCAGGAACTTCAAGGCTACCAATCAGAGCTCGATAGATTGTCGAAGACACCCCCAGT
>JBCBGY010000145.1:0-11198 GCA_038526275.1 Pseudomonadota bacterium | reverse complement strand
GTCCGGCTGTAAAGACAGAGCCTTAAACAGGTGCGGACTCGATCAAAGCCTTGGTGTAAGATGTCGAAGGATCGGATAGGACCTGGCGCGTTGGACCCGCTTCTTCGATCTGCCCCTGTCGCAATACGACAACTTCCTCGCAAAGCAACCGTACGACGGCCAGGTCATGGCTGACAAAGAGATAGCTCAATCCCATTTCGTGCCTTAGTCGAGCCAGCAAGTTTAGAACAACAGCCTGAACCGAAACATCCAGGGCGGCGGTTGGCTCATCAAGCAGAAGCAGTTTCGGTTCAAGTGCCAGCGCCCTTGCAATGCCCACCCGCGCTTTTTGACCGCCAGACAGTTGGTGGGGCAGGCGGCTCAGCAGTGTGATTGGCAAGCCAACTTGCTCGGCCAATGTGCGAACAGAGTCTGCACGGTCCCTTGCGTTAAGTTTGGACAGCCGTTTCAGTGGCTCAGCGATGCTCTGCTCAGCCGTGTGCCTTGGGTTAAGGCTGTCTGTCGCGTCTTGAAACACCATCTGGATCAAAGGGCGACGCGGATCAGTCGCAAAGCGTTTGGCGGGGACATCGATCAGGGTCTTGCCGTTGAACAGCACATCGCCCTCGGAAGGGTCCAAAAGACGAGCGATGATGGCGGACGCGGTCGATTTTCCGGACCCGCTTTCCCCGACCAGGCCCAAACAGCCGCCGGAAGGGATGTCGAAGCTTACGCCCCGCAGGGCCGTGACCGGGCCGGATTTGCTCGGGAAAGTCTTTTCAAGGTTGCGCACCGACAGGATGTGGCGGTCGTCCAAGGCCGTCTCGGGCAGCGCAACACCATCTTCCACCAGTTCGTGCAGGGCTTTGCCGGGCAGGGGGGTCGCCGCAACAAGGCGACGCGTATAAGGGTGCTTGGCCTCATCCGTCAGCTCTCTGGGCGAGCCTTCTTCGACGATCTGACCGTCCTTCATCACGGCCAGACGGTCGCAGTAAACGCCTGCGAGGCCGAGATCATGGGTGATCAGAATGACGGCCATCTGACGGTTCTTGGCCAACTGACGGATCAGGTCCATGACGTTCTTTTGGGTGGTCACATCCAGGCCCGTTGTGGGTTCGTCCGCGATCAGCAGTTGCGGGCGACAGGCAAGTGCGAGCGCGATGACAACCCGCTGGCACATGCCGCCAGACAGCTCGAACGGGTAGGCGTAATAGCGGGACTCGGGGTCGTTGATCTTTACTTCCCGCAAGGCAGCAATTGCCTTTTCACGCGCATCCTGTCGCGTGGCTTGGGCGTGACGGCGCAGCACATCTTCGATCTGGTGGCCAACCCGGCGGATCGGGTTCAAAGCAGCGCGCGGATTTTGGAAGATCATCGAAATCTCACGGCCCCGAAGGTCGTTCAGATGGGCATCATCGGCCTGCGCCAAATCCATCCCGCCATAGGTCATTTGCCCAGAAACGATCTGCCCGCCCGCATCCAGGATGCGCAAGATGCTGAAGGCGGTAACGGATTTGCCAGACCCGCTTTCGCCGACCAGCCCCAATGTCTCGCCCTTGGCCAGGTCGATATCAACGCCACGAACGGCCTGTACCGCGCCGTCGCGCGTGTCGAATGTGACGTTCAGATCGCGTATGCAAAGCATCTAGCGGCGCTGCCTCGGATCCACGATGTCGCGCAAACCATCCCCCAGCAGGTTGAAGGTGAACACTGCGAGCATGAGCCATAGGCCCGGAAAGAGCGCCAGCCACCATTCGCCCGAAATGATGTAGCCCGCGCCTTCGGCGACCATGATGCCCCATTCCGGCGTCGGTGGGCGGACCCCGAGGCCGATAAAGCTCAGCCCGGCCGCATTCAAAACCGCCCAGCCAAGGTTGAGCGATACTTGAACCATCATGGGAGGCAGGGCGTTCGGGAAGATGTGCAATGCAAGAACCCGCAGGTCCGTGTTGCCCGAAAGCTTGGCGGCTTGCACGAAGCCAGCTTCCCTACGGATGTTCACTTCGGCCCGGACCACGCGGGCGTAGAACGGCGTATTGATGACGGCGGTCGCGTAGATCACGTTCTCGATCGTATTGCCCAAGGCGGCAACGATCCCCATGGCCAATACGAACAGGGGGAAAGCCATGATCATATCGAGGCCCCGACTGATCACCGCGTCAAACCAGCCCCCCCAATATCCGGCGATTGAACCCAGGATCGATCCGGCGACGAATGACAGAACAACTGCCCCCATGGATATCGCTAGATCCAGTCGGGTGGCCACGATCACGCGGCTGAACACGTCTCGCCCGAGTTGGTCTGTCCCAAACCAATGCGCCCAACTGGGCGGTTGCAGAATATCGGCGTCAGATGCGAGCGGGTCGTAAGGCACCAGGGCGGGCCCAAGCAGCGCGCACAGCAACAGGAAGGCCAGCAATCCAAATGCTACCAGCGTCACCGGGTTCTGCCGCATCACATAGGCCGTGTGCCGCAGGAAGGAATTGGAGGATGTGGAAATTTCGGCCATCAACCGTCAAAGCCGATCCGTGGGTCAATTACCGCATAGGCCAGATCGATGATCAGGTTCAGGGCCACGAACAGCAGCGCCATGGCCAGCACAAAGCCCTGTACGGCGGCATAGTCAGAGGCCACCAGCGCATCGACGGCGTAAGATCCGATGCCCGGCCAGGCGAAGACCTTTTCGACCAGAACATTCGCGCCCAGAGCGAATGAAAACACCATGCCCAGCGTTGTGACCACGGGCAGCATCGCATTTCGGAACGCGTACCGCATTAGGATCGTCGTGCCGGTCAGCCCGGCCGCCCGCGCGGTGCGGATGTAGTCGGATGACAGTGCCTGCAACATGGCCCCTCGGGTCATGCGTGCAATGGGGGCCAAGGTGAAGAGCGCCATGGTCGTCGCCGGCAAGACCAGCTGTTTGGCGGACCCGGCGAAGGTTTCCCAGTCGCCGACCAGCGCGCTGTCGATAAGGTAGAAACCGGTGATTGGGTCGGGCTCGATATAGATGAAATCCAGGCGTCCCAGCGGGGAGGGGGCTATCCCAAGGAGGTAATAGAATACGTATATCAGCAGGATCCCGGTGAAGAAGGTCGGCAGCGAAACACCCGCTGTCACGACGACCCGGCAAAGATGGTCGCGCCAGGATCCCGGTGCCGTGGCCGCCATCACTCCCAGCGGAATGGCCAGAAGGCAGGACAGGACCAGGGCGGCAAGCGTCAGTTCCAGCGAGGCTGGCAGGCGCCGCGCAAGGTCGCTCAATACCGGCTGGCCCGTTGATAGGCTTGTGCCCAGATCGCCGCGCAACAGGTCCCCGACATAAACCACGAACTGCTGGGGCAGAGACTTGTCGAGCCCCAACGCCTCCCGCACCTGCTGGATCGATGCCTCGTCCGCTGCGTCACCGGCGAAATAGGCAGCGGGGTCTCCGGGCAAGGCGCGGGTCAGCACAAAGGTGATCACGACCACCCCGATCACCACCGGGATGGCCTGCAAAAGGCGCGCGCCAACAAGGTTTGCGCGATTGCTCATTTAGGTGGGCTTGATCGGTCGCACGTCCAACTGACGGTGGAACCAGAATTCATAATCCGTGGCCCCATTCAGCGCGACATTCAGCGCTGGTTGCCAAAGCGGGATACGCGGCAGGTCTTCCAGGGCGATCTCAAACATCCGTTTGACGTTGGGCTCATAGGCCGGATCGTCCGTTGGGATGTGCAGAGTCGTGTCGACCAGCGTTTCGATTTCCTCGTTCCGGTAGTTCGAAGAGTTAAACAGGTGCCCATCCTTGTAGGCCCAGAAGAAGTAATAGTCTGGTGTATCAAGCCAGCCGCCAAAGCCTTCCAGATGGAAGGCCAATCGCTTTTCGACCAATGACGCCGTCCGCCAATTCGCGCCAGGAATCTTGTCGATGGTTACGGTGATCCCAAGCTGCGCCAGGTTTTCCTGGATCAGCAGGGCCGTGGGCTCCATCCAGTCCAACTGGTTGAGACTAATGGAAAATGGGACCTCGAACCCATCCGCAAAGCCGGACTTCGCCAGATGTTCCTTGGCTTTGTCCATATCTTCCATGTAGCCGGACTTGCGGGGCCAGGCGATGGCCGAACGATCCGTTTCTTCGCCCCAAAGCGGATTACCCCGACCAAAGGCGGCGGCCTCAAAGATCGCTTCATAGGGGATCGCATAAGCGACGGCCTTGCGAACATCAGCGTCCTGGAAGGGCTCGAAATTGTAGTTCAGCCCGACGCAGTAGATCGCATTGGCAATCGGGGTCGAGTTCACCACCAACTTGTCGGAAAGCTCTGCCGCATCCTTGCTCGGGATGTTGAACGACACCTGGACATCCCCCTTTTCGATCAGGGCCCGACGCGTGGCAGGGGACGGAACTTCACGGATCACGACACGCTTGTAGGCTGGGGCAGGGCCACTGGCCCAGTCATCGTTGCGCTCGTAGATGAGCTGCTCCCCCGGCACCCAACGCGCGACCTTGAACGCGCCCGAACCGATCGTGTTCTGGTGCAGATATTCTGTCGCCCACGGGTCATCATCGGTCGCGTTGGCTAAGGCGAGCTTGGAGTTGATGACGAAGGGGATGGGCACGGCCAGATCAGGGATGGCCAGCTTCGAGGGGAAATCCAGAGTGATCTGGAACGTCTTCTCGTCAATCGCCGCGAACTGGTCGGGTCGGGTAAAGCCACCGGCCTTCATCTGAACCGCAGGGAAACCACCCAGAGAGACCGCCCGGTCGAAAGACCATTTCACATCTTCCGCCGTGACGGGGCTGCCATCCTGGAAGGTGGCGTCGCGCAGGTTGAAGGTCAGGACCAGCCCATCATCAGACACTTCCCAGCTTTCTGCCAGTTCCGGCTCGATCTTGGTGTAGTCGAATTCCAGCCCGCCGCCCGAAGAAGGTTTCGTGCCAAACGACACCAATCGGTCATAGCAGTTGATGGCCACCTGATAGCTTGGCCGGTTGGTGCCCGTCCGGTGCAGGTCCAGGCTGTTGATCGTCTGGCCATTGACGGTCACCAGAACGTCGCTGCCTTGCGCCTGGGCGGGCAGGGCGCGCAGGAATGGCAGAACCGCGGCAGAGGCGGCTCCGGTGGCAAGCAAGGATCGGCGTGATATCTCAGTCATGTTCGTCTCCTGTTGGCGTGCGCGTGTGCCGCGTCATGTCGTTTCAGTTTCTTTGGCGAGGTAGGCTCGCCAGTCGGCAAGATCGGTGATGTCTTCGGCGCCCTGCACCGCAATGGCCTCGCACAGGAAGCCCTGGACCTGAGTGCCATCGGCGAGGTTCAAGGTCCCGATGCCCAGAGGGGCCGGAATGGTCTTCATGAAGCCGCCGAATTGCTGTTCGGGCATGTCCCAGACTTCCACTGCCACGGCTTTTCCGTGGCCGGGCTGGCACCGTACAAGTCCCGGTCGCGCCACGCCGCTGCCTGGCAAGGCGTAGAACTTGTAGTCGGGCGAGGTTTCAGTCGACTGGATTTTGACAGCGCCTCGCTCGGTCAAGTGATGGTTCAACGGCAAGCCCCCCATATGGGCGCCGCAAACGGCAATTTGGATTGTTGATGTCGTTGCGGGCGGCAGTGGATCGGCGGCAGGAAGTGACCAGTCGGTGGCCCCCAATGTGCGTTCGCCCATCTGTTCCACTTGGACGGCCAAAGCCGCGCAAAGATGGTCCTGCCCGGTCGGTGCCAAGAAGGTCACGCTACCGGGGCGCCCATCGCTGCGGGTGGGTGCGGGCACGGCAATCCCACACATATCCATCAGGTTGACGAAGTTGGTATAGGTCCCCAGCTTGTTGTTTGGCCCGATCGGGTCGGCATCCAGATCGGCGGTTGTGTAGAATGTGGGGATCGAAGGAACACATAAGGCATGGCAGCCCTCCAGCAGGGGCTCGGCCTTACGGATCAGGTCTTTCAACCGGTAAAACCCCTTGAACGTCTCCACCGCTGTGATCGTCTCGGCCCCGCCAATGATCTTGCGCGTAACAGGATGCAGGGCGTCCGGGGTCTTGCTGATCAGGCATTCGGTGGCGGCATAGCGTTCTGCGACCCAAGGGCCGTAATACAACATCTCGGCCACTGCGTAGAATGCGCCGAAATCCAGTTCGCGAATTTCGGCACCTGAATTTCTCAGGGCTTTCACCACGTCGTTGAACGCATGAGCCTGCGCCGTGTCGCCTTCGAACTTGATACTTTCGGGCGACGGAATGCCCAGGACAGGCGTGTTGGCAGGCTTGCACAACGCCTTGACCTCAACGTCGCGGGAATAACTGTCGGCGGGATCGTAAGAGGCTGCAGCGCCATAGGCCGCGTACGCATCTTCCACCGTCAGTGCAAAGATAGAGATCGTATCAAGGGTGCGACAGGCCGGCACGAGCCCCGTTGCCGAAAGCGCGCCCAAAGTCGGTTTCAACCCGACGATGTTGTTCAACGCAGCGGGAACGCGCCCAGAGCCTGCAGTGTCTGTTCCCAGCGAAAAGGCCGCAATACCGTGGGCGACCGCGACGCCGGACCCGCCAGATGAACCGCCCGGCACGATCTCCGGATCAAGCGCATTCTTGGGGGCGCCATAGGGCGTGCGCACTCCGACCAGTCCCGTTGCAAACTGGTCGAGATTGGTCTTGCCCACCAATATCGCTCCAGCAGCCAGGAGGTTTTTGACAACGACCGCGGTTTCGGTCGCGACATACGCAAAATCGGGGCAGCCGGCGGTCGTATGAATGCCCGCAACGTCGATGTTGTCCTTGATGACGAAGGGCACCCCCCAAAGGGATTTTCCGGCATCATATGGACCGAGCGCGCGGGCCGCTTCACAGACATCTTCCCGAGCGAAGAGGGTGATGAAGATCCCCGGATCATTGACCTCGGCGATCCGATCAAAGACCTGATCCACAACCGCAACCGGCGACATGCCACCAGCATAGGCGGCGCGCAACGATCCTATCGTGAGCGGAACACGAGCAGTCACGCCCGTTTCCTCATCATTTGCTGCATCTGATGGTCCCCAATTCGTCTTGGCGTCAGGGTTCAGTGCGTGGAGCGATTACACAAATGCTATGTTTTCACAAAACCGATGCATTTTTTGCACCACTTGTGGAGAGGCCATGCGACATCTCAGGGACTTTGAGTTTATCGAAGGCGTGATCCGCGCGGGCTCCATCCGTAAGGCCGCTGAGGACATGAACATCACAGCGTCTGCCTTGAACCGGCGGATCAACCGGTTTGAGAAAGAGTTTGGTTATGAAATTTTCGAGCGACTGCCGCGCGGTGTGCGCCTGAACCCCGCCGGTGAGATGCTGTTGCACTACATTCGGTCGCAAGGGTCCGAATTTGCGCGGCTCCGGTCGCACGTTGCCGACCTGTCCGGCGTGCGCCGCGGCCATGTCTCCATCGCCTGCTCACAGGCGCTCTTGCCCTATTTCCTGCCCAAGGAAGTGTCGCTCTACCGGGCAACGCATCCTGGCGTTACATTCTCGGTCAATGCCCGCGACAGAGTTGAGGCGGAACGGGAACTGGCAGAATTTTCCAGTGACATAGCCCTCGTGTTTGAGCCCCTCACGATGGTCGATTTCGAGGTGGTCTTCAAAGTCACCCAGCCCGTTCATGCGGTCATGCGCGCTGAACATGAACTGGCCAGCCAACCGGTCGTACGCTTGCGCGACTGTCTTCGCTTTCCCCATGTCGCGCCGTCCGAAAAGTTCGCTGTCCGCGTGTTGCTGGAAGAGGGCGCGCGGCGGCTCACCGCCTTGCAGATCAACCCGCTGATCGAGTCGGAATCGTTCGATTTCATGCGTCACTATGGCGAATGGGAAGATCTGATCAGCTTTCAGTTCCCGATTGGTCTGGAACTGGCCGCAGAAAGCGGATTGGTCTCGCGCCCCTTGCACCAACCGGATGTGCGGCCGGGAAACCTGCTACTCGGGCAACTCAGAGGGCGCGCTTTGCCTGTGGCGTCGGCGCGGTTCGCGCAGCAACTGGTGCAGTCGCTTCGAAAGACCGCTGAGGCCGGTGCATAAAATTCACCGCTCCTGCCGAAATTAAGCAGAAGTCAGCACCGCATCCGCGTTCTAGCCTGCGCAAAAGGGTGCGGCTTTGCCGCGGCAAATGGGGAACCGGAAATGTACACCAATCTTTCTCGGCGCAAACTGCTCGCAACGACCGCAGCTTTGGGCGCAACGGCGCTGCTGCCGCACCGCGCCGCCGCCGCTGGCGAATTAACGGTGGGCTTCATCTATGTGGGCCCGAAAGATGACTTCGGCTACAATCAGGCCCACGCGGAAGGCGCTGCCGCTGTTAAGGCCATGGAAGGGATCACGGTCGTCGAAGAAGAAAATGTGCCCGAAACCGTCGATGTGCAAAGCACGATGGAATCCATGATCAACTTCGACGGTGCGACGCTGCTTTTCCCGACATCGTTTGGGTATTTCGACCCTCATATCCTGGAAGTCGCGCCAAATTACGAAAATGTGCGCTTCCAACATGCTGCGGGCCTGTGGTCTGCCGACAAGCATCCGTCGAACGTGGGCAGCTATTTTGGCTATATCGGCATGGGCCAGTTCCTGAACGGCATTTGCGCGGGACATGCAACAACCAGCAAGAAGATCGGGTTTGTGGCCGCCAAGCCGATTCCGCAGGTTCTTCTGAATATCAATTCGTTCCTGCTGGGTGCACGTCAGGTCGACCCAGAGATCACCTGCCAGGTTATCTTCACTGGTGAATGGTCTCTGGCGGTCAAGGAGGCAGAGGCGACAAATGCGCTGGCTGATCAGGGCTGCGATGTGATCACCTGCCACGTGGACGGCCCCAAGGTTGTGATGGAAACCGCTGCAGGGCGTGGAGCGTTCATCTGCGGCTATCACGCCAACCAGTCGCCGCTCGCCCCGGAAAAGTACCTGACCGGTGCGGAATGGAATTGGGCCGACGTCTATACCGGCATGGTCAAGACGGTGCAGGACGGTGGTACGGTCGACAACTTTGTGCGCGGCGGTCTGTCTGACGGGTTCGTCAAGATGAGCCCGCTCGGCTCGTCGGTTTCCGACGCGGCCCGGAACCAGTTCGAAGCCACAAAGGCCGAGATCATGGCGGGCGGCTATTCCGTGATCAAAGGCCCCTTGAATGATAACGCTGGCAACGTCATCGCCGCCGATGGCGAGGCCTTCGCGGAAGACGATATCGCGCTGGAAAGCATGGACTATCTGGTCGAAGGCGTGATCGGCTCAACCAGCTAACTGCCGATGGAAACCACGGCGACGGCGTCCAAACCTGTACCTGCACCGGCGCTGTCCTTGTGGCTGCACCGGTTGGAGGCCGTCTTTATCCCAGTCGCCGCTCTTATGGTCGGTCTTGGGATCTTTTCGCTGTTTTTACTGGCCATGGGTAAGTCGCCGGTGGAGTTCTTCTCGCTGGTCTTCAAAGCGGCGTTTGGCACGACCTTTTCGTGGAAGAACACCCTGTCCCGCGTGGCGCCCCTATTGTTTGCGGGGCTCTGCGTGGCGTTACCCGCCCGGCTTGGTCTGGTCGTTATCGGTGGGGAAGGGGCCATCGCGCTTGGCGGGCTGGCGGCGGCCGTAACCGGCATTTGGCTGGCAAACCTTCCCGGCCTGATCGGTCTGCCTGCCATGGCCATTGCCGCCGCGCTGATGGGCGGGGTCTGGATCGGCGCCGTGGGCCTGATGCGGATCAAACGAGGCGTAAACGAAACCATCGCATCCCTTCTGATGGCCTATATCGCCATTGCGCTCATGAACCACCTGGTCGAGGGGCTTTTCCGCGATCCGGCCAGCCTGAACAAACCCTCAACCGCGCCGCTACCCGAACATTTGCGGATCGGCGACATGCCGATTGGGATCGATGTGCATTGGGGGCTGGGCGTTGGCGTGTTGTGTTGCATTCTTTGCTGGGTGTTGACCGACCGCACAACCATCGGTTTTGCGGCTCGGATCGCCGGAGACAATATCCGCGCGGCGCAGGTTCAGGGCTTGCCGGTGGGCACGTTGGTCATTGGGTTCACGGCGCTCGGCGGTGCCATGGCAGGTTTGGCTGGCTACTTCGAGGTCGCCGCGATCCACGGGTCGGCCAATGCCTCGCTGGTGGTGGGCTATGGCTATACGGGCATCCTTGTGGCCTTCCTGGCAGGTCACAATCCGTTGGCCATCATTCCTGTCGCCGTGTTGCTGGCGGGGTTCGAGGCCTCGTCCGGACTGGTCCAGCGCCGGATGGATCTGCCCGATGCAACGATCCTCGTGATGCAAGGGATCGTCTTCGTGACGCTCCTCTTTAGCGAAACGCTCTACGGTCGCTTCAAGATCTTCCGCCCCGAACTCTGGAAGGAGTCGAACTGATGGAGGACCTCGGCCTCTGGGCGGTTCCCATCGCCATGCTGGGCGGCGCGATCCGTGTTTCTACGCCATTCCTGTTCGTCTCGCTCGGCGAATGCCTGACGGAACGGTCAGGCCGGATCAATCTGGGCCTTGAGGGCACACTCGTCTTCGGGGCCATGGCGGGCTACGCCATCGCCTTTGAAACGACCTCGCCGTGGCTCGGTGTCCTTGCGGCGGCCTTGGCCGGATCGGTCTTTGGACTGTTCCACGGTTGGATCTGCAAGTTCAAAGGCGTCAACGACATTGCAATGGGCATTGCTCTGATGCTGCTGGGCATGGGCCTCGCCTTTTTCTTCGGCAAACCTTACGTGCAGCCGATTGCCCCGGATCTGCCGGCCCTGCCACTTGGCTGGTGGTCCGATGTGCCGCAAGTCCGCGCCGCGCTGGAGATCAACGCGCTGTTCCTGATCGGGATCGTTCTGGCCGTCGCCATGGCCTGGTTCTTTCGAAACACCGCGCTCGGTCTTCGCATCCGGGTGGTCGGCGACAGCACCGATGCGGCCCGAGCCATCGGCATCCACCCTAACCGGGTGCGTCTTTGGTCGACGGCGGCAGGCGGCGCCCTGGCGGGTGTCGGGGGCGCGTACCTGTCGCTTTACTATCCCGGCAGCTGGAACGAAGGCATCTCGTCCGGGCAGGGCCTGATGGCCGTGGCTCTGGTCATCTTCGCCCGCTGGAACCCGATCATGTGCCTGTTTGCGGCTCTTCTCTTCGGGGCGGCAGGGGCGATCGGACCTGCCTTGCAAACCGTGGGCGTGACCTCGGGCTACTACCTGTTCTTCGCAGCGCCTTATGTGCTGACATTGGCGCTACTCATTCTCACTTCGTCTCCGGG
>JBCBGY010000144.1:8116-11202 GCA_038526275.1 Pseudomonadota bacterium | reverse complement strand
CCGTCAAGCGCCGTATCCGGAGTGATCTGCTTGCCCTTGGCATGGCCGTTATCCAAGAGCTTTCTGGTGTTGTCGTTCCATAGCGCGGCAGTGATGCCGTAGACCAAGTCTTCCGACAGATCAGAGGATACGACCAGAAGCGCCGATACGGCGGGTGTACTGACCTCATAGTCGATGCCTTCATAAACCCCAGCTGGGATGCTCGACGGAATATAGGCCGGTATGAGCTCGTTGATCTTGGCCAGATCTTCCTCGGTAAAGCTGTGAAGCTCCATGCCCTTGGTCGTCGCCAATTGCACCATGGCAGAGACCGGCCAGCCCGCAGCATAGAAATAGGCGTCCAATTGACCGTCGGCCAGACGTTCTGCCGACTGTGAGTTGTTCAATTCGGCTTCGTCGTAGTTGTCACGGGTCAGGCCCCACTCGGCCAACATCATTTCGACAGCGACCTGAGTGCCCGATCCTGCCTGCGCGATCCCTACGCGTTTGCCTTCGAGGTCCGACAAGCTGGATACACTCGCGCCTTTCGGCAGCACCAGGTGCAGATCTTCTGGATAAAGGTTGGCGACAATCCGCAATTTTTCATGGGGTTTGCCGTCGAATTTGCCTTCGCCAAGAAACATTGATCGGGTCACGTCTGCCGCAGCCATGCCGGCCTCAAGCTCGCCATTTTGGACAGCCGTATTGTTGAAAACGGAGGCGGTGGTCGACTGCGCAATCGCTATCAGACCGGGTACGCCGCATTGACCACCTTCGTCGCAAGGTCGCGCGCCCGGAGGAGCCGAGATGCCGTTTGCGATCGTACCACCGATTGGGAAATAGGTGCCCCCGGCACTGCCGGTGCCGATCCGGAAGAAGGTTGGGTCCTGAGCAAAGGCTGTGCCCGCCGACAGCGTCGCGGCAGTGGCCAAAGCCAATAGTCTCGAGATGTTGTTCATTGTGATCTCCCCTGTGCAGACTTTTTAACGCGAGTCATCACATCGAGCCTAGCTAGCCATAAAAATAAAAACCAATTTTATTATTCTGCATTTCTATAGATTTCACTTATATATAGGCCCCATGAATCTTACACAAATGTCGACCTTTCAAGCCGTCATGACCTCCGCGTCGCTGTCGGATGCAGCCAGCAAACTTGGTCGGACCCAGCCTGCCGTAAGCGCCGCGATAAAGGCGCTTGAAGATCAACTTGGACTGCAACTCTTTGAAAGAAGAGGAAGAAAACTGATCCCGGTGCCGGAGGCTCAGTATTTGCTTGCCGAAGCCGACGCGATCCTTTCTCAGGTCAACCGCGTTCGCCAGACCATGCGAAGTCTGTCTGATGGACAAGCGGGCACGTTGAAGGTCGCGGCCATGCCCGGACCCGTATCTTTGATTTTCCCAAAATTCATTGCTTCGAAAGTAAGCGGGGCTGATGACATATCGATCTCAATTCAGGCGCGAACATCTAACCAGATTGCAGAATTGGCCCGTGCGCAATCTATCGATTTCGGTTTTGCTGACGCGTCAGAAGGTATTTCCAACGAAAATTTGTATCGCTCGGTCGTCATTTCGGCCGACTGCCCGGTGGCGCTTCCAGAGAGCCATCCCCTCACCCGGAAAGCCGAAATCAGTTTCGCCGATCTGGACGACACGCCAATGGGCACACTGCCGGTGTCGCATCGACAATCGGTCGATCTCGCAAACCGGTTCGCTGCACAGGATCTTTCGTTCCGGGCCACCATCGAAAGTCAAACTTTTCTGCCGATCCTGCATTTTGTCGCTGCGGGGCAGTGCTCGACGGTGCTCGATCCCCTGTCTACGTTTCTGGCCAATCCGGAGGCTCCGATGGTACCGGGCGTTACAGTCCGTCCGATGACTGATCCCATCCGGTATCACTACGCGATTTTCTCGCCCAGCTATCGACCAATCTCGGTGATCGCTGGAAATCTGCTGAAAGCATGGCAGGAAGAGGTCATGACGCTCTTGGGAAATGCTGGCTACAACCCCGTGCTTGAGGCCTAATGCAGTTCTGCCAGTTCCTGCTGATAGGCGAATAAGGCGGCCAACCCGCCAGTGTGGATAAAACAGACCCGACTGCCTTTTGGAATGTCACCCTTGTCGACAAGGGCCAGTACTGCGGCGAAGCTTTTGGCCGTATAGACCGGGTCGAGATGCAGGCCCTCTGTTCGGGCCATCCGCACCATGGCGGATTGGCTGACTGCTCCCACCTGACCATAGCCCGGAGCCAGCGCACCGTCCCAGACAACGATGTCACTTTCAGAAACTTTGGTGGCACCCGGGAAAAGCTTGGCCAGTCGGTCCACGACACGACGGATACGCGGTCCTTGCGCATGGGCCTCTCTGCGGACACAACTGCCGATGATCCGGCCCTTGGAACCTGCGTCCCGTAGCCCGGCCAAAAGACCTGCATGGGTCAACCCGCTGCCCGAAGCCACAATGTAAAAATCAAAATCATCGGATTGCGCCAGAATTTCCTGTGCCGCATCGACATAGCCGAGGGCACCCAATGGCGGGTGACCTTCTGACAGGTGAATGACATACGGTGTCCGACCGGCCGCCTTCAACTCATCTGCTTTGGCATGCAGGGCAGCATCCGCGCCGACCTCATCTTCCCCATGGGGATAGGTCATGATCTCGGCACCCAATATCCGGGACAACAGGACGTTGCCGGATTGTTGATATGTCTCGGGCTTACCCGCTACGCGCTCTTCGAGCTGAAGGATGGCATGCATGCCTTCAGCCTTTGCGACGGCCGCCGCCAAGCGCGCGAAGTTCGACTGAACGGCACCTGTGATCAGGATCGTGTCCGCGTTCTGCTGGATCGCTGCGCCGAAATAGTACTCAAGTTGCCTGGACTTGTTTCCACCGAATGTCGGCCCCGCAAGATCGTCGCGTTTGATGAACAGATCGATGCCAAGCTCGCTCGACAATCGTTTGGCCTTTGTAAGAGGCGTTGGTTCGGCAACGATTTTCAATCTTGCGTTCATATCGGTTTCTTTGATGTTCCGAACAAAGAATGGCCCGGTCTTGCAGGCAAAATCCAGTTTTGTGGAGCTTCATAAATCAAAGCTAACTGCCGAATGCAG
>JBCBGY010000144.1:0-8016 GCA_038526275.1 Pseudomonadota bacterium | reverse complement strand
ACGATGATGATCTATGGCGCGCTGGGGAGGATTCGAACCCCCGACCCCCTGATTCGTAGTCAGGTACTCTATCCAACTGAGCTACCAGCGCGCAGAGTAGCGGGGGTTTAGCCCCGGCCACCTTGCATTGCAAGTCGTTTCTCGACGCCTGATCAGCGACTGAATTTTGAGCCGGTGGACGTCATGGCGCTGCCAACAGACGAGCCGTAATTCGGGCCAGACCGGGTGCGCCCAGTTGTGGCGTTCGACACGCTGCCCGTCGGAGATGTGGAAACGTAACCGCCTGTTCCGTTCTGAACCTGCGGCAAACGTTGCACGTCTGATCCATCCACTCTGTAGCGGGTCTTGGAATTGGAAGACGGCCTCGAGGTTCCGAAACCGCTAAGATTGCTGCCGGTCTCAAAACCCGTCTCGCCGCTTGTATGAACGCCCCGCCTTACGACAGGAAGACTGGGTGAGGCTTCCACGATTTGAATGTCATCGCCGCGGTCCGAGTTCCAACCTATATTCAGGAGGCGCGATCGGATGTCCGTCGCCAATGGCGAGTGGCTCATACCGACAAAAACCGTCGCACCTGCAATCGAAAAGGCCATCAAAAAACTCAAAAATCGCATTACCGTCTCCACATTTCAGAATCAGCTACCTTCAAAATATGGCGATGCTGAGGCTAATTCAGGCGATCTTGGCTTCGAACGGCAAGACAGCTTTCGGGAGGCTGATCTGGAACTGGGTGCCATCGGGCCCGGTGCGCGTCAGGCTCAGTTCTCCGCCATGCCCGCGGATCAATTCGACCGCAATTGCGAGGCCGAGACCCGTGCCCCCTTTTCGCGCACCACCCTGAAACGGCTGGAACAGGTGCTGTTGGGCCTTGGCGGGCAGGCCAGGTCCCGTATCGATCACGTCGATGGACCAACCCTCATCATCCTCTTTGCCGACAATGCGGATGGACCCAGGTGCCTTGGTCGCCGCGATGGCCTGCCGGGCATTTCGGACCAGGTTCGAGAGAACGCGGTACAACTGTTCTCCATCCGCCCGAACCACCATGCCGGGCGCAATCGACGTTTCTATGGTCACCGGATCAGTTTCGCAGGCCAAACGCTCGCTATCGACGACATCGTCAACGATGTGCTCCAGTTTAACCATGCTCAGCGCTGGTGGCGGTTCTTCGGATTTGCCGAAGGCCAGGGTTCCTTCACAAAGATGGACCGCCCGTTGGATAGAGTTCACCAGTTTAGGGACAACGCGCGCAACTGCCGGATCTTCGCTGGCTTCCACCCGGTCCGCAAACAACTGGGCGGTTGTTAAGATGTTGCGCAGGTCGTGGCTGACCTTGGCCACCGCACTGCCCAATTGAGCCAGTCTGTCTTTCTGCCGCAGGGAGCCTGTCAGCTGAGTTTGCATTGATTGCAGCGCCTCTTCGGCCTCCCGCAGCTCAGTCACATTTGATTCCGGAACAATGATGCGGCGCGCATCTTCAGGCTGTGACGCATAGCTTTGCATGTGGCTGACCACGCGTTTGATCGGCGTGACAAGAACGGAACGAACAGCGAGGAACAGGAAGAAGGCCGTAACCACCGAAATCATGGCGGACAGGATCAGAATACGAAACCCGTAATTGATCATCGCATCGCGCAGGGGCTCCGTACCCATCGTGATCTCGATAATCCGAGTGGGTTCCAGCTTCGGATTGCTGATCACTCGAATGACCTGATCTTCGGTGCGAACAAGGCGCAAGATGGCATCGCGGATCAGTTCGAATGCACTCGCATTGCGTAAGTCATAGCTGGCCGCCAGCACTTGCGGCATGGGGGAAGCCAGAACGAGTTCTCGCATTTGGTTGTTTCGAACGACCACGTTGTAAACGCCAGTATTCTCAAGCAACTCGGTCTCAAGTGACTCGTCCAGCATGTCTTCTGCCAGCAACGCGAACGAGGCAATATGCGAAAGCTCAATATGCCGCTGGAGATAATCGACCCGATACCGCGCCACGGATGGCAAAAAGATCAGGATTTCGGCCAGCATGACGAATAAGACCGTCAGCAGCAAAAACCGACCTGAAAGCGACTTGAACACCGTGAACCATCCTTAGGGTCGAGTTAGGGCAGCCAGCGTTGTACTAGCCCCACCACCTGCTTAACACGCGGATTATCAAAAAGTTTCGGGGAGAAGTAAGCCCCCGCAGCCCGTTTGTTAATCTCTGACAGTGTCGGGTACGGCAAAACCGTGCTCGCGATAGCCGACATTTTCAGTTTGTTCGCGATCGCCAAGGCCCACATGCTGATCAATTCCCCAGCCTGTGCGCCGACAATCGAAGCGCCAACCGGGCGGCCGCCGACGACCATGACCTTGATCAAACCGGTGGTCTTACCTTCGGCAATGGCCCGATCGTTTTCTTCATACGGGAACCGGACAACCTCAAGCTTGCTGCCATGAGCCTTGCGGGCCTCTGCCTCCGTCAGGCCAACCTGAGCCAGCTCCGGGTCCGTGTAGGTGGCCCAGGGGATATGGCGGGTCGACGCTTTGGCCGGCAGTCCAAACAGTATGGATCGGACGATCACCCCGGCATGGTAGCCCGCAACATGGGTAAACTGATAGCCGCCAGCGGCATCACCAATAGCGTAGACCTTCTTGTTCGACACGCTGCGCAAGCCCGCATCAACCGTGACGCCGCGCTCGTGGGCCACTCCGCCTTTATCAAGGTCCAGCTTGTCGATATTGATTTTTCGGCCCACGGCCATCAACAAATGGCTGCCTTCAAACACGGTCCCGTCCGCCGTCTCAACGGCGATCTTCCCAGCGACACCGCTGACTTTGGCCGCCTGTTGGCCTTCGACAATGTCCACGCCTTCTGCACGCAGACGTTCCAGAACAATCGCGGCCATCTCTGGGTCGTCCTTGCCCATGGCCTTGGCGCCTTCCAATACCGTAACCTTGGACCCCAAGCGGATGTGCGCCTGCGCCATCTCCATCCCGATAGGTCCACCACCTATGACGATCAGGTGGTCCGGCCGTTCGCGCAGATCAAAGATGTTCTCATTGGTGAAGTAAGGCGTCTCATCGATCCCCGGAATGGGCGGCACGAAGGGAGACGACCCCGTGGCTATCACAAACCGACGCGCCGTGATCACGGTATCACCGGCCTGAACCTCGGTCTTGGAGATGAACCGACCAAACTCCCGGATGACATGGACACCGAGCCCTTCAAACCGTTCCTGACTGTCGACAGGTGCAATGGTTTCGATCACGCGATGCACATGGTCCTTGGCGGTGCCATAGTTTACGTCAGCCTGAGCTGGCGCGACTCCGAAGGGTTGGCCGGTTCCCATCGCGTGGGCGTGCTTGCCAGCGGCGATCAGCGCCTTGGACGGGACGCAGCCGTAATTCAGGCAGTCGCCCCCCATCTTATGGCCTTCCAGCAGCACAACCTTGGCACCCATCTGCACGGCCCCGGCGGCGACGCTCAATCCACCAGATCCTGCACCGATGATGCAGATGTCCGTCTTGATCCGTTCCATGTCTTAAAGTCCGTTCTTACCGCGCAGAGCTTTGAGGATAACCGGTAAGGCGGCCAAAGCGCACAGACCCAAGATCGGCAGCAAGATATGCGGCTCAAAGATCACGCCCAGATCCGGTGTTTCACCGCGGGCAAAGACCTCGCCAAGCCCGGCACCGACCGACGTGAAGACGATGGTGCCCGGAATAATGCCCAGAAAGGTGGACACCACAAAACGCTGGAGCGGGACGTTCAGTAGTGCGGGAACAAGATTGGCCACAAAAAATGGAACGGCAGGAACCAAGCGCATAAGGAACAACATTTCCCACTGGTTGTTGTCGATACCATCTTTGATCTTCTTTACGGCGCCGTCGGCGCTGTCCATCCGGGCCGCAAGGCGATCCCCAAGTCCATAGCGTGCCGCCAGAAAGATCAATGTGGCCCCGATTGTAGCACCTGTCACGTTGAACAGGGCGCCAGGGAACGTGGCAAACAGGAACCCGCCCGTAAGTGTGACAACGGTTGCGCCCGGAAGAGAAAAGGCGACCACAGCAACATAAACTGCCAGAAACACCAGTACGGTCAGCGTGTAATGTTGATCACGGAACCCAAGCAGCAGTTCCCTGTTCTGAGACAGTGCCTCAAAACTCAGGTAATCCCGCAGGGTGACGAAACCCAGGACGGCCACGATAGCGATGGCAATCAATGGGAGATTTCGGGCGATGAGGCCCTTGCGCATCTCTTCGGTCGTATCGCTCATTATGTTTTCCTGTTTCAAACTTGAGCTTTAATTGTTCTTCTTGCACTCGTTTCGACAGGGGGTTCACAGGGCGTTGATGACCTGTGACACGAACGCAGGAAAATCTGCCCGTCACGAAGCGGCACTTGTAACATTGAAGGATTTGGGTGGTTAAAGTGTTACAGAACTGACGTTCACGGAATTGACTTATGAGAGAACTACCCCTAATCACGCCATTTCCGAACCTATCGATGGACGAATCCAGTATCCGTCCACGCCCGCCATGGAGACGCAGCTATGAAGCGCACTTTTCAACCCTCGAACCTTGTCCGCAAGCGGCGTCATGGCTTCCGCGCCCGTATGGCTACGAAGGCCGGTCGTAAGATCCTGAATGCCCGCCGGGTCCGGGGTCGGAAATCGCTGAGCGCGTAAGAATGGCGCCGCTTCGGCGGCTGACCAAACGGTCAGAGTTCTTGCTGGCGGCCAAAGGCCGTCGGGTTTCGACACCAGGTTTCGTTTTGCAGATCAGCGACCGTCATGGGAATGGCGACTGGATCGGCATGGGTTTCACCTGTTCGAAGAAGGTGGGAAACGCAGTAGCCCGGAACAGGGCAAAACGTCGGCTGCGCGAGATTGCTCGGTCCGTTTTGCCAGTCAAAGGACAAGGCGGTTACGACTACGTCCTGATCGGTCGCGCTAAGTCGACCGCGGAACGCCCCTTCCCTGCCTTGCTAGATGACCTGCGCGGCGCACTGGCACGGGTCCACGGATGAGCCCTTTGGCCCGTATCGTCGCGATTCCAGTCCACCTTTATCGGATTCTGCTCTCGCCGTGGCTGGGTCATAACTGCCGGTACCAGCCCACCTGTTCGGCTTACATGCTGGAAGCTTTGGCAAAACATGGTGCGTTTCGGGGCACGATCCTGGGCCTGCGCCGTATCTCTCGATGCCATCCCTGGGGAGGGCGCGGTTTCGACCCTGTGCCGGACCCTAAGTCAGATCAGCGATGATGGCGCGAAGCGCGCTCAGCCCTTCACCTTTTTCCGAACTGGTCACCACAATTTCGGGATAGGCCGCAGGATGGCGCGACAATGCGCGCCGAACTTGGGCCAAGATCTTTTCGCGCTCCGCCGCCTTGACCTTGTCAGCCTTTGTCAAAATGGTTTGGAAGGTCACCGCAGATTGATCCAGCAGCGCCAGGATCTCTTCATCGTTTGGTTTGATCCCATGTCTGAGGTCGATCAGAACAAAGGCCCTGCGCAGCGAAGCCCGCCCAGCCAAATATGACCTCATCAAAGCCTGCCACGTTTTGACAACCGCGACTGGGGCGTTGGCATAGCCATAGCCGGGCAAGTCCACCAAGTAGTGGCTATCCGAGAGCGTGAAATAGTTGATCTCTTGCGTGCGACCGGGTGTGTTCGACGCGCGCGCCAGGGATTTTCGATTGGTCAGCGCGTTGATCAGGCTGGATTTGCCCACATTGGAACGGCCCGCAAAGCAAATCTCAGGCCGATCCGGCAGTGGCAAACCATCCATAGCCACGACTCCTTTCAGGAAGTCCGCGCCTCGGGCAAAAAGTTTGCCACCACGCTCTATGGCCGCGGGATCCTGGTCGCTGACCTCCGGAAAGTCGAGAGCCGGCATATCAGTGCTGGCCAGACACGGTCATTTCGCTTCGGTATCCTTGCGTTTGAAGCTGGAGGTGATGTTACCGAGAAGGTCTGGCTTATAGCCGTTACTGCGCATGATAATATATTGCTGCGCGAAGGTGATCACGTTGTTTGCGATCCAGTAGATCACCAAGCCACTGGCGAAGCCGCCCAACATGAACATGAAAATCCACGGCATCCAGGCAAAGACAGCGGCCTGGGTCGGATCGGTGGGCGCCGGGTTCAGCTTTTGTTGCAACCACATGGATATCCCAAGCAAAAGCGGCAGGATACCGATGAAGATCAAACCAACGATTGATCCGGGTTCCGGCCCTCCAAACGGCAATAGGCCGAACAGGTTCAGAAACGATGTTGGATCAGGCGCCGACAGGTCCTGGAAAGGGCCTAGCCAGGGGGCATGGCGGAGTTCGAGCGTGACGAAGATCACCTTGTAGAGCGAGAAGAAGATCGGGATCTGCAGTAGAATGGGCAGGCAGCCTGCCGCCGGATTGACCTTCTTGTCTTTGTAGAGGGCCATCATTTCCTGCTGCATCTTCTGACGATCGTCGCCAACCCGCTCTTTGATCTTCTCCATCTCAGGCTGCAGTTCCTTCATCTTCGCCATGGAGACGTAAGACTTGTAGGCCAACGGGAAGAGCAGCGCCTTGATCAGCAGAGTAAGACCCAGGATCGCCCAGCCCATGTTGCCAAGCAGCAGATTGAGCCAGTGAAGCACCGCAAAGATGGGTTTTGTCAGGAAATAAAACCAACCCCAGTCGATACTGTCGATGAATTTCCGAATTCCGCCTTCATCCTGGTATGTTCGGATCAGCTCCCACTCTTTTGCGCCGGCAAACATCTGAGAGGCTGCCGAAACCGTGGCACCCGGAGCCACCTGCACGGCGGGATATCGCGTACGCACTTGGTAGATCTCGGACCGGGGCTGGAAGAGAACGTCGACATCAAATTGTTGAGTGGCAGGAGGAACAAGGGTCGACATGAAGTATTTGTCTGTCAGTCCTACCCAGCCGCCTTGTACATCCGCATAGGTTTCGCCGTTGGTGCGAAGGACGGGGTCCAGTTCCAGATCTTCCAGAGCATTGTACTTCTTGATCAGCAATTCGTCTGTCAACTGACCGATCACGCCCTCATGGGCGATAAAGAAGTTCTCCAGGCGTGCCGGTCTGCCATGCTGCGCGATAATGCCATAGGGCGCGGCCTGCACCGCAGCGTCGCCGAGATTTTCGACGGATTGCTCGATATTGAACAAGTAATCTTCGTCGACAGAAATGGTACGACGGAAGATCAATCCGGCAGGGCTGTCCCACCGCAGAGTCACTGGTGCGGTCGACGTTAACTCGGAACCGGACTCCACTGTCCAAATGGTTGATGGGCCGGGGACATCTTCCGAGGTCAAATCGCCGCCAGGGGCCCAGCCATAAAGGACATAGTAGGCCTCAGGTTCGCCGACCGGATTGAGCAGCCGAACGATCTCTGCGTCGGGATCGATCGTTTCCCTGTAGGTGTTGAGGGAAAGGTCATCAATTCGTCCGCCTGCCAGATTGATAGATCCTGACAGTTTGGGCGTTTCTATCGTTACCCGCTCAGCGTCTACCGGTTCCGGGGTTTCACTGGCCTCATTCGACGGTACAGCCGCGGCACCTGCCGTATCTGGGATTGTGGCGATATCGGGGCCCGACGAAGTACCGCTTTCCGTGGCAACCGCAGGGTCCGGTTCGACCGGCACTTCTGGTGGGTCGATGAAGGCATACCAAACCAATATGACCAGAAAACTCAGCGCTGTGGCCAGCAGGAGATTTTTGTTCTGGTCGTCCATTCGCTCTCTCACCGCTACTTTTGGATGGACAGGTTCAATCGCCTGCACAGCCAGAGGTCAAGTCAATTTCCCTGCAGGCCAGCCCCGACCCGAACATGCGGTGTAGATTGGGCTTCTCTGTCGTTTCGTCAATCAGGGTAGGGAAACAATCGGCATCGAATGACCGGATCGGAACGGTAGGGGCAAATCAGTTTGCCGAGCGCGGCAGAAAGTGCACGGCCCTACTAGCCCGCTCGGCGACCATTGCGCTTGGAACCGGACGCAATGGGAACAGCACCAACCTGGGTGGACTGATAATC
>JBCBGY010000143.1:0-11262 GCA_038526275.1 Pseudomonadota bacterium | reverse complement strand
GCGGGGCATAGACATAGGCGGTCCTGGTCTCGGTCGCGCGTTTCCGCATGCGGAGCAGCCCGAATATGATCAACACAACGTGGGCCACTGATACAAAAGCAAACATGGCCGATGGACCATAGGCTTCGATCAATTGGGACACTGTCCATGGTGAAATGATCGCGCCAGCAGCAAAGAAAAACATCAAAGCGGCGGAGAGTTCTATCCGCTCTTCGTCATTGGCGAAATCATGGGCATGGGCCGCCGAGACTGAATAAATGGGGAAAGTGGCCAAACCGAAAAGCCCGGCGGTCAAAAAAGCTGCCGCGGCGCCCTGTGCCGAGAACAGGACCACAAGAAAGCAGGAAAGAATGGCCAGCCCCGACAGCCCGATCAGGACCCAACGCCGGTCAAATCGATCTGCCAACCACCCGGCAGGCACTTGGGCGACAACACCGCCCAAGACAAAGGCCGCCAGAAAAAGGGCGATATCGTCAATGGTCAGGCCAATTTCCACGCCATAGAGGGGGCCAACCATGCGGAAGGCGGCGGCCGTCAACCCGGCCGAGATAACGCCAAGTGTAGCCAGAGGCGACAGTTTCAAGGCCATTGCAGGCCTAAGGCGCGGCGCCACGGGCAGGGGCGGCTGCTTGATCCGCGTCAGGACCAAGGGCACCAACGAAACACAGCAGACAATCGCCAACACGTTATAGGAGACATAGTTGGCCGGCGGCAGGATTGAGATCATCAATTGCGCGCCCAATGAAGCACCGATATCGACGAACCGGTAAGCGCCCATGGTGCGCCCCCGGGTTTCGTTTGTGACCTTTGCCTGCAGCCAGCTTTCGACCACCGTGTAGCAACCGGCGATACAAAGACCCGACATGATCCGCATCGCCATCCACGCATAGGGATCCACGATCAGCATGTGGCTGAGGATCCCGATTGTTCCCGCCGCCGTGAAGGCGGCAAAGGCGCGGGAATGACCGACCTCACCCATCAGCCGCGGTGCCCACCAGCAACCCAGGAAGAAGCCAACAAAGTGTGCCGACCCCAGAAGACCGATCTGCGCGGTACTGAAGCCAAGCTCTACGCCCGAGATCGCATCGAGTGGCGCAATCCCTCCCGATCCCAGCTGTAGCAATACAACTGAGAGCAAAAGAGCAGCAAATGAAACGATAAAGCCCACGGAAACGCCTCGATGACGGGGCCCTTACATCACCTGCACGGCATCGGGTCCACCCCAATCGGCCAACGCAGTCGGTTTTCTGACCATTTGGATTATCACGTAGGCTGCGGCCACATCAGCAAACAAACTTTGCTCGAATAGTATTTCCTTTTGCAACAAACGTTTTTGTTCGGGGCCGACAAAATTGTTCATTCAATTCTATACGGTTTTGGCCGAAATTGAATGGTGACGGCGGCGCACCAAACCCTGGGCGCTTCGGTCACGTTTAGAAGAGCAAACTTGAACAGACCAATTCAGTTGGCGCAAATCAATTTAGAATGGATTGACCTATGACACAATGGAAAACAGCCGCCCCCAAAACCGACAATTTCTCCTGGGCACGCCGCATTTTCTCAACTGACAATAGCAGGGGAGTCTGCGCGGGATTTTCGCAAACATGGCTGATGCTTAGCCTGCTCCAAGGCACGCCACTTACGAATGCAGGCCTTTTGTCAAATCCGAAAAAAATCTCCAACATTCACAAGGATGATGCGCGTGGAAGGGCCGGGAAACAATCGCCTAACATGCTGGGCGGCGCTAGTGCCGTGACCCTGCCCCATTCCGGATTGAAGATAAAGCCGCCATACCCTGTATTTGCGAAATCCACGAACTGGAAAGAAATATTCGACCATTTGGCAAATCAAGGCACAGGGTACTATTATCTCACCATCAAGCAACCTTTCACGCATGCTATGGCTTGTTTCATGAATCCGTCGGATGTCTATTATTTAGAGCCGACGAATGGGCTATATCAATTTTCAAAAGCCAAGTTTGCTGAAGGCGTCACGTCCTTTTATGGTCAATTCAAGTATTCTACGGACAATGACTTTAAATTCTATCAGGTTGAACTGATGTAATAGCTAAGAACCGCATTGGGCGGTCGCACTCACCGCTGGCTCGTTCGGCTAGCTTGCCCGCCTCATGCCAGTGAAACGCGCGCGGGCCCGCGGATCGGTATCAAAAAGCGCCGCGAGCTGTTCCGTCATTGCACCGGCCAGCTGTTCGACATCTGTGATCGTGACCGCTCTGTCATAGTAGCGCGTCACGTCATGCCCAATTCCGATGGCCATTAATTCCACAGCCTTCCCGCGTTCGATCATCGCAATCACATCCCGCAGGTGCTTTTCCAGATAGTTGGCCGGGTTGACGGACAAGGTGCTGTCATCCACCGGCGCACCATCTGAAATGACCATCAATAGCTTTCGCGCTTCAGGCCGACCGGCCATACGACGATGCGCCCATTCCAGCGCCTCACCGTCGATATTTTCCTTCAGCAAACCCTCTTTCATCATCAGACCCAGGTTAGGGCGCACCCGCCGCCAGGGCGCGTCGGCTGACTTGTAGATGATGTGCCGCAGATCGTTCAGACGCCCCGGCTGCTGTGTGCGCCCGTCAGCCAGCCACCGCTCCCGCGCTTGCCCGCCCTTCCAGGCCCGCGTGGTGAAGCCCAGAATCTCGACCTTCACCTGGCAGCGTTCCAAGGTGCGGGCCAGCACGTCGGCACAGATCGCGGCAATGCTGATCGGACGGCCCCGCATGGACCCGGAATTGTCCAGCAGCAGCGTCACGACCGTATCGCGAAATTCCGTGTCCTTCTCGACCTTGAAACTCAATGGCGTCGTCGGGTTGGCCACGACCCGGGCCAGACGACCAGCGTCCAAAATGCCTTCTTCGCGGTCAAACTCCCATGATCGGTTTTGCTGGGCCTGTAGGCGGCGCTGAAGCTTGTTGGCCAATCGGCTCACCGCCCCTTTCAGCGGTTCAAGCTGCTGGTCCAGATAGGCGCGCAGCCGTTCCAGCTCTGCCGGTTCCGCCAGATCTTCAGCCGCGATTTCTTCGTCAAAGTCGGTGGAATACACTTGGTAATTCGGATCGGCGTCGCTGATCGGGGCGGGCGGCGGCGGTTCAAGTGGAGCCTCGCCTTCCGGCAATTCCGTCTCTTCGCCCATTTCAGCATCGGCCATTTCATCCAGCGTCACCGTGGCTTCGGCAGGATCATCCGTGGTTTCTTGCTCTTGCTCCGGCGCGGCGTCGCTGTCTTCGCTGCTCTCTTCCTGGTCGGTTCCGTCACTATCCGCGTCTTCCGGCTCGTCCTGGGCTTCTTCGGTCTGGTCCTCATCGTCCAGACTGTCAGGATCATCGCCAAGCTGATCGCCGTAGCCCAGATCGTCGATCACCTGACGGGCGAACTTTGCAAACGCGGCCTGATCCGAAAGGCAGCCATCAAGGTCTCCCAGCGTTTCGGCAGCCGAGCCCTCCAGATGTTCCCGCCAGAGATCCAGCACATTTTGCGCACCAGACGGCAGATCGCGACCGGTGGCGAGCTGACGGATCAGATAGCCTGCCGCAATCGCCAAAGGCGCTTCAGACGCGTTCGTGATCTGGGCATAGCCGCGTCGGTCGGCCTCGTTTGCGATCTTGGCATCTATGTTGCCAGCGGTGCCCGGCATGGCCTTCGCGCCCATGGCCTCGCACCGGGCTGTCTCCATCGCCTCGTAGAGATCCCGCGCCATCTGGCCCTGAGGTTCGTAGCGTGCGTGCAGGCCGACATCGTGGAACTTGCGGCGCATGGCGTAGGCATCAGCGGTGCCCCGCGCCAGCAAAACTTCCGCCGGAGTCATCCGGCGGCTCACTTGGGGAAGTCGCACTTGATCCGCGGACATGCCGGGAGGATCAACCGAATAGGTCACGCCCAGGTCAGGGTCGTCCGCCAACACCCGCGTGGCTTCGGCCAAGGCCTTTTTGAACGGCTCGGAAGGATTGTCAGGCTGGCTCATAGTACACCTCTGACGCCACATAGCCTCGCCCTGCCAATGGCTGCAAGGAGATTGCGTCTCGTCCAATTTGGCTTCGTGTCACCTGACCCGTAATGCCAGCTATGTCGGCAAAAGCTCTGGGCCTTTGTTCCAGCGCGTCTGCCGTCAACTTTCCAGCAGAGCCTTCGCCGCCGCTCGGGCGGCATCGGTGATCGTGTCGCCCGCCAGCATGCGGGCCAATTCGGTGACCCGGTCTTCCTGGCCCAGCGGTACGACTTTCGAAATTGTCACATCGTCCACCACCTGCTTCTCCACGCGCCAATGATGGCCGCCCAAGGCCGCGACCTGAGGCGAATGCGTCACAACCAGGATCTGGGACTGGTCCGCCAACCGCTTCAACCGGCGGCCCACAGCATCTGCTGTGGCCCCCCCCACACCCCTGTCGATTTCATCGAAGATAAGGGTCAGCCCGTCCGTTCCCGATGTGAGGCAAACCTTGAGCGCCAAAAGGAACCGGGACAGTTCACCGCCGGACGCGATCTTATTTAGGGGGCCCGCCGGAGCACCCGGATTGGTGGCAACGGTAAAGGCCACCTCATCGGCACCGTCGGGCCCGGCTTCGGAGGGCGCGATGTCGGTTTTGAACACGGCACGTTCCAGCTTCAGCGGTGCGAGTTCTGAGGCCATCGCTTTGTCCAGTTGATCCGCCGCCTGCCGGCGCCGAGCCGTCAGTGCCTCCGCAGCGGCGCCATAGGCGGCCTGGGCATCGTCTAGGGCAGTTGTCAGTTCCGCTTCGCGGCCTGCACTGGTGTCGAGCGCCTCAAGCCGAGTGCGCAAATCTTCGGCGAGCCTGCCCAGATCATCCGGGGGCACGCCGTGCTTGCGGGCCAGCCCGCGGATCGCAAAAAGCCGTTCTTCGACCTGTTCCAGTTCGTATGGATCAAAGCTCAAAGCGTCGAGACAGGCCGCCACACCCTGTTCGGCCTCCGCCAAGGCGTCCATCGCGCGGGCCAAGGCGTCAAGCGGGGCATCGAGCCGCCCATCAGCGGCGTCGGAGGCCCCATCAAGCCACCGGGCGGCATCGGCCAACAAGGGCTCTGCCCCATCTGCCGACAACACGCCATGGGCCCGAGCGATATCTTCCCGAACTCGCAGACCGGCCTGCATGGCGCGACGGCGCGCGTCCAGTTCTGCATCTTCTCCCGGCTGGGGGTCGAGCTTGTCCAGCTCCGCCACCGCATGGCGCAGGAACTCCTCTTCTGCCCGCAGACTTTCCGCCTCGGCGCGCGCAGCACCCAACGCAGCGCGGGCCGCAGAAACAGCCCGCCAGGCAGCGCGGCAAGTCTCCGTCAGCGGACTGGCCCCCGCGTAGGTGTCCAGAAGCACTCGGTGGCCCGCCTTGTTGAGCAGCCCACGGTCATCGTGCTGCCCGTGTAGCTCCACCAATGTCGCCGATAGAGCCCGCAACACATCGCCGGAACAACGCCGGTCATTAACCCAGGCCGTCTTGCGCCCATCCGCCGAATTGACCCGCCGCAAGATCAACTCTTCCCCGGCAGGCAGGCCAGCCTCTTCCAGCAATGCGTGTGCGCCATGACCGGGAGGCAGTTCAAAGCAGGCCGTTACTTCGCCTTGGGCCGCGCCAGCCCGCACAAGTTCCGCCCGCCCCCGCCAGCCCAGCACAAACCCCAGCGCATCCAGCAGGATGGACTTGCCCGCCCCGGTTTCGCCCGTCAACACGTTCAGGCCGGGTTGGAATTCCAATTCCAGCCTATCGATAATGAGCAGATCGCGGATTTCGAGACCGCGCAGCATGGTCTCTAGCCTAACCCCAGATCGGCGAGCCGGCGCCCGAACGGATCAGAGCCATTTGCCTTGGATCATCTGACGATAGACCTGGCGGAGCCAACTGTCGCCCTTCGCCTCGGCGCTCAGCCCGCGCTGAACCAGCAAACGGTAGCTGTCTTCGTACCAGTCGGAACTTTGGAAGTTGTGGGCCAGAATGGCTCCTGCGGTCTGCGCCTCCGGTTCCAGTCCGAGGGACAAATATGCTTCGACCAGACGGTGCAACGCCTCGGCGGTATGTTCGGTGGTCTGGAACTCCTCCACCACGACGCGGAAACGGTTGATTGCTGCGGGGAAGTGATCCCTGCGCAAATAGTACCGGCCGATTTCCATTTCCTTGGCAGCCAAGTGGCTGAAGGCCAGATCGAACTTCAGGATGGCTGACCGGGCATATTCGCTGTCGGGATAGCGTTCGATCACCGTGCGCAGCGATTGCAGAGCCTGGAAGGTTAGTCCCTGATCTCGTCCAACCTCATCGATCTGATCGTAGTAACTCAGCGCAAGGAGATACTGCGCATAAGCGGCATCTTCCTCGGCCGGGTAGAAATCAATGTAGCGCTGCGCGGCGGCACGGCTGTTTTCATAGTCTGTGGCCCGATGGAACGCGAAAGCCTGCATGATCAGCCCGCGTCTGGCCCATTCCGAGTAGGGATAAAGCCGCTCGACCTCGCCGAAAAACTCAGCAGCGCGTTCGGGATCGTTGTTGGCAAGTTCGAACTCACCACGGTCAAAAATCTGCTCAGCGGTGAAATTTTCGAGGTTCGGCGTGCCGCGGCTGACTCGGTCTCCGCGCCCACATGCAGCCACGAGTGTCGTGGCAAGCACCAGGACGACCAGAATTGACCGTGATCCGCGCCCTTGCATGCCGAAAAAACCTCATTCCCGTGGACAGGAGCCCATCGACCGCCCCAACACCAAACTGGTGTTAACATAGTTGCCCGAAAGGCAAAATGTAAAATGGCCGCGAGTATCCCGCCTGTTGCCGTTGCGCTTAAGCGACGGCAGGAAGATCTGCAACCCGAACGCCGACGCCCGGCAAACGGGCCAATGTCGACCGATCGCAGGTCACCCACTCATAGTTGCGCGGATCTGCAAACAGTGCCCTCAGCAGACGGTTGGTCAAAGCATGTCCGGCACGGACCCCTTTGTAGCTGCCCAGGATCGGGCCCCCTGTCAGCGCGAGATCGCCCAACGCATCAAGCATCTTGTGGCGCACGGGTTCATCCGAATGCCGCAAACCGCCCGGGGTCAGAACTTCATCCTGATCGACGACAACCGCGTTTTGAACGGTACCGCCAAGGGCCAGACCCTGGGCGCGCATCGCATCCACATCAGACTGGCGGCAGAATGTCCGGCTGTCGCAAAGCGTTCTGACAAAGGCGCCATTCGCCATATCAAGCGTCCGCTGCTGATGACCGATGGCTGCGTCAGCAAAATCGATGCTGAAGGAAATCGTCAGGCGGTCAGCGGGGCTCAGGCTCGCCGACGCCATGCCATCTTCAACCGAGACCGTCCGCAATACGGCCAAGGCCCGAACAGGAGCGTCCAACCGCTGGATACCTGCCTTGAGGATCGCAGACACAAACGGTGCCGCGCTGCCATCTAGAATGGGCACTTCAGGGCCGGAAAGCTCGATCAAGGCGTTCTGAATGCCACAACCGGCAAACGCCGCCATCAAATGTTCCACAGTCGAAACAGTTACACCGTCGGCATTCTCCAACCGCGTACACAATTTCGAAGGCTGCACGCTGTCCCACTGGGCCGCGACATAAGGATCACCGCTCACACGGTCGGTGCGCTTGAACCAGATGCCAAGCTCAGCCGCAGAGGGCATGACCTTCATCGTCACGGGACGACCGGTATGCAAACCGATCCCCTTGATCGTGAAGGTTTGTTTTATCGTTGACTGCACCGAAACCTCATCTGACTGCCAGCCCATTTTGGCGGCTTGTGCAGATTATCAGTATGAAGCCTGCCCTAGGTGAACAACTCAATCATTATGACACGCTGAAACATCGCCATGGACCAATGAGCGAACTTTTGCTTAATCGTTTAAGTTCACCTGCTAAAACACCGTATTTGAGGCCTTTTTCTGCATTTCGCTCTGCAAAACAGGCCGGATTTCCTCTTCGAAAAAAGTTGTCCAAATTCGAAAAGTTAGCGTTGTTGCAACAAAAAGTCCGTCCCTGACGGAACGGACAAGTTTATTGGAGGTTGCCCTGTTACGCCGGGCTCGATGAAACTGGTGAAAACCTAGTCGCGTCGACCTAGTTGGCCTGGCGTCGCAGGAATGCTGGGATTTCGATCCGTTCCTGATCCGGATCGGCATCGCTGTCGTCATATTCTGCAACAGGGCGGCGCGATTGAACGCTTGGCTGCTGGCGCATGGTGTGAACGCCATCACCGCCCTGCCCCGACATGCGTGTGATGAGCGAGCCAATACCGAAGCGAGAAGACTTATCGCCCATCTCGGGTTCCCGCTGCTGCGCCTGCGGCGCGGCTTGCGCGATGCTGCTGGTCCGCCCCACGGCCGCTTGGAGCCGCGCCAAAGCTTCTGGGGTTGGTGTTCCCGGAGCCGGACGTTCGGCAGCCATCATGGGTTGAGCAGGAACCTCTTCCACCGGCGCCTCAAGCGTTTCCGGTTCGGGTTGCGGCTGATAGACCGGCGGAGGCAACTCGTCTGATGCAGCCTCGACTGCAGAGGCAACGACGGGCTCTGGCGCGGCTTCAAACAAGGTTGGCTCTTCGGCCTGGGTGGGTTGTGCAGAAGCTGCCGCAACGGCTGCAATCGCCGGAGCCGCAGCAACCTCAGGAAGCGGTTCCTGCACGTCGGAATGATCTTCCGTTTCGTTAGGCTCCAGTGGGCGAGCCAAGGACCGACGCGGAACCGGCACATCGCTTGGCTTTTCAAGCGCATCGATCCCCGTGGCCACAACGCTTACGCGAATGCGCCCTTCCATCTCGGTCTCGAGGGTCGAGCCAACGATGATGTTGGCATCTTGATCCACCTCTTCGCGGATCCGGTTGGCGGCCTCGTCCAACTCGAACAAAGTAAGATCGTGGCTGCCAGTGATGTTGATCAAAACGCCGCGCGCACCGCGCAGGCTGATTTCGTCGAGCAGTGGGTTCGCGATGGCCTTTTCGGCAGCCTGGATGGCGCGGTCTTCGCCTTCCGCTTCGCCGGTGCCCATCATCGCCTTGCCCATCTCATCCATCACGGCACGCACATCCGCGAAATCGAGGTTGATCAGACCGGGCCGAACCATCAGGTCAGTCACGCCCTTCACGCCCTGATAAAGCACGTCGTCAGCCATTGAAAACGCCTCGGTGAAGGTCGTTTTCTCATTGGCCAGCCGGAACAGATTCTGGTTCGGGATAATGATCAGCGTGTCGACAACTTTCTGAAGGCAATCAACACCTTCTTCCGCCTGCCGCATCCGCTTTCCACCTTCGAACTGGAAAGGTTTGGTGACAACACCGACCGTCAGAACGCCAAGTTCCCGGGCCGCTTGCGCAATAATCGGCGCGGCCCCGGTTCCGGTGCCCCCACCCATGCCGGCCGTGATGAAACACATATGGGCGCCCGCCAGATGATCGACGATTTCCTCGATGGTTTCCTCTGCGGCAGCGGCACCAACGGATGGACGCGCCCCTGCGCCCAAACCTTCGGTGACCTTCAGACCCATTTGAACTTTGGCTGCCGACCGACTTTGCTGCAGGGCTTGCGCGTCGGTGTTCGCGACCACGAACTCGACCCCTTCAAGCTGCTTTTCGATCATGTTGTTCACGGCATTGCCACCGGCGCCGCCCACACCAAACACGGTGATCCGAGGCCTCAGATCATCTTGCTCGGGCATCAATAGGTTCAGTGTCATATCTGCTCCGCCTGTCGCTTCTTAGTCGTTCTTGTCCGGGTTGTTTCTGCCTGCCCCGGTTCGTTGCATCCACCCTAGGATGTTTTTTTTGATTAGTCACGCAAAAAAGGCAAAAATGCCACAAAATATTGGACCATTTCGGCGATGTCTTGCCAGTGGCAGTAGGGTCACGCGAGATCTGGTGTCACCAGTTCTCGCGCACCCATGACAGCACGCGCTTCAGGCTGCGCGCGGGATAGCGATCAGCGGGAATGTCGAAATCCCACCACTCGTCCTGCGGGTGCGCGGCAAACAGACACAACCCTACCGCGCTGGCGAAAGCGGGCCCCGTGGCAGCTTGCGGCAGACCCTGAACACGCAGCGGGCGACCCAGCCGAACTTGTTGACCGAGGATTTTAGAGGCGAGCCCGTCGAGCCCAGGGATCTGGCTGGCGCCCCCTGTCAGCACGATTTGCTGCGCCGGCAAATGGTCAAACCCTGCCGCATCCAGTCGGAGCCGGACTTCCTCAAAGATCTCTTCGACACGCGGACGCATGATGCCAATCAGCTCAGCCCGGCTCACGGTACGGCGGTCATGGTGCCAGTCACCCGTATCCCCACCGATCTCGATCATTTCGCGATCATCCATGCCCGTGGCCACGACCCCGCCATAGAAGGTCTTGATCCGTTCGGCCAAGGCCAGTGGTACCTGCAAGCCCTTTGAAATGTCTTGCGAAACATGCTCACCACCGATCCGGACGCTGTCGGCGTAGATCATGTGTTTCTTGATGAAGATCGACAGCCCCGTAGCGCCCCCACCCAGATCGATGCAAGCGCCGCCGAGCTCCTGTTCATCCTCGACCAGCGCCGAAATCCCCGAAACGTAGGCACTGCTGGCCAGCCCCGCCAATTCCAGATCGCACCGCTTGATGCAGTAAGCCAGATTTTGGATCGCGTCGCGGTCGACCGTCAGCATGTGCATATCGGTCGCCAATTCATTCCCCATCTGGCCGCGCGGGTCGCCGAGCCCCGACCGATGGTCGATGGCGAAATTGACAGGCTGAGCATGCAGCACTTCGCGACCCAAGCCATAATCCGGCACATCACAGGCCGCCAAAACGCTGGCCACCTCCCGTTCGCTGACCACATCATCGCTGAGGCCGATCCGCCCTTCCAAACCATAGGACCGCGGAGCCGCGCCCGCGAAACAGGCGATCACGTGGTCGACACGCACATTGGCCATCTTTTGCGCCGCTTGAACGGCTGTTCGAATGGCGCGTTCGGTTTCCTGCATGGACTCGATCTCGCCGAACGCGACGCCCCGAGACCGGGTCGTCGCCGCGCCAATGACCCGAAACCGGGACTGCCCCGCGAGACTCCCTATCCCCTCGCTTTCCGCGAACCGGGACGGGCCGTCGAACCGCAAAACCAGGCAGGCAATTTTGGAGCTTCCCATGTCAAGGATAGCGATCACGCCCCGGTCCATCGCCTGTTTGCGCATCCGCCGCATGGTACGCTGTGCCAGGTAAAGCTCGGTCATTGCTGCATCTCTCCTGCCTCTATGCTTTTGATCCGGCGCAATTCACCTACCGCAGCCTCG
>JBCBGY010000142.1:0-11682 GCA_038526275.1 Pseudomonadota bacterium | reverse complement strand
CAGATCTGACAGCGGTTTCAGCGTTTTTCGAATGCGATGGGCAGTTCGGTCGGGCCTGTATTGCCGCTGTCCGGCATGTGGCGGGCGGGGCCATTGGGGCGGATGTTGGTGATCCGGCTGGACAGCAAGCGATAGGCCACGGCCATGTCATTTCGGGCCACGGCTTGGCCGAGGCAGACATGGACGCCGCCCCCAAATCCGAAGTTCTTCTTTCGCCGGGCGGTGATGTCGAAGGGGGCCGAACCACCGTGGTTGGCGGGGTCCGTGCCTGCGCTTTCCGAGAAAAGGTGGATTGTGGTGCCCTTTTCGATCTCCAGGCCCTGAAATTCGAAATCCTCGATGGCCTCGCGCGTGACCCAGGTGATCGTCGGGCGCATTCGCATACATTCGTCTGATGCAGCCATGTCGAGATCCGGTCGCTGTGCCAACGTCTCCCATTGGTCGACATTGTCCAGAAACATCGACATTCCCAGGCCCAATTGATTGCGCGTCGTGTCGACCCCGGCAAAGACCAGCATGACCCCGAGGTTCAGAAGCTCCTCTTCCGACAGTCGTTCATCGCCCGAATTCGCGCCGACCATGACGGACAGCACATCATCGCCCGGTTTGGCGCGACGCTCTGCCAAGACGTCTTCCACCAGATCATACATCTCTGCGGTGGCCTTCTCGATGACCGGCAGGCTTTCCTTATAGGTCACGCCCAGGGCCAGACCCATGTCGGCGGCAAGCGACAGGATCCGCCCCGCCATATCCTCGGGCAGACCCAGCAAAAGGGTCAGGACCCGGCCCGCATAGGGGTCGGCAAAGGCCGACATGAAATCGCAGGCGCCGTCGTCGATGAACTGGTCGATCAGATCCGTTGTGATCCGCTCGAAGTCCGGCATCATCGCGGCCACGGCATCGGGCGAGAAGGCCGGATTGACGATCCGGCGCATCCGCTTGTGATCGTCGCCCTCCGTCACCAGGATCGACGTGCTCCACCAGTCGGCGAACCGGCCAGAGCCCACGCCGTTATGTTCGGGCCAGGCATGGCTGCCCTGCCGCAAACTGCGATGGATCAGCAGCCGCCCCATTTCCTGATAGCGCAGGATCGCCAGCCCGTAGGGCGTGCGGGCGTACCAGCTTTGATCCCGGGCCGCCCGCACCTCTGGCGAGCGGATCGAGTAGTCCGGATTGGCAATGTCCAGATAAGGCGCCGCCTCGCGCGGCAGGGTCTGTTGCGACGGCATCCGCGCCTCCTATGCGCCGAGGATCAGGGGAGACACTCCATGTACATTTCATTGTCCCAGTCAGTGACGGTCGACATGAAGCGCGCAAATTCGTCCCGCTTATATTCGTCGTACAAACGGTACATCTCGCCCGGCAGACCTTTCTTGACCACTTCGCTGCTGGCCAGATGATCGAGCGCTTCGCCCAGACTCATGGGCAACCGGCGAACCTCTTTGCCCTCGGCCATGGCTTCATAGATATTGCGCTCCTCTGGCGGGCCGGGATCCAGGTCATTGTCCAGCCCATCATCCATGGCAGCCAGCAGGCACGATCCCATCAAATAGGGGTTCACCATACTATCGACCGAGCGATACTCGAACCGGCCCGGGGCCGAAACCCGCAAACCTGTCGTCCGGTTCTGGAAGCCCCAATCGGCAAAGACCGGTGCCCAGAAGCCCGTATCCCACAAACGGCGATACGAATTGACGGTCGATGCCCCGATGGCCGTAAGCGCTTGCAGGTGCGTGACCACTCCGCCGATTGCCTTCAGGCCCGTCTTACCGGGCATCTGCGGATCGCTGGTGTCGGGCATGAACGTATTGTCGCCGCCAGAAACATACATGTAGTTTTCGGCCATCCCCGGCAGCGCTGTGGGATCGTTGCCCAACTTCTTCATGTGGTTTTCGCCCGCCGTCCAAAGCGACATGTTGTGGTGACAGCCGCTGGCCGAGACACCCATGAACGGTTTGGTCATGAAACAGGCAAAGATCCCATGTTCCCGCGCCACTTGGGCACAGAGCTGACGATAGGTCGTCAGGCGGTCGGCATTGCGCAGAACATCGTCGAACGTCCAGTTCAGCTCCAACTGCCCGGGCGCGTCTTCGTGGTCGCCTTGGATCATATCCAGCCCCATGGTCCGGGCATAGCGGATCACCTGCATCGATACGGGTCGCAGGCTTTCAAACTGGTCGATATGGTAGCAGTAGGGCTTTGAGAAGCCATCCTTCGGCTTGCCATTCTCATCGAACTTCAGCCACATCATCTCGGGCTCGGTGCCCATGCGCAGCTGCAGGCCGTGCTTCTCCTGGAATTTCGCATGGAGCCTGCGCAGGTTACCACGGCAGTCGGACGTCAGATACGCACCGGGATCTTCCTTTTCCTCGCGGTTCCGGAACAGGGTGCAGTAGAAACGCCCGATGGTCGGGGCCCAGGGCAGCTGCATGAAGGTTTCAGGCTCGGGAATGCCCACAAGCTCTGCCGCCTCCGGGCCATAGCCCATGTAGTTGCCCGCGCGGTCGGTAAACAGGTTCATCGTCGCGCCATAGACCAGTTGGAAGCCCTTCTTGGCGACGCTTTCCCAGTGGTCGGCCGGGATCCCCTTGCCCATGACCTTTCCGGTGACGGATACGAACTGCAGGTAGAGATACTCGATCCCCAACCGGTCGATCATCTCGCGCACTTCTTTGATTTTCTCGTCTCGACCCGGTGCGTCGACGAAATCTTCGATATCCATTATCTACCCCCGCTATGTGGCGTCTTTGAGCCTATTTCCAACATGGTTCACAAGTACTGTCCAGAAAAAGATATCACTCACATGAAACTATCCTCCCATCACAGACCGGTGCCACAATAAATGGCAACGCTGTGCGGATGAAGGGTCCAAAGGGCTGCACAAAATTCACGCGTCAACATTCCTAAAAAGAATGAACCTTTCGTCGAAGTGAAAATTTTGTTGTGTCAGCGACGCCAGAGTGGAATGGTTGGCATCGGGGAAATCCGCGGGAAAGGGGCCAATGGACCACGAAATTTTCGATGCCGGTCGCGTCACACTGCAATGCGGTATCACCCTTCCGGATTGCAAAGTTGCCTACAAAACCCACGGCAGCCTTTCGGCCTCCAAGGACAATGTGATTGTCTTTCCCTCCCGGTATGCCGGAACACATGCAGACCAGACCTACTTGATTGGTCCGGGCAAGGCGCTGGATCCAGATCGCTATTTCATCATTTGCATCAATATGTTGGGCAGCGGTCTGTCAACATCGCCATCGAACACCGCGCGTCCCATGTCGGGCCCAGACTTTCCGTTGGTCACCCAATTTGACAATGTCACGCTCCAGGAGCGGTTGGTGCGCGAGGTTTTCGGCGTCGAAACCGTCCGGCTGGTCTGCGGCTGGTCCATGGGCGGGCAGCAGTCGTTCCAGTGGGCCTCTCTGTTTCCGGATCGGGTCCAGGCGATGTCCTGTTTCTGCGGTCAGGGCACGACCGCGCCGCACACTTATGTGTTCCTCGAAGGCGTCAAGCAGGGCATCATCGGCGACCCGGCCTGGCAGGGCGGCTATTATACCGAACAGCCCTGGCGCGGCCTGACCGCCAAGGGGCGCACATGGGCCGGATGGGCGCTGAGCCAGGAATGGTACCGGGCGCGGATGTGGGAAGCGCAAGGGTTTGCCGGGGTCGAGGACTATCTGAAAGGCTACTGGGACGGGATCTATTTCGGGCGCGATGCCAACGACTTGCTCTCGCTCATCGCCACATGGCAGGCGTGCGATCTGGCCAATAACCCTGTCTACAAAGGCGACCGGAACGCTGCCTATGGGGCGATTACCGCGAAATCGATCATCTTGCCCGGGCGAACCGATCTATACTTTCCGCCGGAAGACAATGCCGCCGAAGTCGCCCTGATGCCCAATGCCGAACTGCGTGTGATCGACAGTATGTGGGGCCATTACGCTGGTGGAGGGCGGGTTGCCGAAGACACAGCCGTGATTGATCAGGCCTTGAAGGACCTTCTGGCTTGAGCGCACCAGATGTCATCATCGTCGGTGCAGGCAGCGCCGGGTGCGTCTTGGCAGAACGGCTGAGCCGTGATCCGACCTGCCAGGTGCTGCTGCTGGAAGCCGGGCCAAAGGATAATCACATCTTCATCCGTATGCCCGCGGGCGTGGCCAAAGCCATCGGCTCGCCCCGCTTCAATTGGCATTTTGAGACGGTACCGCAACGGCATATGGATGGGCGAAAGCTGACAACCCCGCGCGGCAAAACCTTGGGCGGATCATCGGCGATCAATGCGCTGGTTTATATCCGCGGCAATGCCTGGGATTACGACAATTGGGCCGCGATGGGTTGCCCGGGCTGGGCCTATGCGGATGTCCTGCCCTATTTCAGAGAGGTGGAAGCCAACGCCTTGGGCGCTGGCGATTACCATGGCAGCGACGGCCCATTGGCCGTGTCGAACCCGGAATCCGGCAACCCGGCCTACGACGCTTTCATTCAAGCAGGCGTGGAGCTGGGCTATCCGCAGAACCCGGATTTCAATGGGGAAAGCCAGGAAGGGTTCGGACCGTTCCAGCTGAACATCAAAGACGGACGGCGGTGGAGTTCGGCAGATGCGTTCCTGAAGCCCGCGCTCTCGCGCGACAACCTGACCGTCCGAACGGATGCACAGGTTTTGCGTTTGAAGACCGAAGCCAAGAAGATCACCGGCGTCGAAGTTGCAGGGGAAAATGGTGACACCGAAACGCTCGCCGCTGGTGCGGTGGTTCTGGCGGCGGGTTCTATCGGCACGCCGCACCTTCTGTTGCTAACAGGAATCGGGCCTGCCGCGCATCTGGCCGAACACGGGGTTGCGGTGGTCTCCGACCGGGCCGAAGTGGGCCAAAACCTGCAAGATCACCTGGAGGTCAAGGTCAAACACCGGATGAGCCAGCCCTGGTCCATGTGGTCCCACGCCAAGTTTCCCAACTACCTTTGGACGGGGTTTCAGTACCTGACCACTGGCCAAGGGGCGGGACGTCAGCAGGGCCTGGAAGCTGGTGCATTCTACAGTATCGATCCGGCATCGCCTGCCTGTGACACCCAGCTTCACTACGTCAACGCGTTGGCCTTTGACGGGGCCACCGCCGCAGACCGGGGCCATGGGTTCGCGATCGACACCACGCAGACGCGACCCGAAAGTCGCGGCACGTTAACCCTCGCCTCGGCGGACCCGGCCAAATCCCCTGATATCGACCCGAACTACCTGTCGACCGAAACCGACCGGCGCATGATGCGGGAAGGCCTCAAACGGCTGCGCGACCTCTGCGCCCAACCCTCCATGAAGAAGATGTGCGGAACTGAATTGCGCCCAGGGGCCGATGTACAGTCTGACGAAGAGTTCGATGCCTATATCCGCGCCACCGCAGATTCCATTTATCATCCCGTCGGCACGGCCCGCATGGGCGGTGACGATGCAGCAATCGTTGATCCCACGACCATGGCCGTGAAAGAGGTGGAGGGGCTTTATGTGGCCGATGCTTCCGTCATGCCGCAACTGATCAGTGGCAATACGAACGCGGCCTCCATCATGATCGGCACCAAGGGCGCAGATCTGATCGCCGCGCACTTGGCCCAGTAGGAGAAAGCGATGCATCTGCTTGTTCTTCAGCACGAAACGGTTGAGCATCCGGGGATCTTCCGGAGCTTCCTGGCAGAAGACGGCCATACCTACGATGCGATAGAGATGCAGAAGGCCGAGGCCCTTCCACCGATTGATGACTACGACGCGCTTTGGGTGATGGGCGGGCCGCAGGATACCTGGCAGGAAGACGAATTCCCCTGGCTCAAGAACGAAAAGCTGTTCATTCGCGAAGCGGTGGTGGACCGGCAGTTGCCCTTCTTTGGCCTATGCCTCGGGCACCAGCTTCTGGCGGAAGCTTTGGGTGGCAAGGTCGGGCCATCTGAGACGCCGGAAGTGGGTGTGATGGATGTTGAACTGAACGACCATCCGGCCACCAAGCGGTTCTTTGCGGGACTGCCGCAAAGGCTTGAGACGCTGCAATGGCACGGCGCAGAAGTCACCGACCTGCCAAACGGCATTGATGTGCTCGCTGCCTCGCCGGCTTGCCGCATCCAAGCGATTGCTTATGGCAACCATGCTGTGTCCGCTCAGTTCCATTTCGAAACGGAGCCCGACACGGTGGAAAATTGGTCCAAGATCCCGGCTTATGCCGCCGCCTTGGAACGGGCGCTCGGGGCCGGAGCCTTGCCGAAACTTGACGCCGAAGTCAGCGCCAAAATGGGCGACTTCAACGCAGCGGCCCGACAATTCTACACCAACTGGATGAAAGCGGCGGTGCGCCACGAACCGGCCTGAATCGCCAACTCCACAATCAGAGGGGAGCAAAATGACAAAACGTATCTGTGTGATCGGTGCCGGGCCATCGGGCCTTGCCCAGCTTCGCGCCTTCAAATCTGCCGCTGAAAAGGGCGCAGAGATCCCGGAGATTGTCTGCTACGAAAAGCAGCCCGACTGGGGCGGCCTGTGGCGGTATACGTGGCGGACGGGCGTTGATGAACATGGCAACCAATGCCACGGCTCCATGTACCGCTACCTTTGGTCGAACGGCCCCAAGGAAGGCCTGGAATTCGCTGACTACACGTTCGAAGAGCATTTCGGCAAACCCATCGCATCTTACCCGCCGCGCGCCGTTCTGTTCGACTATATTCAGGGCCGGGTCGACAAGGCGGGCGTGCGCGACTGGATCAAGTTCAACACGATCGTCCGGGATGTCCGTGCTGTCGACGGTGGCTTTGAGGTGACCGCCCGGAACGAAACCGACGATACCGAAACGCGTGAAGTCTTTGACCATGTTGTGGTGGCCACAGGCCATTTCAGCGTGCCAAATGTGCCGGAATATCCGGGATTTGAATCCTTCAACGGCCGGATCCTCCATGCGCACGACTTCCGCGATGCACGCGAGTTCGAAGGCAAGGATATCCTGATCCTCGGCACATCCTATTCAGCGGAAGATATCGGTTCGCAATGCTGGAAGTATGGCTGCAAGTCCGTAACCGTCGCTCACCGCACCGCGCCGATGGGCTATGACTGGCCTGAAAACTGGAAAGAGGTGCCAAAGCTCGAACGGGTTGAGAAAAAGACGGCCTATTTCATTGATGGCACTAGCACACCTGTCGATGCGATCATCCTTTGCACAGGCTACAAGCACCACTTCCCGTTTCTGCCCGACGATCTGCGCTTGAAAACCGCAAACCGTCTGGCGGCGGCGGACCTTTACAAAGGCGTAGTCTACAACCCAAAACCCGACCTCTTTTACCTCGGCATGCAGGACCAGTGGTACACGTTCAACATGTTCGATGCGCAGGCCTGGTGGGTCCGTGACGTGATCCTGGGGCGCATCGCCCTACCTGATGCGGCGACCATGGCGCAGGATGTGAAAGATCGCGAAGCGGCAGAGGATGCGCTGGAAGATGACTATGCCTGCATCGCCTACCAGGGCGCCTACACCAAGGAATTGATCGACGAAACCGACTATCCGTCGTTCGATATCGAGGCCGCAAACCAGGCCTTCTACGAATGGAAGAAGCATAAGAAGAAGGGGATCATGCAGTTCCGGGATTACGGCTACACCAGCCCGATGACCGGAACCAAAGCACCGGCCCATCACACGCCATGGGTCGATGCGCTGGATGACAGCCTGGAGGACTATCTGAAAGTTTGAAACCGGTGCACTGCGCCAAGAAAACGCGGCAAACGACCGCAACAGGGAGCTCTGCTATGAAACGACTAACACTGGCACTATCGACTGTCGCTCTGGGGGCGACGCCGGTCTTCGCCGACAGCGATGACCCGATCATCATTCCGATCCACAACTGGTCATCGCAAATCGTGATGTCGAACGTCGTCGGCCAGATCTATGAAGAGATGGGTCTGAACGTTGAATTTGTCACGACCGACAGTCAGGCCGTCTACGAATCCGTGCGTTTGGGCGATGTGACCCTGGAGCTTGAGGTTTGGGAAGGGGCGTTTGGGGCATCCTTCCGCGCCGCGCTGGAAAAGGGCGGGATCGTCGATGTGGGCGACCATGACGCCGTAACCCGCGAAGACTGGTGGTACCCAAGCTGGACGAAGGACGCCTGCCCTGGCCTGCCCGACTGGCAGGCGCTGAACGATTGTGCAGAGCTGTTTGCCACCGCAGAGACTGGCGATAAGGGCCGCTACCTTGACGGGCCGGTCGACTGGTTGAAACACGGGCAAGAACGGGCCGAAGCGCTCGGGCTGAATTTTACAGTGATCAATGCAGGCTCCGCTGCCGCGCTTTGGGCCGAGATCGCTGCGGCTGAAGCTGACAAAACGCCTATCGTCGTCTTCAACTGGACGCCGAACTTTGCCGAAGCCGTTTGGCCCGGAGAGTTTGTCGAGTTCCCCGTTTGGGAAGATGGCTGCGACACCGATCCGGCCAAAGGGCCGAACCCGGATGCGCTTTATGACTGCGGCAACCCGGCGGACGGCTATCTGAAGAAAGCCGCCTGGGAAGGGATGGAAGAGAAATGGCCAGACGCTTATGCCGTTCTGGAAAAGATCTCTTTCACCAACGCGCAGATCGCCGAAATGGCCAAGCTGGTCGATATCGACGAGTTGGAGCCGGAAGAAGCGGCTGAAGTTTGGCTCGAAGATAACGAAGCCATCTGGAAACCCTGGCTCGGCGGCGCCTGATCCGACCTGAACCCTGCCCCGCCGGTTTGTCGGCGGGGCGATAGAAGGAACGCCATGTCTGACGCACCTGTGATCGATGCCCAGAATGTGTGGAAGCTGTTCGGTGCCGCACCGAAGGCCTATTTCGCGTCCATGGACCCAAAGGCGAGCTTTGAGGCGATCCGCGCAGACGGCTATATTGCTGGCGTGCGGGATGTCAGCTTGTCCGTTGCCAAGGGCGAGATGCTGGTCATCATGGGGCTTTCGGGATCCGGGAAATCGACCTTGGTGCGCTGTTTTTCCCGGCTGCACGACATCACCGGCGGCACCATTCGCATCGATGGCGAGGATCTGGCCGGACTGTCAGAAAAAGCTCTGATCGAATTGCGCCGGTCGAAGATGGGCATGGTCTTTCAGTCCTTTGGCCTGCTGCCGCACCGCACCGTTCTGGAAAACGTTGCTTTCCCGCTGGAAATGCGCGGCCAAGACCGCCACACCCGTCGCGAACGCGCGCTAGAAGTGGTGGAACTGGTTGGCCTTGCCGGACGCGAAGATTACTTCCCTCGCGAATTGTCCGGCGGTCAGCAGCAGCGGGTGGGCATTGCCCGAAGCCTCGCCATTGAGCCCGACATCTGGTTTCTGGACGAGCCCTTTTCGGCACTCGATCCGCTGATCCGCCGCGAAATGCAGGACGAATTCCTGCGCTTGCAAGCGATGCTGGGCAAGACGATTGCCTTCATCACGCATGATTTTGACGAAGCACTGCGCCTGGCAGACCGGATTGCGATCATGAAAGACGGTATGGTCGAACAGTGCGACACGCCCGACCGGATCGTGCTGAACCCGGCCACTGAATATGTCGCCAAGTTCACCAAGGATGTGGACAAATCCCGTGTCGTTCATGCCAGCGTTCTGGCTCAGCCGGATGTTGCTGGCGAAGGTGAACCCGTTGAGGCGACCGCCACGGTGCGCGACATGGCCCGGATGCTGATCGAAGACAGCCGCGATGTGATCCCGGTGGCGGATGGGGAGACAATCATCGGCGGTCTGCGCCGCGCCGATGGGCTGAACGTCTTGCTGGAAGCCCGCTAGTGACCGTCGCCACGGCAAACATCCCCGACCGGAAGGTCACGCTGAGCCCAATTTCGGTTCTGTGGATGTTGGTCGCTGCCGCGGTGGCGCTGATGCTGGCCAAGGCGCTCGGCGTCCTGCCGGATTGGCTCGACCGCCTACCAGACGCCTGGATCCCTCCGGCGGCAGCAGTACTGGACCAGGTTTTTGCCTTTGTGCAGAATGATTTGGGCCTGATCTATATAACCCGCGCCTTTTCGGAAGGCCCGCTGCAGTTCCTGCTCGACACAACCGCGAACCTGCTGGAAGGCAAGCGGCGTTGGCCCAATATCGGCCCGATCCCATGGCCAGCGATCACCGCTGCTGTCGTCGTCTTGGCCCACTATCTGGGCGGATGGCGGATGGCGCTGTTTGCCGCCATCACCTGCCTGTGGACCACGCTGGTCGGCCAGTGGGAACTGGCGATGCAAACGCTTTCGGTGATCGCGGTTGCCGCGCCCTTGGCCTTCTTCGCGGGACTGGGACTTGGGATTTTGGCGTGGAAATCGCCCAGGTTCGACGCGGTTTTGCGCCCCGTCCTGTCGGTTATGCAAACCCTACCCTTCTTCACCTACCTGCTGCCCGCAGTTATCTTCTTCAAGGTCGGGCCGACGGCTGGGGCCATGGCCACGATCCTTTACGCTATGCCACCGATGATCCTGATGACGGCGCTTGGTTTGCAGAAGGTCAGCCCTGACGTGGTCGAAGCGGGCAAAATGTCGGGCGCGAGCCGCTGGCAGATGCTGACCCGCGTCTACATCCCCGCCGCCCGCACAGAGATCCTGGTCGGCGTTAATCAGGTCATCATGCTGTCGCTCGCCATGGTGGTGCTGACCGCGTTCATCGGCATGCCGGGTCTGGGGGCCAAATTGCTGGCCAATATGGGCAGCCTCAAGCTGGGCCGGTCCTTCGAGATCGGCGTAACCATCGTTCTTATTGCAATCCTTCTCGACCGGATGTCCAAGGCTTGGGTCGTCAAGCAGCCAGAGCATTTCCCGCGGGGTACGCCGTGGTGGAAGCGGAACATCTATATCCTGGCAACTGTCGGTGGTGCCATTCTCTTCGGCCTGCTCTCCTGGTCCGTGTCGGGCATGGAGCCAGTGGAGCCCGTGTTACTGCCGCTCGCCGAGTTCAACATTCCGCACTGGATGCTGGGCGTTCTGGACGAGGTACACCGGAAGGAGTCGCTTTCCCAAGGCCGCGAAATCGACGGCGCGATCCGCGATTTCCTGGCGCTAGACGGCGTGCGGACAGTGACCGAAGGGATGCGGTGGTTTCTGAACGTCCAGGTACTGATCCCCTTCCGCAATACGCTGCTTTGGATCCCGACACCTGCATTCATTCTGGTGGTCGTGGCACTGGCGGGCCTTGTGGGCGGCAAACGTTCTGCGATCTATGCCGGGATCTTCTTCACCCTTGTCGCATTCTCTGGCTGGTGGGACCGGTCAGTCATCACGCTTTATGCCGTGATTTCCGCGGTGATCTTTTCAATGCTGATCGGTCTGCCCTTGGGCATCGCGGCATCCCGATCCGACCGGTGGTCGCAGCGCGTGCTGCTGATCTGCGATACGGCGCAGACCTTTCCCAGCTTCATCTACCTGATCCCGGCCATCATGCTGTTTGGTGTCAACGACGTGGCCGTGGTCTTTGCCATCGTGATTTTCACCACCGTTCCGCTGACCCGCTACACAATCGAAGGCCTGCGCGCGGTGCCCCCTGACATTGTGGAGGCCGCCGAAATGTCTGGGACCACGCGGCAACAGCTGCTTTGGAACGTGCGTCTGCCATTGGCACTGCCCACAATGGCTGTGGGTTTCAACCAGGCCATCATCTTTGCATTCTTCATGGTGATCATCGCGGCCTTTATCGGGACGCAGGATCTGGGCCAGGAG
>JBCBGY010000141.1:0-11779 GCA_038526275.1 Pseudomonadota bacterium | reverse complement strand
TCTGCCCCCGGCGGATATTAATCAGATCGGGATCGTTGCGGCCACCACAGGCAGCGACCGTGGCAACAATCAGCAAGGCCATGGCAATGCGCCCTGTCCGTCCTGTCATTGTTGCCTCCATTTGAACCGTCTAGCCCTCATAACCCACCAATAGACACACGTCACGCCGACTTTTTCTCGCCTGTCAGGAACGCAATGCCAAGGGCCCCTGCGAAAATAAATATGTCTGCGACATTGAAGATGTAGGGATTTGCAATCCCGCAGCAGGACATATTGAGGAAATCCAGCACGCCCGGATGAATCAGCCGGTCCAAGACATTACCCATCGCGCCGCCCACGATCAGGCCGGCCGAGATGAACTGAACCGGGCGCTCAAAGCTCCGGTAGGCCCAAAAGACCAAGCCTGCGCTGATGGCGACGGCGACACCGATCAGCAGCCAGCGCGTGTCAAACGATGCGCCTGAAAGCCATCCGAAGTTGATGCCGGTATTCAGACCTTTCCGGAACACCAACAAAGGCGGTAAAACGTCCACATCACCGTTGGCCAGGTCCAGCCCATAGATCACACCATACTTGGTGGCCTGATCCAGGGCGAATGCTATCGCGGCAGAGATCCAGAGCAAACGCATGTCAGTGCCGGAAATGCCGCTGCCCTGTTAAGACCATGGCGAGCCCGGCCTCATTCGCCGCCGCGATCACTTCATCATCCCGCATCGAGCCACCGGGTTGAATTACGGCCACCGCACCAGCCTCCGCAGCTGTCAAAAGGCCATCGGCGAAGGGAAAGAACGCATCGGACGCGACAACGGATCCTTTGGTGAGCGGCTCCGGAAGGCCCAGCGCCTCCGCCATATCTTGCGCTTTTCGCGCGGCGATCCGAGAGCTATCGACGCGGCTCATTTGCCCCGCCCCGATGCCAACGGTCGCGCCATCCCTGACATAGACAATCGCGTTCGATTTCACATGCTTGGCGACCGTCCAGGCAAACAGCATATCGTCCAACTGGGCCGGGCTGGGCTTGATATCCGTCACGGTCGACAGATCCTCTGCCGCGCGATGACCCACATCCTTGTCCTGCACCAGGTAACCACCTGCCACCTGCTTGACCGCCAGTAGAGGCGCCTTTGGGTCAGGCAGGCTCTCAACTGTGAGCAGCCGCAGGTTTTTCTTCGCCGCAAACACCTCGTGCGCAGCGGCGTCGGCGCCAGGAGCAATCACAACCTCGGTCAAGATCCCGGTAATCGCTTTTGCGGTTTCAGCATCAAGGGGCCGGTTGAGGGCGATAATTCCACCAAAGGCGCTGGTCCGGTCACAGTCAAAGGCCCGCTGATAGGCCTCCAGCAATGTGGGTGCCAGGGCCACGCCGCACGGATTGGCATGCTTGATGATGGCGCAAGCCGCACTTTCAGCCGGGTCAAATTCCGCTACCAGTTCGATGGCCGCGTCGGTATCGTTGATGTTGTTATAGCTGAGCGCCTTACCCTGATGCTGCTCTGCCGTCGCCACACCAGAGCGCTCTGATCCGTCCGCATAAAAGGCTGCGCCCTGGTGGGGATTCTCACCATACCGCATTTCCTGCCGCAGATGCCCGGCGAATACGCGGCGGCGGGGCGTTGCCTCACCAATGGCCGCGGCCATCCAGGTAGAGACCGCCGCGTCATAGGCCGCCGTTCGGGCGTAAGCGATCTGCGCCATCTTCTGTCGAAAAGCGAGCGTCGTGCCGCCTTCCGCCAATTGCTCCAGCAATGCGGAATAGTCTTCCACATCAACTATGACGCAAACATCCTCATGGTTCTTAGACGCAGCGCGGATCATGGCCGGGCCGCCAATATCAATGTTTTCGATGCAGGTGGCATAGTCCGCCCCGGTCGCCACCGTCGACTCAAACGGATATAAATTCGAAATCAGCAGATCGATCGGCCCGATGCCGTGGGTCTCCATGGCCGCCACATGCTCCGGGTTACTTCGCTGCGCCAAAAGCCCGCCATGCACATTGGGGTGCAGCGTCTTAACCCGACCATCCATCATCTCGGGAAACCCGGTCACATCGGCCACATCGCGAACGGTCAGGCCACTCTCTCGCAACATCGCAGCCGAACCACCGGTCGACAGCAACTCGACACCGGCATCGGCAAGCGCCTGCCCCAATTCCCCCAGACCCGTCTTGTCGGATACGGAAAGGAGCGCGCGACGGATCGGCGTACGGGTCATGGCTATGGGCTCCAGCGTGGTCAGTCCAAGGTCGCCGCGGTGATCGCCGCCTCAGCTTCGACGACATCGCGCATGACCTGCGGCGTATCCTGAGCCTTCGCCAAGGTCCAGCCGACTTGTCTACCAAAGTCCATAACCCGCCCGTTCAGAACGATCTGCTGCGATGCCCGCGGCTTCAGGCGGGTACGTTCCAGATACACCGATGGTTCCAGCGAAAGCTCTGCCGCCCCGTCATGGCGAAACACCCAAACCTCCCCGCTTTTCAAAACAAGCGAAACAGCCGTGCCGCCCAACTCCGCTTCGGCCTCGACGTCCGGGTGCAGATGGAACCGAACAGAAAAGGCGACGCCCTTTAGCTGCACCTCGTTCATCACCAGTTCAAAACGCGCTCGGTCACCGTCGTTCAGGGCGCCGAGCGTGTCTTCGCCCGACAAACTGCGTCCATCATCCGACAAGAGTAAATTGCGGACATGGGACAAACCGTGGGATGGCACATAGCCGTTGTGGCTCAACAGAAGCTGAGTGCCATCTGCAATCCGGCGGCACTTCATTGTGACCTCGGTCGGCCTGTCAAGCAGGACTTCGCCGCCCTCGGAAGAAGACCCCAGGCGGCTGGAAGATATACCTTCGATCCCAAGGGTAGAATGTGTCGGTGTGGCCCGACCTGCCCGGCGCCAGGTATCGCCAAAGGTCGCACCCGAGCCGCAATTTACAATGAGCTGGCGCCTTCCGGATGTCAGTTCGAACGCCAGGGTCGAAGCGTGGGCGTTGATGCCTGCTGCTCCGGTCGGCGGGGCTGCCGCATCAACAATCACGCTTGTCCGACTGGCCGTAACCCGGGAATAACCCATGGCCAATTGCCCGGTTTGAACTGTGGCCCGAACCCGCACGGCGGCCAAGGCCGCATCCAGCCGACCGTCTTGCGCCTGTCCGCCCCCATGGAATCGGGCCAGGCCACCATCGCTATGGCGAAGCGCCCGTAAGGTCGGCGCGATGCGTTCCATGGCGGCCTGATGTTCTGGGCCCGGTTCACGATCTGCGTTGCGCAGCGCTTGAGCAGCCCATGACAGCAGGGTGAACACTTCCAGCAAATGTTCGGGATTGCGCGATGGTATGCCACCGGCTTCGTCGATCTGGGCCTCGCATTCCCGGGCCAGCGCCCGCAAGGCCGGTCCGACCCTGCGTTCCATGCCTGTCAGAGCCAGCCCGGCATAGATCAGCCCGACCAGCGCTTCGAACCGCTCCAGCCCCGGTGTGGTGGCTTTCCAACGCCGGCTCAGAAAGATGGTCTGTTGGCCAAGAGAGCGAAAAAACGCGCTCGATTCTTCTGGCGACCTGCCCCGGAGCAGCAAGATCGCATGGTTGATCCAGCGGATCAGCCGTCTTCCTGTAAGGTCAGGCGTCCAGCCGGGGCCTTCGCCACCGCCAAAGCGTTCGATCCATTCCCAAGTCCAATCCTGGGCGGCAAAACGTGCGCGGCCATCACCCACCGCTGCCAGATCATCGAGCCAGCCAAAACTGTTGAGCGCCACTTCAAAGCTCTCGGAGGGCATCCGAAGGTCCCAAACCGATGTGTGCGGCGCTTCCACCAGATAACCGGCAAACAGGTAATTCCCGGCCAAAAGCTGCCGTCCGCGCGCAATAGACCCAATCGCCCTCGGTTCGGGGGTCGTCACAAAGCCGGTGGCCGGTCTCGCCCGCGCTGCGCGCCAGGCGTGAAACCGGTTCATATTGCGACGGCGCCTTTCCGCGCGGCTGACGGGACGGGATTGACTGCCGACCATGGCATCCATGTGTTGCTGATGTGCCTAGGGCAGAATCATACCGCCCCGCCTCGGTAGTGTCACCGAATTACGGCAGATGGGTGGTCGCGCTTTGCAATACCGCAACAAAGAAGCCATCCATGCCGCCTTTCTCGGGCCAAAGATCAGGTGTCAGGCGCAATTCCCCGTTGGGCCCACGCCAATCTTGTGGGAAATTCCCTGTTGCGGCTGACACCAGCGTCAAATCGGGATGTCTTTCGCGGGCGGCGCTGATTTGCTGTTCGCCTTCTTCGGTCAAAAGACTGCAGGTACAATAAACCAGCCGGCCTCCCGGGCGCAGCCATGTTATGGCCTTATCGAGAAGGGCAGCCTGAAGGGTCAGCAGTTCCTTCAGCCCCGAACCATCTTTCGCAAATGGCAGATCCGGGTGCCGTCGTATCGTTCCAGTGGCGGTACAGGGCGCATCGAGCAGAATCCCGTCAAAGGTTTCGTCCGGTTTCCTGGATAATGCGTCTGCTGTGATCAGATCCGCCGATAGCTGCGTGCGCTCCAGGTTTTCGCGCACCCGCGCCAGCCGAGCTTCCGAGATATCGAGCGCCGTCACTTGCGCGCCAGCAGCGGCAAGCTGCATGGTCTTTCCCCCAGGAGCCGCGCAAAGATCCAAGACCCGTTGGCCCGGTTTCACCTCCAGTAAACGGGCAGGAATCGCCGCAGCCGCGTCCTGCACCCACCAGGCACCCTCGGTGAAGCCGGGCAGCGCCGACACCTGGACCGAGCGTGCGATCCTCAAACTGCCCGTCGGCAGAATCTCGGCCTCAAGGGCCTCGGCCCAGCGTTCGGTTTCCTTTTGATCGCGAACGGTCAGGTCCAGTGGGGCGGCGATGCCATGGGCAGCCTCCATCCGGGCCACCCGCGCATTTCCATAGGCCGACCCCAGGCGACCACGGATCCAGTTGGGCAGGCGCGGTGCGTCAGCGCTGTCCCACGGCGACCGGTCAGCCTCAGTCACGCGCCGCAGCACTGCGTTTACCAGGCCGGCAGCTCGTTTCTGCCGGTGACGGGCCAGGTTCACGGCAGCATTCACGACCCCGTGCGGGGCGGACTCGTTGGCCAGCAGTTCGGTCACAGCCAATTGCAAGATCAGCCTGATGTCGGGCGATATGGGTCGAGAAACGAATGGTTTCAGCATTGCATCCGCGCGGTGGCGGTGGCGCAGTGTCTGACCAGCCAGACGCTGGCTGGCGGCTTTGACGGCAGGAGGATGGCCAGCAAATTCGGCCATAGCCGTCAGATCGGACAGAAGCCGCTTTTCATGGATAACGGATCCCAACAGCCACAGGGCCGCCTTGCGTGGGGCCAAAGGGTCGGTTCTGTCCGTCTTCACCTGCGCGCTCCCGTTGCAGAAAGATCCGCGCGACGTATATCAGGACAAAGCCAGCCTCAAGGAGTGCCCATGGACCCGCAGGAAAAAGCCCGACGCGACGCGCTGCCCGATGTCGCCCAGCGCGCTTTAGCCGAGGCCGATGCCCGGCGGGCGAAGACTCCCGACATCCAAGCCCCGAAAGAGCTAGGGGGCCGGGACGGACCCGACCCGGCGCGCTATGGCGATTGGGAAAAAAAGGGGATCGCGATAGATTTCTGACGGCTAACGCAGCTTCAGATCAGCAAATTGGCCTGTGCCGCGATCCGAAATGAAGCGCATGGTAGAGCCGTTGACCTTCACCATCTGGCAGTTAAAGCCGAGGTCACGCTTGCCCCAAAAGAGATCCCGGCAGAAAAAACCTTCTCGCCAAGTCCAACCTCCACTCACATCGCGGCCAAAACCGCGCCCGGCAATCTGACCGCTGGGACTGACGGCCAACCGAATTCCCTGACGGGTGAGTTGACGGCCAGAGATAAGCGATACGAAATCGCCTTTATTGGTTATCGTCTTGAACTGCTCCGCCACCGTGATCGTCGGCAATGAGGTAAAGATCACGGCAGCGCAAAGTGACATGGTTCGCAGCATGGCACGGTTCTCCGCAAATTACTGGTGTTCTACGCTGCGAAGGTTTGTGCCGGATCACTTCTAACGAATCTTTTACGCCACGGGCCAATCAACCAGACAGGCCCAAAACATCCAGCATGGAATAATGACCGGGTTGTTGACCCAGCCCCCATAGGGCCGCCTTGACCGCACCTTTGGCAAATAGTGACCGGTCACTGGCTTTGTGGGTCAGGACGATACGCTCGCCCGGCCCGGCGAAAATCACATCGTGATCGCCGATTATATCGCCACCCCGGATAGCCGAAAAACCAATAGACCCCTCGGTGCGGACACCTGTGATACCGTCTCGGGCGGCCACATAGGCCTCTGACAACGGCACATCGCGCCCCTTTGCCGCAGCTTGTCCAAGCATAAGGGCGGTGCCCGATGGCGCATCGACTTTATGCCGGTGGTGAGCTTCGACGACCTCAATGTCGAAATCGGCATCCAAAGCTGCGGCCACCTGGCGTGTCAATTGCACCAAGAGGTTCACACCGAGGCTCATGTTACCGGCCCGCACGATAACGGCGCGGTGGCTTGCAGTGTCGATCCGGTCAATATCGGTGTCGGTCAGTCCAGTCGTACCGATGACATGTACCGCGCCCGCTTCGGCCGCAATGGCCGCGGTCGCCACTGTTGCGGCAGGCGCCGTGAAATCCAGAACGACTTGGGCCCGCGTCAATGGCTCTCGCACGTCGTCGGTCACCTGGACGCCAACCGGAGCTCCGCCAAGCGTCTCTCCGAGGTCAGTTCCGATCCAGGGATGGCCCTCTCGTTCGACGGCTCCGACCAATGCAAGCCGATCTTGTTCCTGGACAGCCTGAACCAACATGCGCCCCATCCGACCGGACACACCTGTGACCACAACGCCTGCTGGTTCATCCGCCATGTTTCACCCCAATTGCTATTAATACGTTTGATCATATGCGCGTCTTGCACAGGACCGAACCAAGCCTTAATTGGAATCCATGGCCCGCAACAAGTTTCATTCCGGTCCTGGCCCCTCGCAACGACAGCTCCGGGTCGGAGAACTGATCCGTCGGACTCTGTCGGACGTCTTGATGCGCGGTGATGTTCACGACCCAGATCTGAACCGGATATCCATTACTGTGGGCGAAGTGACGACATCGCCCGATCTTCGGGTCGCCACGGCCTATGTTCTGCCATTGGGGGGGCGCGATGCCGAAAGCGCGTTGGAGGCACTGCACCGCAACCGGCATGAATTGCGTCGCCTGGTATCGCGCAAACTAACGCTCAAATTCTCTCCGGAATTACGGTTCGCCGTCGACCAAACCTTTGATCGGATGGACGACACCCGCCGCATGTTCGCAGCTCCTGATGTGGCTCGCGACATCGCAATTGGCGGATCGGATGCCACGGACCCTGATGATGATAGTGCTGCGTAGGGCTTTATTCTGCTTAGTCGCGCTGATGGGTGCGGCTCAAGTTCAGGCAGCCTGCGGGCCAGTTCAATATGACGGGGCAAACTTCACCGTCTGCAGTTACATCGCCAATCAAGTTGATCTACGGCTGTTTTTGCGCGGAAATGACGGTGCCGCCTATGGCTCGTTCCAAGCGGTGGACCGGTCGCTTAAGAACGACGGCGGTCAACTGGCCTTCGCCATGAATGCCGGAATGTTTCACCGCGATCTCAGTGCTGTCGGCCTGTACATCGAAGACGGCAAGGAGCTGGCTCCGCTTGTCAAACGGGCCGGGCCCGGAAATTTCGGTCTTCTCCCCAACGGGGTGTTTTGTGTGGCCGAAGATGGTGCGTCACAGGTTATCGAAACGCTGACCTATGCGGCGCAAAGTCCCGCCTGCCGATTTGCCACCCAGTCAGGCCCAATGTTGGTGGTCGACGGGAAGCTGCATCCCCGGTTCATTCCCGACAGCGACAGCTTGAATGTCCGAAATGGGGTCGGGGTCAGCGCCGACGGCGCGTTGGTTCATTTCGCCATCTCGGATGAGCGGGTGAACTTTCACCACTTTGGCCGGTTGTTTCGGGATGTGCTGGACACGCCGAATGCACTCTATCTCGACGGACGGGTTTCGCGGCTCTACGCGCCGGACATGCAGCGCCGGGATAACGGGCTGCCAATCGGGCCAATCGTCGGTATCGTCAGCGCAAAATCCGACTAAGGCGCATCCTGAATAAGCCGCGCTCCATGCGAAAACATGCACCACCTAACGCTGCCTGAAGATTTCAAAGCATCAGGGGATACATGTTCGAGGTATTTCGTCAGACGGTCGCCGCCGCCGGCCCCTAAACGACCTTCACGGTCAGCGTCCCGACCCCTTCGATGGTCGCTTCCATAACGTCCCCGCGTTCCACAGCGTTTACGCCTGAAGGGGTGCCGGCCATGATGACGTCCCCAGCCTGAAGCTCAAAATACTCCGAAAGGTACGAGATCATCTCGGGCACCTTCCAGATCATCTGATTCAGGTCCCCTTCCTGACGGACGGCTCCGTTGACCACCAGGGCGATGCGCCCTTGATCCGGGTGCCCAACTTCGGAAACGGGCAGCATGGGTCCGACCGGACCGGACCGTTCAAATGCTTTGCCGATCTCCCAAGGGCGCCCCATCTTCTTCATCTGGCCCTGCAGATCGCGGCGGGTCATGTCGAGCGACACGCCATAGCCCCAGACATGATCCAGCGCCTGATCCAGCGGAATGTTCGTTCCGCCGGATTTCAGCCCAACCAGCAGTTCCACTTCGTGATGCACATCGGACGTGTGAGGCGGGTATGGAAATTCGCCCGACGGATCGAGATTGTTGGGGTTCTTCTGGAAAAAGAACGGAGGCTCACGATCGGGATCATGCCCCATTTCGACGGCATGGGCCGCGAAGTTTCGACCAATGCAATAGACGCGGCGGACGGGGAAGGTGCTACCACCAGCCGTTGGGATCGTATGGACCTGCGGTGAGGGAATAACGTGTACGGACATGGGCCTCCTCCTAAGCGTTTGATTGTCGCGCGGCAGGTTTCATTAGTTTGGTTATGAGCGCGCGCGACTGCAGTCGTTTGGGTAACCTCATCGCGGGGATTGCGGCTGTTTTGCAAGGGCACCGATCCAACCATTTAGGGAATTGGTTGAATTTCGGTTTAGTCCTTGTGACACGGAACGCGGTGGGGCGGCCGCGAATAAACCGACTTAAGATGACCCATCATCGTCACCTCGGCGAGATCGGCATCTTTCGCGACGATCGCAGAGACGATGGCATCATGCTCGTTGAAACTGGTATAATCGGGCGGTGGCTTTCGTGAATCCCTTGGCTGACCCCAGACAATCGAGCGACGCACAGAATTCAGAGTCTCGAAGAAATAGAGAAACAACTGATTGCGGGTTGCGCGGGCAATGGCGTGGTGCAGATGGTTGTCCCACGCCTCGTAGGTGCGCCAATCCTCGGCCTGCCGACAGTGTTCGGCACATAATTTCATCTGTTCGCCATCAGTGCGCGTGGCATGTTTCGCAGCCAGTCGGGCCAATTCGGGTTCAATGGTGCAACGGACCGCCACCACCTGTTCAGGCGAGATCTGATCCCGCAGGTAGGTGACGTCTTTCAGGTTCAGGACCGGGCGCGCACCGACGAACGTCCCTCGCCCCACATGCCGCCAGATCCGCCCCTGCGCCTCCAGTTCGGCCAATGCCTTGCGCAACCGGTTTCGCGTTGTCCCGAGCTGTGCACAAAGTTCCCGTTCAGGCGGCACCCGGTCATTGTGCCTGTATCCTGCAGTATCCAGTAATTCGCGCACGCGTTCGGTTAGATCGCCCATGCCTTTCACCCAATTCAGTGATTGGTTCATTGATCGAAACAGATGTTCCGCCAACTATCAAGGGGTCCCAAAGGTGCGGCAACAAGACTGCAAAATGGGCACAGCTTGCTTTTTCGATGCAAGTCGAAACCAGGGAGGAATGGCAAGTGCGTCTCGCTACAATTTCCACAGGCGACGCCTCAGCCTGTGTCGTGCTTCTTCAAGACGGTCGAATGCTTGATATCGCCAAGGCTGCTTCAGCGATGCCGGAGTCGTCCTGTCTTCAAGCGGGGTCCATGCGGTCGCTGATTGCGGAAGCAGCCGAAACTCTGCCAAAACTGAAAACGCTGGTGGCAGAGGCGGAAGCGGGTCACCATGCCCACGCGATCGAGCCTGCAGACACGCCTTTGCTGGCCCCGATCACGCCACACAAAAACGTCTTCTGCGTCGGACGGAATTACGCAGAACACATTGCCGAAGGCGACAGGGCCCAGAAGCAGAATGTTGGCGTGACAGAGCACCCCGTCTATTTCACGAAGCCACCGACGTCGGTTGTTCCGCCAGAAGGTGACGTTCTGGTCTTTCCGTCACTGTCCGCCGCCACCGACTACGAAGTGGAACTGACCGTTGTGATCGGCAAACCGGGACGCAACATCGCCAAGGAAGACGCCTTTGACCACATCTTTGGATACACCATCCTGAACGACATTACGGCCCGGGATGTTCAACGCCGCCACGGTGGGCAGTACTTCAAGGGCAAGGGATTGGATGGGTCCTGTCCGCTTGGGCCTTACATCGTGACAGCGGACGAGATCAGCGACCCACACGCCTTGTCGATCGGCCTGACCGTCAATGGCGAACAGCGGCAAAACGGCAATACACGCGACATGATCTTCGACATTCCGACGCTCATTGCGTCCTTGTCCGAAGGTCTGACGCTTGAACCGGGTGACCTGATCGCGACGGGCACCCCCTCCGGCGTGGGCTACGCAATGGAGCCCCCGCAATTTCTTAAGGATGGCGATGTTGTCACTTGCAGCATTTCCGGCATCGGCACGCTCAGGAACCCTGTGCGCGCTGTTTAGGATCTCCGCCCCGCCTTTGGCGGGGCTCAGAGGTCAAAACTACTCGGGAGGAAGACAACAATGATAAACAGAAGAACATTTACGGCCTCGATGCTCTCGGCCGTTCCGGCGGCCAGCTTGCTGGGCTCCAGCGCTTTGGCACAGGGCCGCGACATAACCTTCGTTCAACCAAGCCCATCGGCGATCAACTCGTTTCCGGTGTTCGTTGCCATTGGCGAAGGGTTCTTTGCAGAGGAAGGACTGAACGTAACGGTCGAGGCCATCAATGGCTCAGGTGCTGTACTGCAAGCCCTTTCCGCGGGCCAGGCGCATTTCGGTCGTCCAGGCCCCGGCCCCTTGATTGCGGCGCGGTCTCGCGGTGTGAACGCTGTCCACATCTATAACGTCGCTGCGCGAAGCAACTTCGGCATCGCGGTTCAGGAAGAGTCCGAATATCAGTCGGTTGAAGAACTGCGGGGCAAGGTCATCGGGACCGGAACAGCCGACGGCGCTGAAGTGGGCTTTGCCCGCAACGTCATGACAGGCGCTGGCATGAAAGATGGCGAGGACTATGAATTCCTCACCGTCGGCGATGGCGGTCCAGCCACAGCAGCGTTCCTGAATGGTGAGATCGACGCCTATTCGGCCTCTACAGCCGACACGGCGATCCTGAACCAGCGCGGTATGGCTGTTCGCGATATCACCCCAGCGGAGTTTGGTCGCTTCTTCGGCAATGGCATTGCCACGATGGCTGATACGATTGCCAGCGACCGTGGCCTCGTCGAGGGCTGGAGCCGCGCCTTTGCCCGTGGTCATGCCTTTGCACTGGATGATGCGAACCGCGAAGCCGTGTTGAAGCATCTGGCAGACGGAAATCCGCAAGAGGGCGAGGACAAGGAATTCCAATCCGCCCTGTTCGATGCCGTTCGGTCCAAGACAGTCCCGACCGAGGGCAGCCC
>JBCBGY010000140.1:0-11811 GCA_038526275.1 Pseudomonadota bacterium | reverse complement strand
GGGCCGGATCGAGATTTTGGAAAACGCCCTGGGCTTCTGAGCCGTTGCGCTCCTTGACCGGGTCGGCCATGTAAGGGTGTTCCCAAAGGAGGCACCCATGAAAGTAGCCTTTCAAATGGACCCGATTGAGGCCGTGGATATCGAGGCAGACAGCACATTTCGTCTGGCTGAAGAGGCACAGGCGCGGGGCCACTCACTTTATTTCTATACGCCTGATCTGCTGAGCTATCGTAGCGGGCGTGTCGTTGCCCCCCTTCGTTCGCTCACTGTGCAACGTAAGCAGGGGGACCACGCTGTCTTGGGGCCGCAGGTAGAAACCGACCTGCGCGATATGGATGTCATTTGGCTGCGCCAGGATCCGCCGTTTGATATGGGTTACATCACCACAACCCACATTCTGGACCTGCTCAAACCCGACGTGTTGGTGGTGAATGATCCGTTCTGGGTCCGAAACTACCCCGAAAAACTGCTCGTTCTGCAGTTTCCGGAGCTTATGCCAGCAACCACAATTGCCCGTGATCTCGACACGCTGCGCGCCTTCAAGGCGGAACATGGAGACATTATCGTCAAACCGCTCTACGGAAATGGCGGGGCGGGCGTGTTCAGGCTAGGCCGCGATGATCGCAATCTGGCATCGCTGCATGAGCTCTTTTCCGGCATCAACCGAGAGCCGCTGATCGCGCAGCAGTTCCTGCCCGATGTGCGCAACGGCGATAAACGCGTGATCCTGGTCGATGGTGAACCGGTCGGCGCAATCAATCGCGTGCCGGCCCAGGGAGAGACCCGGTCGAATATGCATGTGGGCGGGCGGCCCGAGAAGTCGGATCTGACCGAGAGAGACAAAGAGATTTGTGCCACAATCGGATCCCGGCTGCGGGATGCGGGCCAGGTCTTTGTTGGGATCGATGTGATTGGCGACTACCTGACCGAGATCAATGTGACATCGCCGACCGGGATCCAGGAACTGGAGCGGTTCGACGGAACCAACATCGCGGGCAAAATTTGGGAGGCCGTTGAAGCACGCGCTGACAAGTCCTAGCCCGTTCAGCTCTGGGCGCCAAAAGTAAGACGATAGCTGATCGCTTCCGCGATATGCGGTTTCTGGATCGTCTCGGCGCCCGCCAGATCAGCGATCGTGCGGCTTACCCGCAGGATACGGTGGTAGCCGCGCGCGGAAAGACCGAAGCGGGTGGCGATTGTGCCCAGCAGGTCCCTGCCGTCTTTGTCCAGCTGGGCGACCTTTTCCAACATTTGTCCTTCCAGATCGGCGTTGACCCGAACGCCCTCGACCTGGCCAAAGCGAGCCTCTTGCACATCTCTCGCAGCCTGCACACGCGCCGCGATCACATCGGACGGTTCGCCCGTCGCGGGAAGATCGAGGTCGGCATAGGCCACGGGGGGCACCTCGACCCGCAAATCGAACCGGTCCATCAGTGGACCAGAAATCCGGCCCAGATAGTCTTCGCCGCAGACTGGCACGCGGGCACACGCGCGCGCGGGGTCGCTGAGATAGCCGCATTTGCAGGGATTGGCCGCCGCCACCAGCATGAACCGACAGGGATAACGGATATGGGCGTTGGCCCGGGCGACCACCACTTCGCCGGATTCAATCGGTTGGCGGAGCGTTTCCAGGACCTGGCGCGGGAATTCAGGGAATTCATCCATGAAGAGCACGCCATTATGGGCCAGAGAGATCTCCCCTGGTTTTGCGCCGCGTCCGCCTCCGACGATCGCCGGAACAGAGGCCGTGTGGTGAGGCTCCTGGAACGGGCGTTCGCGAGAGATGCCCCCATCATCGAGCAGCCCGGCGATAGAGTGGATCATGGAGGTTTCCAGGGCCTCGGCTGGGGTCAGCGGGGGCAAGATGCCAGGCAGACGGGCAGCAAGCATGGATTTGCCGGAACCGGGCGTGCCGACCATCAGCACGTGGTGACGCCCGGCGGCCGCGATTTCCAGCGCACGTTTGGCCCGTTCCTGCCCTTTAACATCGGCGAAGTCCCGAACGTTTTGGCGCCGCACGACCTCGCCCGGTGTCGCGGTCAACAGCGGCGCTTGCCCGGAAAAATGCCGCACAACCGCAGCCAGCGTGTCTGCCGCAATCACTTCCGCCGCGCCAACCCATGCCGCTTCGGAGCCGCAACCGGCCGGGCAAAGGAGCGTCCGATCATCATCTGCAGCCGCCATCGCGGCGGGTAGGGCCCCGATCACAGGGACAAGGGTGCCGTCCAGCGACAGTTCGCCAAGGGCAAGCGTACGTTCCACTTCTTCGCGCGGCAGAATTTCCAGTGCAGCCAGTACCGCGAGCGCTATCGGCAGATCGAAATGCGAACCTTCCTTCGGCAGATCTGCCGGACAAAGATTAATCGTGATCCGCTTCGACGGCAGGGCGATGGCCATGGCGGACAGCGCGGATCGAACCCGCTCTCGTGCCTCAGAAACCGCCTTGTCCGGCAGGCCAACGATGGCAAAGGCGGGCAGGCCAGGTGAGACGGCACACTGAACCTCTACGGCCCGTGTGTCGACGCCTTCGAACGCGACGGAATGCGCACGGGCAACCATAGCTCTCCTGCCTTTTGGCCAGTTCTGCCATGGCTAGGATCAAGGCGTTGAATTTTAGTAAAAGGGTTAAGGTCCGGGCCACGCCACTTGCGGATATGTCATGGCGTACCATTCCAGATCCGGCCCGATTTCCAAACCCATCTTGCGCCATTCCAGAAAGGCGGGATCGGCCAGATGCCGGGCCACATACCCTTGCGCCGTCTGCGAAACTGGCAATCCATAGCCCGCAATTCGCGCCGCCACAGGTGCGAAAAAAGCATCCGCCACAGTATATTGGCCGAACAGCCAAGGCCCACCACTTTTGTTGAGTGCCTCTTGCCAGAGCACATTGATCCGCGACAAATCCGACTCCAGTTCGGACGGAATGGGCACCTCACTATAGGCACAGCGCACGTTCATCGGGCAAAGCTGACGCAAAACAGCGAAACCGGAATGCATCTCTGCCACCATCGCTCTGGCTGCGGCGCGATCAACACTATCTTGTGGCCAGAACGCCAGGTCCGGATGCCGGGTCGCGAGTTCTTCTGCGATGGCCAAACTATCGCCAACGACTGCGCCGTCCGGCATCTTTACCGCGGGCACAGTGCGTGCGGGGGCCATGTCTGGCATTTGCTCGGCAACGCTTTGATCCAGACTGAACGAAACCCAACGTGTTTCGAACGGAATAGACCAGCGATGAAACAGCAGCCAGCCGCGCAACGACCAACTCGAATAGGCGGGGTCACCCAGGACCAATTGATATGTCATGGGCCGGAGGTTATTGCGCTTTGGCCCCGGCTGACCAATGAACCTTTGTGGCCCATAGGATCACGGACAGTGATCGACCAGATCCAGGTGCCAGGCCCCGTCGAACCGAACTTGGGTAGCGGAAAGATAGCTTATCCGCTGTCCCAGTGCAGCATGGGCCGTCTTTCCGGTGGCGCGCTGCACCTGGGTCAGAATGACGCCCATATGGGCCACCAACACCAAATCGTCGTGATCTTGAAGCAAACCATCGACGGCGCGGTTCACCCTCGCCCTGAGGTCGTTCCAGCTTTCGCCCTCAGGCGCGCGAACGGTGCCCGGTTGTTCGAAGAAGATCCGGAGTTGAGCGCTGTCTGCCGGGGGCATGTCAGGGATCCGAACGCCTTCCCACAGCCCGAAATTCAATTCTCGCAGATCAGGCTGATGGTCCAGGCGCCGCCGCGCGCCTTGGATCGCATCAGCCGTTGTTACGGCGCGGGTCAGGTCAGACGAGACGACAGGCGCTTCCGGGAGGAAGTTTCGCAGTCGATCCAGGGCCGCGCCGTCTGAGAGATCTGCGGGCACGTCTGTCCAGCCGTTGATTTCACTGCGGTGGGTGGGGCCATGGCGCACCCAGGTGACCTTTTTCACGCGAATCCCTCCGGCAAGGTGCCTTTCAAAACCAAGGGCAAGCCTGCCGCGATGAAAATGGCCAGATCGGCTTGAGCGGCCAATTGCTGGTTCAGCCGACCTTGCGCTGTGCGAAAGGCGCGACCCAAGGACGTGTCCGGAACGATGCCCAAGCCCACCTCATTGCTGACCACCACAACGGATGCTTTCGACGCCGACACAGCCTGAAGCAATTCTGCCGCCTCAGCCTCAAGATCCGCCTCTGCCAGCATCCGGTTCGTTAGCCACATTGTCGCACAATCGATCAAAAGCATCTGGTCAGAGGTGGCGCCCGCCAGCGAATGTTTCAATTCGTGAGGTGCCTCGATCACAGTCCAATCGGCTCCCCGAGCGATTTTGTGCGCATCGATCTTGGCCTCCATTTCCGTATCAAAAGCCTGAGCTGTCGCTACGTAAACTTTTGTTTTGCCGGAAAAAGCCACCAGGCGCTCGGCAAAACTGGACTTTCCGGAATTTGCGCCACCTAGCACGAGCGCCAGGGTCGGCAACGTATTGTACATCTTTTTTTGAACCAGTTCGAACGACGGCACGTAACACCGATAACACCAAGTTACGAGACCGAGCGCAACTTGGCCAGAACGGCAACAGAGGAGACGCCCATGGCACTCGACGGCACCTATGATCAATCGTTGTCGCGACGAGCGATGCAGGCCGAGCTCCTGGACGCTGAAACTGAGTTAGCTTTGGCCTATGCGTGGCGCGATCAGCGGGACGAACGGGCGCTGCATCGGTTGGTTACGGCCTATATGCGCCTGGCCATCTCCATGGCCTCCAAGTTCAAGCGCTACGGCGCGCCGATGAATGATCTGATCCAGGAAGCCGGGCTTGGATTGATGAAGGCGGCGGACAAATTCGACCCGGACCGCGGCGTTCGGTTTTCGACCTATGCGGTCTGGTGGATCAAGGCCTCGATCCAGGACTATGTGATGCGCAACTGGTCGATGGTGCGGACCGGGTCGACCTCGTCGCAGAAATCGCTCTTTTTCAACATGCGACGGGTACAGGCCCGTTTGGAACGGGAAGCCGCTTCGGTGGGCGAGCAGTTGGACAGCCATCAGTTGCGCCAGATGATCGCCATCGAAGTGGGTGTTCCGCTCCATGATGTGGAGATGATGGAAGGCCGCTTGTCGGGGTCGGACTTTTCGCTGAATGCCACGCAGTCCACCGAGGATGAAGGTCGCGAGTGGATCGAGACGCTCGAAGATGACAGTGAACAAGCCGCTGAGCGGGTCGAGCATGACCATGACATGGACACGTTGCGCGGCTGGTTGCTCACTGCTCTGAACCAGTTGAACGAACGCGAGCGATTCATCGTGCGGGAGCGGAAATTGCGGGAAGATCCCCGCACTCTGGAAAGCCTCGGGATTGAACTTGGCCTGTCCAAAGAACGGGTACGCCAACTTGAAGCCGCCGCTTTTGGGAAGATGCGCAAGTCGCTCGAAGGCCAATCGCGTGAGGTGCACGAATTCTTCGCCTAACTGCAGCTCTGTCTCTGTTGCTGGCTCCGTCCATCCTTTGGGCGGATCAACACGAGTGCGATCTCAGCGCCTTGCCATCGGCAGAGATTTATTTGTTGGGCGAACGCCATGACAATGCGGATCACCATGAAATTCAGGCCTGTTACGTAGGGGCCGTCGCTCCTGCCGCTCTCGTATTCGAGATGCTGACCGCCGACAGGGCGGAGGGCGTTCCTTTCGAACATCGCCTAGATGAGGATAAACTTCGAGAAACTCTGGATTGGGACAATTCAGGCTGGCCAGATTTTTCCATATACTACAATATCTTCGAGGCCGCGCCTGAAGCAAAGCTTTACGGTGCTGCCGTGCCGCGAGAGACGCTGCGGTCAGCCTTCCAGGACGGAGCCGTCGGCCTGTTCGGCGGCGATGCCAACCGGTTCGGATTGGATCGCCCGCTGCCGGAGGATGAACAGGCCGAGCGCGAAGAGATGCAGTTCAACGCCCATTGCGAGGCGATGCCGCGCGAGATGATGAGTGGCATGGTCGATGCGCAGCGCTTGCGCGATGCGGAACTCGCTCGCGTGGCGCTTCAGGCACTGGAAGAAACGGGCGGCCCGGTGGCCGTCATTCTTGGCAATGGCCATGCTCGACAGGATTGGGGTGTGCCGGTTTATCTGGCCGCGGCCAGCCCGGAGACTTCGGTTTTTTCGGTCGGGTTGATCGAAGGTGAACCGGAAGAGAATTCGCCCTTCGATCTGGTCATCTCGGGTCCGGTTTGGGAACGCGAAGATCCCTGCAACGCGTTCAAAAGTTAGGCCCAAACATTAATGGTCGGTTCGGTGTCAACTGATTGGATCTGAGCGTAAATCTGGCCGATTGCCTCCGATCCCGGTGGCTGGTTCTGCAGCGACATTAGCTCTGCCATCGCGGCCAGTCGTTGGGCATCGGCCAATGCGGCGACCTTGCGGTCTTGCCCGGACGGTTCGGCAGGTGCCAAAGCCGCGGCCTTGACGATCTCCATTTTCTCGATGGTCGCTTCAGGATCGCCGTCGATGGGGGCCACATCGATGGGAACCTCGCCCCCGACGGCGTATTGTTTGTTGTCCGGTCCGGTCTGGTAGGTGTAGCTCGGTTCGCCTGCATATTGGCCACCCACGCGCGCATGGGCTTGTTCATGGTCCCGAACCTCGCGGTCGCGGGCTTGAAGCTCGTCGACGGCTTCCTGCTCCGCGTCAGTCAAACCCGCTGCGGAGGCAGCATTTTGCCCGGATCCGGTATCACTGCCGCCAAAGCCGCTGGAGAACTGTCGCGCACCTGCGTTTTGGCCGTTGGCGGAGCCAGCAACCTCTGCGACCATGCCTGTGGTTTGAGGCGTCGTTGCCTCCTCCCGAAACGGCAACATCTGAGCCAGGTTAACCGGGGCGATATCTCCGCCGAACATCTGCGCACCTCCAATTGCGGCACCAGATTATCAGGTCATGCTTCCCAATTTCCTAAGTCTACCTTCGCCGAACAGTGATCCAGCCGCGGCAATCTTGTCCCGTTGCTCCTGCTTCGGCCCGGCACTAGGGTGGCGCGGCAATGGGAGTGGTTTCTATGGCACAACGGCTGGCGGGTCGGCGCATTCTGCTGATCATCGGGGGCGGAATAGCGGCCTTCAAATCGCTCGACCTGATCCGGCGGCTTCGGGATGAAGGGGCTGCCGTCACACCGGTGCTGACCCAGGCGGCAGAAGAGTTTGTTACGCCTTTGTCGGCGTCCGCTTTGGCTGCGGAAAAAGTCTATCGCGACCTTTTCGACCTGACCGATGAGGCCGAGATGGGCCATATCGAACTTAGCCGCGCGGCGGACCTACTGGTTGTCGCGCCCGCGACGGCGGATCTGATGGCGAAGATGGCCCATGGGCACGCGAACGATCTGGCCTCGACGCTCCTCATGGCGACGGACAAGCGCGTGCTGGTTGCACCGGCGATGAATGTGCGCATGTGGGAACATCCGGCCTGCCAGCGCAATGCCGAAACGTTGCGCAAAGATGGTGTCCTGTTTGCTGGGCCTGTCGATGGTGCCATGGCATGCGGCGAGTTCGGACCGGGCCGCATGGCGGAAGTGCCGGAAATCATCGATGCGGTTGCCCAGGCCCTGGCATCCGGGCCGCTGGCGGGGCGACATGTGCTGGTCACATCCGGCCCAACCCACGAACCGATTGACCCTGTGCGCTACATTGCGAACCGGTCTTCCGGCGCGCAAGGTGCTGCGATTGCGAGCGCCTTGGCGGCCCTGGGGGCAGAGGTCAGCTTTGTCACTGGGCCCGCCGACGTGCCGCCGCCGGGCGGTGTTAAGGTCATTCCGGTGCAAACGGCGCAGGAAATGGAGGCTGCGGTTCAGGATGCGCTGCCGGCAGACGCCGCCATCTTCGCCGCAGCGGTTGCTGACTGGCGCGTGGCAGAGGCGGCGGGCACAAAGATGAAGAAGGATGGAGGCGCTTTGCCCGACCTGAAGCTGGTTGAAAACCCAGACATTCTGGCGGGAGTCGCGCAAATGGGTGAAGGTCGTCCCGCCTTGGTCGTGGGCTTTGCCGCAGAAACCACCGATGTGCTGCGTCACGCCACGGAGAAACGTGTGCGCAAGGGGTGCGACTGGATTCTGGCCAATGATGTCTCAGCCGAGACCGGCATTATGGGCGGAACAGAGAACGAAATCGTCCTGATTTCAGAAACCGGGGCAGAGCGTTGGCCGCGTATGGGCAAGGCAGACGTCGCGCGAAAGCTCGCAGGCCTTGTCGCCGAGGCGATTGTGCAATGACCGTGACGGTGCGAATGGCCTGGACGGCAGAGGCCGATAGGTCATTGGGCCTGCCACACTATGCGTCGTCCGGTGCCGCTGGCGCAGATGTTCGGGCCAACTTCCCAACGTCCGACCGGGAAATCGGCGTCACACTGGAACCGGGCGCCATTCAATTGATTCCGACGGGTCTGCAATTTGAGATCCCCGAAGGTTTCGAAGTGCAATTGCGCCCCCGATCTGGATTGGCACTGCGTCACGGTCTGACCCTTCCAAACAGCCCCGCAACGATTGACGCCGATTATCGCGGGCCTGTGGGCGTCATCCTTCAGAATGCAGGCCGCGAGGCCGTTGACATTCGCCATGGCGACCGGATTGCCCAGATGATCGTTGCTCCTGTCCTTCAGGCCCGGTTCGAACTGGCGGAGACCTTGTCCACTACGGATCGTGGCGAAGGCGGTTTTGGGTCGACGGGGCGCAACTGATGGTTTTGGTCCTGATCATGGCGGCTGCGATCTGGGGCATCGGTCATCTGATGAAGGTGCCACCAAAAGCGCGTTGGCCGCTGATCTGGCTGCTGTTGGTGGCCGTACTGGCGGCGCAAGTTGTGCTGCCGGAAGGCCATTCTGTCCGGGAGGCGACGGGAGGATCCGCAGCGGCCTGGCTGACCCTGATCGCTTTGGGGGCAATCGTCGCGGCATACCGCCAGCTACTGCAATTCCTGAGGTCGCGCGCGCAGACGCCAGAGGACGAGGAGCCAGCGTCTAAGCCTGCCACCATGTCTTCTACGGAACTCGACCGCTATGCCCGCCATATCATTCTCCGCGAAATCGGCGGTCCTGGCCAAAAGCGGCTGCGGGAGGCTAGGGTGCTTGTCATCGGTGCCGGTGGGCTGGGATCTCCGGCGCTGTTATACCTCGCAGGGGCCGGGGTCGGTACGATTGGTGTGATCGATGATGACACGGTCGATAACACGAACCTGCAGCGCCAGATCATTCACACCGATGCGCGGATCGGGATGCCCAAGGTCTTCTCGGCCCAGGCGGCGGTGACGGCGCTGAACCCTTTCGTCACGGTGCGGCCCTATAACCGTCGTCTGACCGAAGATATCGCGGATGATCTGTTGCAGGACTACGATCTGATGCTGGATGGAACCGATAATTTCGACACCCGTTACCTGGCTAACGAGGTCGCGGTTCGGGCAGGCAAGCCCCTGATTTCCGGAGCTTTGAGCCAATGGGAAGGGCAGGTGAGCGTCTTTGATCCCGCGTCTGATGCTCCCTGCTACCGCTGCGTGTTTCCTGAGCCACCCGCCCCCGGATTGGCGCCCAGCTGTGCAGAGGCGGGTGTGGTTGGGCCTTTGCCCGGTGTCATTGGCAGCATGATGGCCATCGAGGCCGTGAAGCTGATCACCGGGGCAGGGGCGCCCTTGCGTAACGAGATGCTGATTTACGATGCGCTTTACGGTGAGACTCGCAAGATCGCACTCCGCCGGGATCCCGCTTGTGCAACCTGTGGCCAATCGTTGCCGAAAGCAATGGGAGGGGCGAATTGATCCACCGACTACGTGCGAGTTTCCGCATTTAGCTGAAGCTGATTGGCCCGATCCGCTGGCGGCCCCCGACCAGCCGGGCTACCTTACACGAAAGGAGCCCGCCATGACCAATCCGCTGCTGACCCCCTGGACTGATCCATTCGAACTGCCCCCGTTTCCGGCGATCGACGATACCCATTTCGAACCGGCCTTCGAGACGGCCCTGGCCAGCGCGCGGGAAGAGGTTTCTGCCATCGCGAACAACACCGAAGCCCCGACATTCGGCAATACAATAGAGGCGTTGGAACGGGTGGGGCAGGATCTGGATAAGGTATTATCGGTGTTTTACAGCCTTTCCGGCACCGACAGCAATCCGGAGCGGGAACGGATGCAGCGGGAGTTTTCGCCCAAACTTTCGGCCTATAGTTCTGACATCATGTTGAATGCCGATTTGTACGCCCGAGTTAAAGCGCTCTGGGACGATCGGGAAAACCTGGATCTGTCGGATGAAGGGCACCGTCTGCTGGAACTCACCCATCGCAATTTCGTCCGGTCGGGCGCCGCGCTGACCGAAGCCGAGCGGGGCACGCTGAAAGGCATCAACACGCGATTGGCCGAACTGGGCACCGCCTTCGGCCAAAACCTGCTGGCCGACGAGCGGGACTGGACAATGCCGCTGGCGGAGGCGGATCTGGAGGGGCTTCCGAGCTTCGTGGTCGATGCGGCCCGGTCGGCGGGAGAGGAAAAGGCGGCGGGCGGGCCTGTCGTTACGCTTTCCCGCTCTTTGATCGTGCCGTTTCTGCAGTTTTCCCCTCGCCGTGATTTGCGCGAACGGGCCTATCGCGCCTGGGCGGCCCGTGGGGCCAATGGTGGAGAGACCGACAACCGCGCGCTGACGGCCGAAATGCTGCAATTGCGGGCAGAGCACACGGCGCTGCTCGGCTACGACAATTTTGCGGCCTACAAGCTGGAAACGGAGATGGCCAAGACGCCCCAGTCGGTTCGGGATCTTCTGATGGCGGTTTGGTCTCCGGCCAAGGCCCGCGCCAATGCCGATGCTAAGGTTCTGGAGGCTATGTTGCTGGCCGATGGACTGCCCGCCCCGTTAGAGCCGTGGGACTGGCGGTACTACGCAGAAAAACGGCGCAAGGCCGACCACGATCTGGATGAGGCGGAGGTCAAGCCCTACTTCCAGCTTGATCAGATGATCGCGGCGGCCTTCGATTGTGCCAACCGCCTGTTCAACCTGGAATTTCGGGCGATGGACACTGTGGGCTATCATCCTGACGTGCGGCTGTGGGAAGTTACTCGCGATGGATCGCACGTGGCGGTGTTTCTGGGCGACTATTTCGCGCGCTCCGGCAAACGGTCGGGGGCTTGGTGCAGTGCGCTGCGGTCTCAGCAACGGCTGGAAGGAGAGATCCGGCCCCATGTCATCAATGTTTGCAATTTTGCCAAACCGCCCGCCGGTCAACCGGCCCTATTGAGTTACGACGATGCGCGAACGCTGTTTCACGAGTTTGGCCATGCGCTACACCAGATGCTGAGCGATGTGACCTACGAGATGATCTCGGGCACGTCAGTGCCGCGGGATTTCGTGGAATTGCCCAGCCAGCTTTACGAACACTGGCTCGAAGTGCCGGAGGTGCTGGAAAAGTTCGCCGTGCATGCCGAAACCGGAGAGCCGATGCCTGGCGACCTGCTTCAGCGGGTGCTGGACGCCGCCAACTTTGATATGGGCTTCCAAACGGTGGAATATGTGGCTTCGGCCCTGGTGGACCTTGAGTTCCACGACGGGCCACCGCCTGCCGACCCGATGCAGAAGCAGGCCGAAGTACTGGAATCCATTGGAATGCCCGCTGCCATTGGGATGCGCCACGCCACCCCGCATTTCGCCCATGTTTTCTCGGGCGGGTATTATGCGGCGGCCTACTACAGCTACATGTGGTCAGAGGTGATGGATGCCGATGCGTTTGCTGCCTTTGAAGAGGCCGGCGGCGCGTTCGACCCCGAAACGGCTGAAAAGCTCGAAACCCATATCTTGTCGAAAGGCGGTTCCGAGGAGCC
>JBCBGY010000139.1:0-11815 GCA_038526275.1 Pseudomonadota bacterium | reverse complement strand
CGTCCGGTTAGAAGATTTTTCGTGCCTCCGTTTGGAAAAGCAAAAGGTATCAGTTCTAAAGCAGCGCAGGCGAGGCAAATTGCCGAGGCGCTCCTCTTACTAAGTGACGCACGCGAGTTCGGACTGCGAATTCTAGATCCCGACCAGATATCCGCAATGCCGCAACACGCGCAACTTGCCTACCTGCAGGGCGTGCCGAAAGGACAATTGTTTGGTTGGGGTACTGAGCTGCAAACTGAAGTCAGGGATAATGCCCAGCAGTTCTGTTTGGCCGTAATTTACGGTAACCGAGACATAAGTTTTGAGGCCGACTTCAAAATATGGTTGCCCCAACCTCTTCAACCTGACGCCTGGCAGCCTGTGATGGTTGTTAATGCCATCTAGAACGTCATGCGAAAAATCTAACGCTGCCTGAAATCAAAGATTCAACGCTCTCGCCACACCCCACATAACGCGCCAAGCTAGAAGCTCAGGACGCGGGCGCTTCCTTTCGTCAGGAGCGCCGCCATATCACCGGGGGTCGCTATACCCACCCCATTCATGAGGTCGGTTTTTTGGATTCCCTTGCCCGGCAAGTACAGCGCGCAAACTTCGATGGTGGTGTTTTCGTATCCGGCAAGGATTGTCATGAAAGATTGCGGGCTGACGTTAAGGGGCGGTTGCGGAGCCTTAACAGAATCCGGCGGATTTTTTAGCGCCATGTCACCGGCCGCGCCACAAAGGAGCACATGTACATTGACGCCTTGCTGTGCGGCCTGAACGGTCAACACCATCGACATCAATTGAATCTGCGGTTGCTGGGATGTGACAATCGCAACCAGGTCAGACACCTGTTCAGCCAACGTGTAGCTGGCCGTCGAAACAAAAACTGCAGCCGCCGCAAGAACATTCTTAATCATAACATTTCCCTCGTTACGGCGATGTACACTAGGAGTTGAATGTGACCGAAAGTTGTATGCTTTGGGGAAACAATTGACCAACCGGTCTGCCTGAAATGAATGTCCTGAATTACGAATGCTTAGCCCAGCCCGCCTTGTCGTTCGATAAAGCGGATTATCTCAGGCACGCCCTGCCCCGTTCTAAGCGCGGCCATGACGAAGGGCCGTGGCCCCCGGGCTGCCTGGGCATCGGATTCCAGCAGGTCTAGATCAACACCTACATGCGGTGCCAGATCGGTTTTGTTCACCACCAGTAAGTCAGACCGGGTTACCCCTGGGCCCTTTTTGCGCGGAATGTCCTGCCCCGCAGCGGTATCGATCACGTACAGCGTCAGATCGGCCAATTCCGGGCTAAAAGTCGCGGCGAGATTGTCGCCACCGGATTCGATCAGCACCAAATCCAAATCCGGCAGCGCACCGTTTAGGTCCGCCAGGGCCGCGAGGTTGATCGATGCATCTTCCCGTATCGCAGTGTGGGGACAGCCTCCCGTTTCCACGCCGCGGATGCGTTCTAACGGCAAGGCCTGCGCGCGCATCAGATAGTCGGCATCCTCGCGGGTGTAGATGTCGTTCGTGATCACAGCCACCGAATAGGTTGGGTGCAGGGCACGGCAAAGCTGCTCGGTCAGGGTCGTCTTGCCGGCACCAACCGGACCACCGATGCCCACACGCAAAGGGCCATTGGGGCTAGCCATTTGTCAGATCCATCTCTGTCACGTTTTGAAAATCCTTACCGGCAAGGTCTCGTGCCCCATGGCTGCCATATCGGCCCAAAGCGTGCCACTGCCAAGATCGTCCAGTACGGTCGCACAGGCCTGGCTCGCTACTGTTTCGATCACCGAATGCAGGTTCGTGAGCACCTTTTGTCCTGCGGTCTGGCCGACGGGTACAAACCGGACCGCCGCCGAGACTAGATTGGCCGCCATGGCCTGAAGGTAGAGAGCCGCCACCAAGTCCTCGGGCAAATCCAAAGTGGCCGCTGCTTGCCCGAACACAACTGGCAAGGGCGCGGGTTGGATCTGCAGTTCCTCAACAGCGGCCAGAGTTGTTGCAAGGGCTGTGCCTTGCGCGACCGTTTCTTCCAGCCGTTCCGCCGAAGGTGCCAAGGCACATGCGATGTCAGTCACATCCGCCCCGCGCATGGCATGGATCACCAGCGCTGCATCCATGCGACCTGCCCCGAATTGCAGAACGGCCCCCAGCCAATCGTGCAGACTGTCAGGCCCCGTGACCCGCCCATCGGCCATGGCCGTTTCCAACCCACTGGAATAGGCGTAGCTGCCCAAAGGGAAGGCAGGCGACAGCCATTGCGTCACGCGCAAAAGGCCACGAATGTCAGCTATGATCGTGCCCCATCGTCCGGCCGTGACCATAAGCGCCACCTTCCGGAGCGAAGGGTGCTGTGATCTTTTCAACCGTTGCGCCAAGCCCGCAGAGCATTTGGGCGAGCACCGGATCCTCTTGGATCAACAAATGATCCTCGCCGATCTGGCAGGGCGTGTGCCGGTTGCCGATATGCCAGGCCAAGCGGACCAGGTGATCGCCCGACACCCGAAGGAGCGGCTCGTCGGCAGCTGCAATAGCAATCTGGCGACCATTTTCCAACTTTAGCGCGTCGCCGGAATTCAATGACACAGTGTTTGGCAGGTCGACCAAAATTGAAAGGTCGCCCAAGTCAAACCGGCGGCGGCGCACAAGGCGCGCCTCATAGCTCAAGCGCAAAACCGGGTCGGTTTCTTGCCCCGCACCAGGCAAATGTGTCCGGCAGATTTCCAACGTGGCTTCAGACATCTCACCCCCAATTTCCCCTATCAATCGACCAGCGCTTGCGGCGTCAAGTGCTATGCGCCCGGCGAAACGGTCTCATCCGCTTGATCGGTCGGTGGTTGCTCTGCAGGTGCGGGTTTTTCAGGCACCACCGGAGCCGCGCCCTCGGGACAATCTGTTGTGACAACGACCTTCGAAAAGTTCGGCTCGTCCATTCGCACCAGCCATCCGATGTCGGGCGCCCAATAGCTGATGGTCCGATTGGCGTTTGCGCCGGTTGTGGCCACCCGGTACGCCTTGGTGCCGCCCGCTGCGCGCAGGTCAACGAAGCTTTCCACTTCGATCTTGATCGGGTCGTCCGATGGTCCCACGAAGATCGTATTCCCGACCTCAAGCGGGAACAGTTCGAACAGCGCCCAGCGGTCATCCTCGGTTTGGCAATGCTCGCCACAGAACGGCACCAAAGGTTCGACCACGGGCCAGTTTTGCTCGGTGCCCGTCAGCAGCGTCGGGAAATGCCCGACACCACCGGAGATCGTCGTCTCCTGAAACCCGCCTGTTCCGACCCAGTTGAACTTGCAGCCAGCAGGGGCCACGGCCATCGGCCAGTCTTGCGCAAATGCGGGCATGGTACAGGCAGCGACCGCTGCCACGGCCCAGGCCCTTCGCGTCAAAAGAGAAAGTAGCGCTGCGCCATTGGGAGTTCTTGCGCTGGCTCGCATGTCAGCAACTCACCGTCTGCCCGAACCTCATAGGTCTCTGGGTTCACCTCTATCTGCGGCTGGGCTGCGTTCATCACCATATCAGCCTTGCCAATCCCCCGTGTGTTCTCCACGGGGCGGGTGGTTTTGGCAAGACCCAACGCAGCACCGATCCCGGCCTCTTGAGCCGCCTTGGAGACGAAGGTGACGCTTGACTGCTCCTGCGAACGACCAAAGGCGCCAAACATCGGGCGGGTATAAACGGGCTGTGGCGTCGGAATAGAGGCATTCGGATCGCCCATCTGGGCGCAAGCGATGGTGCCGCCGATGATCACCATCTCGGGCTTCACACCAAAAAAGGCCGGGCTCCATAGGCACAGATCCGCGCGCTTGCCGGGCTCGATGCTGCCGATATGAGCAGACAATCCATGGGCGATGGCGGGGTTGATCGTGTACTTGGCCACGTAGCGTTTGACCCGGACATTGTCGTTTTCGCCGGTTTCCTCAGGCAAACGCCCGCGCTGGACCTTCATCTTATGCGCCGTCTGCCAGGTTCGGATGACAACCTCGCCAACGCGACCCATGGCCTGGCTGTCGGAGGCGATGATGCTGAAGGCCCCCATATCGTGCAGGATATCTTCGGCGGCGATGGTCTCTTTCCGGATCCGGCTTTCGGCAAAGGCCACATCTTCCGGGATCGCTTTGTCCAGATGATGGCAGACCATGAGCATGTCCAGATGCTCTTCCAGCGTGTTCACCGTGTAGGGCCGCGTCGGGTTGGTGGAGGATGGTAGAACATGCGCTTCGCCGCACACCTTTATGATGTCGGGCGCGTGCCCGCCGCCTGCCCCTTCCGTGTGGAAGGCATGGATCGTCCGGCCATCGATGGCGGCCAGCGTGTTTTCCACAAACCCGCTCTCGTTCAGAGTATCGGTGTGGATCATCACCTGCACATCCATCGCGTCGGCGACCTTGAGGCAGCAGTCGATCGCGCCAGGTGTCGTCCCCCAGTCTTCGTGCAGTTTGAGCGCACAAGCCCCGCCCAGTACCATTTCTTCCAGTGCAGCGGGTTGGCTGGCATTGCCTTTGCCGGAAATGCCGAAATTCATCGGAAACGCATCCAGCGCCTGAAGCATCCGCCCGATATGCCACGGCCCTGGTGTGCATGTGGTCGCGAGCGTGCCGTGGGCCGGGCCCGTTCCGCCGCCAAGCATCGTGGTCAGGCCGGAATGCAACGCATCTTCAATCTGCTGCGGACAGATGAAATGGATATGGGCATCAAACCCACCCGCCGTCAGGATCTTGCCTTCACCCGCGATGGCCTCTGTCCCGGGGCCAATGACAATGTCGACGCCCGGTTGCGTGTCCGGGTTGCCAGCCTTGCCGATCTTTTCGATCATCCCATCCCGCAAAGCCACGTCCGCTTTGTAGATACCCGTGTGATCGACGATTAGAGCATTGGTGATTACGGTATCTGCGGCGCCATCCGCACGCGTGGCCTGAGACTGCCCCATACCGTCGCGGATAACCTTGCCGCCGCCAAACTTGACCTCTTCCCCATAGGTGGTCAGATCACGCTCGACTTCGATGATAAGGTCAGTATCGGCGAGCCGGACGCGGTCCCCTGTCGTGGGTCCGTACATATCGGCATAGGCGGCGCGCGTTATTTTGGCTGGCATTGAAACTTCCCGGTCAGAAAAAAGGCTCGCTCACCTCTTGCGGCGACGGGTTGAGCTTAGCCGTTTGGCGTTGGATCGCGTTTTACTGCGGAGCGGTCGGATGGCAGCCTTGGCTATCTTGTCAGGTGGCTGGCCAGACAAAGTGCCCATGCCTGCCGCCATGGCGGCAGCCGTCCAGGCGGGCCCTTTCTCCAGAAACATCCGGCTGCTTTCGTCTCGCGGCAGCGGCCAATATCCGGCAAAGCCCATTATGCGCAGACCCATCACGGTCTGCGTTTCCACCATTAGCATGTAGGCTTGAAACCCCGCGCTCCACATGTCGATTGCGATCTGCTGTGGAGATGACGTTCGAGGCATAAAATTTGGCGAGGCGCAGACTAGCGCTGCTGCTCCTTTGGCCGTGGCTGACGCACTGGCACAGGTACAGGATTGGGCTGTGGTACCAACAAACCTAACAGACGATCCAAAAGTCCAGCCATAATCTCTCCCGACCTAAGGCCCCACCCACCTACGTTACCGTAGATGGGGACGGGCGCAAGGAAATTTAAGTGAGCATATCCCGCTTATTCTGCGGCAGTTTGATCCGAATTCGACGCAACAACTTTCAAAGTCGTCGGATTGCTCGGCTGAGTCTCTGTTTTTACTGGATCTTTTGCCACTTCTGGCGCTTCAACCTTGGTCGGCGCGGGACTGCTGGTTTTTTTGGCAACCTTGGGGGTTTCCGCTGTCTTCGCCGGTGTCTCAGCGGCAGGCTTTGCGGTGGTCACGGCTGCAGGTTTGGCTTTGGCCGTGGATCGGCGCGTGGTCGTTGGCTTCTTTGCTGCGGCAGGCTTGGCAGGGCTGGATGTTGCGGCGTCTGTTTTGACTGTCGTCCGTTTTGCCGCTGTCTTCCGGGGCGCTTTCGCTGTCTCAGCTTTGACATCCGCTGCCTTTGTCGCTGGCGCTGTCTTGGTCGCGGCAGCGGTCTTAGGCGTGGCCGCGGATTTCGTGGTGGCAGTCTTCGCCGTGGCGGCCGGCTTCTCCGGAGCAGCCGTCTTTGTGACTGACGCAAGCTTTGTGGCCGCAGTTGTCTTTGAACCGCGCGGCTTTGCAGGCGCTTTGCGGCGGGCCGTCGTCTTGGCAACTGGCTTTTTCGCAGGTGCGTCGGTCGCCGCCTCGTCCGGCTTGGCATCGGCAATCCGGGTCACCTTGGCGGCAGCTGGTTTGGTTTTCCGGGTCGGGGTCTTCGTCCGCACGGTCTCCTGAGATCCCCGGAAGGAAGCGAAAGGGGCACCTTTCAACATCATGTTCTGCCAGTCTTCCGCCATGCCAAAAGCCACGCGGGTCATCTCAACCTGCATTTCGGCAGTGCGTGTCCACAGATGCAGGCCACTGCGCCAGTAGTCTAAGGGTGTCATGAAGTTCACATTCCTTTCGTTCCGCCTGGCCCGCTTTAGAGTTGGCCCATGACCGATTTGTTAAAGCCGAACACGCGGCGCGCGCCTTGATACGGCACAAGTTGGATTTCGCGTTTTTGCCCCGGCTCAAACCGAACAGCGGTGCCTGCTGCAATGTCTAGCCGCATTCCCCGCGCAAGCGTCCGGTCAAAATCGAGTGCACTATTTGTCTCAGCAAAGTGGTAATGGCTCCCGACTTGAACGGGCCGATCGCCGGTGTTTGCAACCATAAGTGTCACAGATTTTGCGTCTTCATTCAACGAGATCTCGCCGGGAACGGTAAAAACTTCTCCAGGGACCATGGTGATGTCTCCTTCAGACCTAACGGATCGGATGATGCACGGTGACCAGTTTGGTCCCGTCCGGAAACGTCGCCTCGACCTGCACTTCGTGGATCATCTCGGGGATCCCATCCATACATTGGTCGGCCCGGATCACCTCGGCGCCTGCACTCATCAGATCGGCCACAGACCGACCGTCCCGGGCGCCTTCCACGACATAGTCTGTGATCAACGCAATCGCTTCGGGGTGGTTCAGTTTCACCCCGCGATCTAATCGTCCACGGGCCACCATGGCGGCCACACTTACAAGCAATTTATCTTTCTCGCGCGGGCTGAGATTCATCCCTCACCTCATGTCTGCCATACCCGGGGCATTGGGCTGCCCCGCAACTGGGTTAAAAGGCCGACAAGTGCGCGCCGAAGGGGCCAGGCATCTGCCGCCATGAGGCGAATAACACATTTTCCATCCCAGGCAGAAGAGCCGATATCCACCCCATCCGGCCCGTTGAAATTTCGCACCGGCGCGAGAGCGTCTTCGGCGCCATCTGCGACCAGAAGGATCGTCGCGAAGGCGCGGCACCCGTCCAAAAGCGCGATCTTCCCCGGTGCGGAGAGCGTTGCGCTGTCCAGCCGAACCGGATCGATCACCACCGGCTTGCCTGACCGGCAGATCGTCCGCCGATCCATCAAGGCCAGTTTCGAGACCCGCTCTCCCATGGCGGCCCGACCAAGCACAACGGTTTCGCAATAAAGCAGCCGCGCACCCCGATCCAAATGCACATTCGTGGTACGGTCGAGTGCGCAACCATCGAAGAGGATTGTCTCTTGCGGCAGCCAGTCGAGCGCGGCATCGCGTCCCAAACGCATCTCGATACCCACACGCGCAGAACCGCCCGCGCTGGCATAGGCCCTCTCGGCGGTTTGGGTCGTGGCAACAGCCGATGCTTGGGCCTGGAGTTCGATATTGTAGTCTAGCCGGTCGCCCCCCGTCACGCCGCCAGCGGTATTCAGCAGCACAACCTCAGGTCGGGTGCCATGGCAACGCGGCAGCATCGCCTTGGCCGAGCCCGCCTGGTGCAGGCCTGCCAACCGTGTCCCCTGCGCACCAGCTTTCAGGGCCACGCGAGCGGCACCGCGGACCCGTTGCAAAGGGCGGAGCGGCGAGGTCGCGGCAGGATCAACGATAGGTTGCATGCGCTCTGCCTAAATCCTTTCCGACCGATAGACAACTCACGATCCGACCCAGCACAAAATACCACCCCATGCCGTGGCGTCCGCCCAATATTTGCGCACCAGCTCATGGGGGTCGCCTCAAGTCTGCCCAGCAAACGGCTGGCCTTGCGCGATTTTCTCCGGTAGCACCGCCCCATGACCAAACGCCTGACTCTGCGCCGCCCCGACGATATGCACCTGCATTTGCGCGATGGTCCGATGCTGGCCGCTGTCCTGCCGGAAACCAGCCGCCACTTCGCCCGCGCTATCATCATGCCGAACCTGGTGCCACCTGTCGTCACCGCCGCTGATGCACGGGCCTATCGTGATCGGATCCTGGCCGCCTTGCCCGCGGAGCACAGGTTTGAGCCGCTGATGACGCTCTACTTGACGGAAGCAACGGATGCTGCCGATGTGATCGCCGCCCATGCCGAGGGCCTGATCCATGCTGTCAAACTCTACCCGGCCGGGGCCACGACGAACTCGCATGCCGGTGTGCGCGATCTTACCAAAGTTCAACCGGTCCTCGATGCAATGGCAGAGCAAGGCGTGCCGCTCTGTGTCCATGGCGAGGTGACGACGGACGAGATCGACATTTTTGATCGCGAAGCCGTCTTTATAGAAACCGTTCTTGATCCGCTCCGCCGCCGCACACCCGGCCTGAAAGTCGTGATGGAACATATCACCACGTCAGACGCCTGCAGCTACCTGCGCGATGGCGGACCCGATCTGGCGGCGACCATTACGACCCATCACCTGATGATCACCCGCAACCATATGCTGGTCGGCGGCATTCGACCGCACTATTACTGCTTGCCCGTGGCCAAGCGCCAAATCCATCGCGACGCGCTTGTGGCCCTGGCCACCTCCGGCCATCCCCGCGTGTTCCTTGGTACAGACAGCGCACCCCATCTGGACCATGCGAAGGAAAGCGCCTGCGGCTGCGCAGGGATCTTTTCGGCATCTGTCACAATGTCTTGCCTGGCCGAGGTTTTCGAAGACCACGACGCCCTGGACCTGCTGCAAGCCTATACGTCTGAAAACGGCGCCAACTTCTACGGTCTGCCACTGAACGAAGACACGATCCAATTGGAAAAGGGAGAGCCCCTTCCGGCCCCTGAGAAACTGCCGACGCCGGACGGGCCATTGACCGTGTTTGACCCCGCCAGACCATTGCACTGGCGCGTGAGCTAATCCTTTCTTTCGCCCTTTCTTATTGGCACAAATATCCCCGCCGGAGGCATCCCAACCTCTTTCACCCGCGTCACACCAAGGACGAAGACCATGATCCCCACCAGCTTTCCCGCCGCCGAGACCGTCGCCAAACTGACCGCCGGAATGCTGCTGGAAATCGAGGCGGTTCACTTCAACGCGCGCGAGCCGTTCACCCTCGCCTCTGGCCTGCCTTGCCCAACATATATCGATTGCCGGAAGTTGATCTCCTTTCCCCGGATCCGTTCGACGCTTATGGATTTTCTGGCCATGACCGTGATGCGCGATGCAGGCTTTGAAGCCTTCACCAATGTTGCGGGTGGCGAGACCGCAGGGATCCCGTTCAGCGCATTCATTGCAGAGCGCCTTGCCCTGCCCATGACCTATGTCCGCAAGAAGCCAAAGGGCTATGGGCGTAATGCGCGGATCGAAGGCGTGATGGGCCCTGAAGATCGCGTGCTGTTGGTCGAGGATCTGACAACCGACGGTGGCAGCAAACTCAGTTTCGTCGATGCCATCCGCGAAACCGGGGCCACCTGCGCCCACACGGCCGTCATCTTCTCATATGGCAACATGCCCGAAACCAAACAGATCCTGGGCGACCATGGGGTGGCGTTACATGCGCTTTGCACCTGGAGCGATGTCCTGGCAGAAGCCCGTCGACGCGGCAGTTTTGACACTTCGACCTTGCAGGAAGTGGAACGTTTCCTGGCAGCCCCCAAGGCCTGGCAAGAGGCCCAACGCAACCTTTAGTCCTCCTGCTCAACGCCAGGGCGATTCCCGCCGCGCTGATCGGCTTTCGCTTGTTTTGCCATGGCACGCGCTTTCGGGCGCCCAGAAAAATTTTGGGTGACCCGAAGTCACAAACACACTATGTTGTGAGAACGCCAAGCAAAACGTCTGTATATTGCGGAAAAAGTCGCCCACAGCCTGTCCACAGGCTTATACATTTTGCCTTGGCCCAACAGCTTTGGGTAAGACCCAGACCCACAAGAAAGAGGCAGGGATGAACGAGATCACGCCTTTCGGCGCAGGGCAGCCAGGAGAACGGGCGGACGCAAACGCCTCCGACGGCCTGCCCCACAATATCGAGGCCGAGCAGCAGTTGCTGGGTGCGGTACTGACCAACAATGACCTTTACGATCGGGTCGCGTCGGTTATATCGCCCCAGCATTTTTTCGACCCGGTCCATGCGCGCATTTTCGAGGTCGCAAGTGCGCGCATTGCAAAAAACCTGCAGGCAACGCCAGTCACGCTGAAAGCCTTTCTGGAGGATGATCCGGGTCTAAAGGAACTTGGCGGGCCGGGCTATCTGGCCAAGCTCGCCGGTGCCGCGATCGCGAGTTTCGCCGCGCGGGACTATGCCCAGATTATTTATGATCTGGCGATCCGGCGCGAATTGATGGCCCTTGGGCGGGACATCACCGCAAAGGCCGGATCAGTTGATGTCACCTCGGAGCCGCGTGAACAGATCGTCGAAGCCGAGCAGCAGCTTTACAAGCTGAGCGAACAGGGTCAGTCGGACACAGGCTTCCAATCCTTCCTCAAAGCCGTGACGGATGCGGTCAATGTGGCAAATGCCGCCTACCAGCGGGACGGTGGCCTGGCAGGCGTGTCGACAGGTCTGACTGACATGGACAAAAAGCTTGGGGGATTGCACCGGTCAGACCTTCTGATCCTTGCCGGTCGTCCTTCGATGGGGAAGACCTCGCTCGCGACGAATATTGCCTTCAACATCGCCAAGAACTACCGGCGGGCCACATTGCCGGACGGCACGGAAGGGGCTGTCGAAGGCGGCGTTGTCGGTTTTTACAGTCTGGAGATGAGCGCTGAACAGTTGGCAGCGCGGATCCTGTCTGAGGCGTCGGAAGTGCCGAGCGAGCAGATCCGGCGCGGGGACATGACCGAAGGTGAGTTTCGTCGCTTCGTGGAAGCAGCCAAGGCGTTGGAGGCCTGCCCACTTTATATCGATGACACACCAGCCCTGCCGATCAGCCAGTTGGCCGCACGCGCCCGCCGCCTGAAGCGGACCCATGGGCTGGACGTGCTGATGGTGGACTATTTGCAACTCGTCCGTCCGGCCTCGATGAAAGACAATCGGGTCAATGAAGTGTCGGAGATCACGCAAGGTTTGAAAGCCATCGCCAAGGAACTCGATATCCCCGTTGTGGCCCTGTCGCAGTTGTCTCGTCAGGTTGAATCGCGCGAGGATAAGCGGCCCCAGCTCTCTGATCTGCGGGAATCAGGTTCGATCGAGCAGGATGCGGACGTGGTGATGTTTGTGTTCCGCGAGGAATATTACAAGGAACGCGAGAAGCCCGGGGACCATGACTTGGACGCAATGGCCAAGTGGCAGGAAGAGATGGAGTCGGTGCATGGCAAAGCCGAAGTGATCATCGGCAAGCAACGACACGGCCCGATCGGTACCGTTGAACTAAGCTTCGAAGGGCGCTTCACGCGCTTTGGCAACCTCATCAAACCGTGGCAGCAACGGGGCGACGACGCGTTCTGACCCCGTAGCGCTCCCGCCCCCTTCGTTCGGCCTTTCGGCCTCCTCAGGCGTTGGGCCCGGCCGCGCGTGCCGCGCGG
>JBCBGY010000138.1:0-11859 GCA_038526275.1 Pseudomonadota bacterium | reverse complement strand
TGACCTTCAATCCCGGTTGGAACGATGACGCGACCGCCAAGTCAAATTTCGAAGATGTCCGCAGCCTGGAAGCTCGGCTCGAAGAGGCTGGCGTGGAAATCCTGAAACGGGCCGAACCGGGAAAAGGACCGGCCCACTTCCTTATTGCCGATCCAGATGGCAATCAGATTCTCATCGACCAGCACGAAACGGCACCAGAATAGCATGACATTCTCACCAGACCTGATGCAGGCGGTCCGCAACCGGTTCGCCCATGTAGACAATTGTCCCGAACAAGGCCCCCGGATCTTCTTCGAAAATGCGGGCGGCTCACTGACGCTGAAGACTGTGGTCGAGACGTCGACCCGATATGCGGCGATCCCCGACAATCAGGGTCGGGACAATCCGATGAGCAAGGCACAGGTTGACGTCATCGCGAAGGCACGTGCGGACGCGATGCTGGTACTCGGAGCCTCGTCAGGTCAGGTCTTTGTGGGCGAAAGCGGAACTGAATTGCTGTTCCGCATGATCATGAATGCATGCCTGGGCACGGATGATGGTGCTGTTTTGGGAAGCAGTTTGGAACATCCGGCGAGCCGATCTGCAGCCCGTCGTTGGGCGAAAATTTCCGGCAAGCGCTATATCTCGGTGCCACATGACAGCGAAACCGGGTCTGTCAGCGCGGAAGCTTATGCCGCCCATGTTACACCCGACACGCGGGTCGCGACGATTTTGCATACGTCACCGGTGACGGGCATGTCTGTTGATGTTGCCGCTGTCTCTGAGACCATTCGAAAGGTGGCACCTGACTGCATCATCATCGTGGACGGCATCCAACATGCGGCTCACGGTGCCCTTTCGATCGACAGCTACAACATCGATGGCTACGCCATTTCGCCATACAAGATGTTTTCGCGCCATGGATACGGTCTGGCATGGATCAGTGACCGTTTAACCGCGCTCCCACACGACGCGCTGGATGATGGCCCGGAAGGAAACTGGGAACTGGGCACACGTGATACTGGTGCTTATGCCACCTTCTTGGACGTGGTCGAATATCTAGAGTGGCTCGGCACGCAAGTGTCAGATGTTGCAGATCGCCGTGAGCGGATCGAAGCGGCGTCCAAGGCAATCCACGACCATGAAAAACATCTGACGGATGTTATGATTAATGGAACGGGCAACCTGACTGGATTGGCCGATTTGCCCGGCATTCAAATAATTGGCGGCGCAGACAATCCTCGACGCGAAGGATTGGTGTGCATTAGCGTCAAACACATCCCAGCAGCGGATATTGTTTCGCATCTAAGGGAAAACGGGATCCGCGCGCACGTTCGAAAAGCCGATCACTATTCGGGGAATATCTTGACCCCTCTTGGTCTTGAGTCTGCCGTACGAATTTCACTTTGTCACTATAACGATTTATCGGAAGTGAAGGCCATTTTGAGTGTTTTGACCGAGCTTCCCGTTGACGCGAAGTCGCTTTGAAGATTTGTCAACCGTCAGATGTGGTATTTTCGAATTTAGGGGCGGCTACACAGTCCTAAGGCGGGTTTTGAACTAAATAATACCCCCTTAGAACGAAGTGAGGCGGATTGTATCCTATTTTCTGAGCAAAAACCTGTTCTGCGAAAGGTTGAAATAGGTTGGGAAACAAAGACCGCCACATTGCTGAATTCAGGCAGAAATGTGGCGCCCATAAATTTCAATAATATCAATATGTTATAGAGTGAATGTGATTCGACTTCATGGATTGTTACGTGAAATTTTTAGAATTTTTTTCACACAAAACTGTTTCTAATTTTAAAACAATATCCATATGTCTCCAAATGTACCGCGAATAAGCACGCATAGGTTGAAATTCCGCAGCGGTATCTCCAAGCAATTACCAAATTCTAAACAAATATGGCGAAAAATGGCTCGTCACCTTGACGAAACGCATTCCCGCCTGCTTACAAAGGCGCGAAGTCAGACGCTGTGTTTTTGGTTGGGGCGTGCAGTGACTGGCGAGTAAAGGGTTTGTTGGTAAAGCGAGGAGCGCATGACCTACACTAACTATACATTTTCGGCATTTTCCAATGCTTCGATGAGAGACGGACTGGCAGAAGCCGGAAACTCCGCCAAATGGTTGAAGACCGGCGGCAGCTTCGAAATGCCAACGTCAATTGATATCGAAATTTCAATTTCAGACAATGATATTCAGTTCGACAGCGACAATGGCAGCAACGGTTATTCTCGCGATGGCACGGGCCAAGAAGCCACTGTGATCTGGAACGACAGGTCGGTTGGCAATGGCGGCCAGCTGTATCTGGAAAACGTTCGCATTCTGCAGGGCTCTGACGGCAACAGCTACAAGTTGGGCGTCATCAAGCAGGAAAAGTCCGGTGTTCTTGTCTACTCCTTCATCGACGGTGTTCCGCCCGAAGGGACTATCCTGACCCAGACAGCTGTAAAGAGCTGGAATGATGTCGAGTACGAGCGCTTTGGATCTGGCGGCGAAGAAGAACATGTCGCCTGCGACGACCCAAATGCGGTAAGCATCGATTTCAACGCCCTGGCACGTGGTACCGTCGTTGATGACGAGTTCGACGGCGTCACGGTTACCGCGCTTAGAAACCACCGCGGCGAGCAGTATGAAGGTCAGGCCATGGTGTTTGACTCGTCGAACCCAACCGGCGGTGACACCGACCTTGCCACAACCACCCAAGGGAACGTTCTGATCGTTTCTGAAGATGGCGACAGCAACGATCCGGACGATGAGGGCCACGGCGGCACGTTGATCTTCGACTTTGCTAATCCGGCAGAGATCTTCGATCTTAAGGTGATTGACACGGAAGAAGGCGGCGAAGTTCGGCTTTACGACGCCGACGGAAATCTGCTCGAGTCTGTCGCCATTCCGCGGATCGGTGACGGAGAAATTGCGCAGGTTTTGCTGGAGACTACTGGCGTTGCACGGATGGAAGTGGAGCTGAATGGCTCCGGCGCCATCGATGACATCTGCTACATTCCCGGTGAGCCCGTTGAGCCAGCACCCGCGACTGTCGGCAACATTGTCTTCCTCGACAACAATGGTAACGGCGTATTCGACGCTGGCGATGACGTTGTAGAGAACGTGACCGTTGAGTTGCTCGACGAAAATGGTTCTGTCGTAGACACAACGACAACCGACGCAAATGGCGAGTACAGCTTCGGCGGTCTTGATGCCGGCACCTACTCGGTTCGCTTCACGCCACCGGAAGGGTTGGAGTTCACAACTCAGTCCGACGCTCCAGCAGACGAAATCAACAATGACAGCGACGCCGATGAAGTCACCGGCGAAACGGGTCAGTTCGAGCTTTCCCCTGGTGAGATCGAAAATGATATTGCCGCTGGTTTGATCAGCTCTGATCCGGGTACTGGCAGTATTTCTGGCCGATACTTCATGGACATGAACGACAACTCCATCGACGATGCGGGCGATCTGCCTGTGGTTGGTGGAACCGTGTTCCTGGCCGATGCCTCAACCGGTCAGGTCTTCCGTGAAACGACGACTGATGAAAACGGCAACTACATCTTCGAAAACCTAGATGCCGGGCTATATGATGTTCGCTTTCTAAACCAGGACGAGCAAAAGGCCTTCGTCGAAGCAAATGTCGGAGACGACGATACAATCGACTCTGATGTCGAACAGGTCTTTGCCAACGGCCTTGGCAGAACTCGGTTCAACGTCGAACTCGACGCTGGCGAAAACGTCACAGACGTTGATGCGGGCATCGAAGACCTGAACACTGCTTCGCTTTCCGGTCGGTTCTTCATGGACAATGACGAAACCGATACCGAGACTGACGGTGACACTGGTGTGGCCAACGCAGTAGTATCGCTGTTCAAAGCTGGCGTGTTTGTCGCGGAAACAACGACTGACGCCAATGGCGACTACTCCTTCACCGGTTTGGCAGCTGGAAACGACTACACGGTCGAATTCAACAACCCAACCGACAAGGTTTTTGTCGCTCAGGATGTTGGCGGTGACGACGCAATCGACAGCGACGTTGATGCGACCGGGGTTACCGGCCAAATCACCGTTCTCGTTGGCGAGGAGACGCCAAACGTAGATGCGGGTATCGTAGAACCTGAGGTCGTAGATCCGGGCAACGCTTCGATCGGCGATCTGGTGTTCCTCGACAATAATCGCGACGGCGTGTTCAACGCAGGCGACACCGGCGTTGGTTTTGCTACGGTAAATCTGTTCACGGCGGGCGATGACGGTGTCTTCGGAACCGGTGACGATGTTCTTGAAGCAACGCAACAAACGTTCTTCGATGGCTCTTACCTGTTCACTGGCCTTTCGGCAGGCGAATATCGCGTACAGTTCGCTGCTCCTGCCTTCGGTGACTTCGAGTTCACCACTCAAGGCGCAGGTTCGGCTGAAGGCACGAATAATGACAGCGATGCGGATGTCCTAACCGGATTTACTGACGTCATTGACTTGGCCATTGGCGAAGCGGAACTGGACGTGGATGCCGGTTTGGTCATCGCACTTGATGATCCTGAGCCACAGCCTGACACCGAAGTCACTTGTGCCAACGAGCAAGCAATTGTTCGGGTCCTTGAGAATGACAACGAAACCGGTGGCGACGGCCTTACCGTGACTTCGGTCAACGGAATGGCAATTGCTGAGGGTGAGACGATCGATATCGATGGTGTCCTGATCACACTGCAAGCCGACGGTTCGCTGGCATTTGACGGCGAAGGCGCTTTTGTGGGCCTGGACATCGGTGAGGAAACAGAAGCGGTCTACACCTACTCGGTGGTCGATGAATTCGGCAGCACGGCTTCTTCGGATGTGTCCGTCACCTTCAAGGGCGTGGCAGAAACGGTGGCCGAGATCGGTGCGAGCCTCCCAACAGATACGATCCAGTTCCAGGTTGTGGACGAAAACACTCCGGCTGGCTCGTCAGATGAGGCCTTCACGCTGAAACTCACCTCAGGCGACGTACGTCTGGATATGGTTTATACGGAAGCCTACTGTGTGCAGATCTTGGATCCGCTGCTGACCGGCGACCCGAACGAACCGATCGAGTTTGCACCTGCCTTCACTGGCAACATCTATGTGGCCAATTCTGACGCTCCGATTACACCTGCTCTGACCACGGTCGGCATCAATGGTGAAACCGCTGCAGACAACCTTGATCTGATCAACTGGATCCTGAACCAGGACTTCGGCGGACAAGGCTTCTCGGATGGTGAAATCCAGGCAGCCATTTGGTCCCTGACCGATGGCGACGTTATCGAAGATGCGGGCTTTGCCAATGGTGTCTTCGTTGCAGACGGTGCCGGAGAAGCAGAAGACGCACTTCTGATCCAGCAAGCTGCCCTCGCCAATGGTGAAGGTTTCGAAGCTGGCCCTGGCGGTGTTGTCGGATTGCTCATCGACCCTGATGCGGACTCTGATGCAGCGGGCTTCGAACAGCCGTTCATCATCGCCGCAAACTTTGATGACATCGACTGCATTTGCTAAAAAAAAGGGCGCATCCAGGGGGGCTTGGGTGCGCCACGGCCTGAACAATGTTCGACAAGGCCAAAATACTGCGCTAAAAGGCCCCGAAAAATGCCAGAAGGCTGTGGCCGCGCTGCGCGGTTTTTCAAGTAATCGGCGACAGGTTCGTCGAGTAGTAAGTTGGAAGAGGAAGTCTCTATGACTAAGAAACTCGTATCTGCAGCTATCGTACTGTTGGCCACTTCGGCAGCAGTTTATGCTCAGTCCAAAGGTCCATTTGGTGGGTCTACTCCGGTAAACGTTCCGGAAATCACTCCTGCCGCAGGTATCGCCGCTATCGCCGCTATCGGCGCCAGCGTTGCCCTGATCCGCGAGCGTATGAAACGCCGCTAATCTTAGATTTTCGGCCGGTGCGCCGGCCCAAATATCGCCGCAAGCTGAGCCTAAAACCTCGGCTTGCGGTTTTTCTTTGAGGGACTCACGGTGTCAGTTCACGTTTTACCTAGTTTGCGGCGGTTCCGGGTCATTCCAACCCTTGCGGTGTTGGGCATACTGCAGCTGGCCGCGGTCAGCTTACTATACAAAAACGCTCATGAGTTTGAGTGCGACACCTATGCGCCGGTTTTCCTGTGCGCCGGACTGTCCAGCGCTGTTTTACGTGCCATGTGTGTTTTGGGAATCGTCGCTTTGGCTTTGTTGGCCTACCGTGATCGGGCACAGTCAATACGAGCCGCGTTACGCACCGAACTTCCAGTGTTTTGGCTGGGAGTCCAATTTGCAGGCTTCATCCTCGTACTCCTCCCCTGGACATATATAGGACCCAATGCGTCAACACCTACGGTGTTATGGAGTTTCCCCGTTTGGATCACAGGCGGAATCTTAGCCGCCGTCGGTATGTACTTTTCGGCATTTCAACGCGACGCCTGGACCGAATGGAAACCGCTCCTGACTCCGGTCTTTCTCATTGCCGCGGCGATAGCGTTCTTTGCGCCGGAAATTGCGCGGCAGGCCGAAAATATTTGGGCTTTCCAACCGATTTCTTACCTAACGTTCAACGCAACCGAGAATGTCTTGGTGCTGCTGGGACAACAGGTTTACAGCGAGCAAGAGAACGCTTTGCTTGCAGTCCGGGACTTTGCCGTCCTTGTCGGAGCAGCATGTGCTGGCATGGAAGGGTTTGCACTGATCACCGGGTTCCTTCTATTCTACTTCACCCTCTTTCGGGACCAACTGCAGTTTTCTCGCGTATGGTTTCTGATCCCGGTGGGCTTGGCAATCAGCTGGATGTTCAACATCGTTCGGATCGTGACCCTGATGTTGATCGGCGCGCATATCTCTCCCGATCTTGCCGCCGGTGGGTTTCATTCGCACGCTGGTTGGCTGATGTTCACGCTCGTGTCGCTCGGCATGGTTTTAACCGTGAACAACATATCCTGGTTCAGACGGGAGGCAGACAGAGTTCAATCCCCTAGAGAACCGCTGCCATTCTGGTCTGATCTGACGACGGCACAGATCTTTCCGTTCATCGTGTTCATGATGGCCGGATTAGTGGCACAAACTTTGTTCAGCATTCCGGATCTTGTTTACCCATTCCGCATGGGACTGGTCGCTTTGGTCGTCATTCTTTTTTGGCCAGCATTGCGGACCTTGGAGTGGCGCGTCGATCCCATTTCGATCGGCGTTGGCGCACTGATCGGGGTTGGGTGGATCCTCGTCGCGCCGGATCCATCAGAGAATAGCTTAGAGCTCGCCACAGCGTTGGAAGCTCTGGCACCGGCCCTTCTGATAGGTTGGATCATCTGCCGTATCATCGGTTCTGCGCTAATTGTGCCAGTCGTCGAGGAACTGTTCTTCCGTGGATACGTATTTCGACTCCTAGACCGGGACGACATTAAATGGAGGGCCCTCGCCCTAGCGGTCAGCTCGATTCTATTCGGCGTGATGCATGGACGTTGGTGGGAAGCCATCATTGCGGGGTTCATCTACGCCCTGTTGGTCCTGCGAACCGGTAGAATTGCCGATGCAATCGTCGCGCATGCCGCATCCAATATTATCATTGCAGGAGCGGCTGCAGCGACCGGTGCCTGGTGGATCATCTGACAGACTTGTCTTTCACAAGATTGAGGGCTTGTTTACCGATTGAAATGAAATCTTGGACAAAGTGGGTGTAAAGAGCCACAATGTTCTAAGTTCACTGTACAATCGTGGCTCCTCCACTATTTTGACAATTTGTTCCGCCACATGGAACAGGAGTTTTAAAGGGTAAAAAGTGGCACGTTCAAAACCGATTATCGATATCTCGCTTTTGGGCGAGGTCGCCCGTCAGGTATCTGTCGCACGATTTCAAGCGGGTGGCCCGATCTTGTCGCAAGAGGGTGAAACGGCCGCAACCTGGGCTCCGAATGCCCCCGAAGACACCTATGATCTTTGGCGCTGTGCCTGCGAAATAGCCGGGGCAAACCTGATGTTTGTCCGAGGGGCAGACCGCTTTTCGGTAGCGTGCGCGAATGGTGGGATCATCCTTGAGTCTCGCAAACCCTTCAATGTTGGACTTTTGCGGCGGGCGCTGAAGGTGCTTCCATTGGTACAGTCTGACCCGGCGCCTGCACCCGTCATAAACCACTTTTCACAAACCCAGAGCGTCGTTTGGAAAATTGCCGATCGGCTCTCGATGACAGAGATCCCCCGATCCTATCGATTTGCGGTCGGCGACATGGAATGCACGATCCATGCTAACAAGACAGGGTTCAGCATCACTGAAATAGATGGTGGCCTTGACGCATTCCTACAAGCGATCGAAGCAGCAACAGCCAGCAACCAGGATGTGCGCTACTCGCTTACGAGCGGGTCGAACAAGGAAGAAACGGCATATGGCGCCAACGATCTATTTGGTCAATCTTCCATATGGAAAGTCGCCGAGGATGGATGGCCAACCGGCATCCCGAATAACGTGCCCGGCGCCGTACGAAAGACGGTCACAGCGATGGTGCAATGTCTGACAACGCGTCAGGCGGACCAACTCGACTTGTTCGACGAGTCGGGCCGGCGGATCCTTTTACTACAACGGACGGAAACCGAGTTTAAAGTAACAATGCAATAACGGGGAGGCACACCAATCTTGCCATAAAGGTCAGATGGTGTGGAGGTAGTTAATGAAACGGTGGAAAAAGTAAATGCCAGCCAATATGCCGATTGACTATTTGGCGAGGCGCTCGAAGTTCGTCAAAAGCTCTGAAATCTCGGCCCTGGCGTCCGGCGAACTGAAGGACATGATAGCCGAACTTCAAGAGCTTATCGTCCCCGAGATGCAAGAGGAAGCCGCCGAACTTGCCCAAAGAGTTCAAAGCTTCGCTGTTCGGATTTCCCTTATCGGGCAGGTAAAGGCCGGCAAAACCGCGCTGTGTAACGCCATGATGGGCATTAACGAGCTGCTGCCATCTGATATTAATCCGTGGACATCCGTGGTCACGTCCGTTCACCTCAATCAAGCACCGGAACGGCAAAATCGCGCGGTGTTTACCTTCTTTACGGAAGAAGAGTGGGAGCGGATGGTCGACACCGGCGGACGGGTCGCTGCCCTTGCTCATCAGGCGGACTTCGATACCGAGGTTGACGAAGTTCGATCCCAAATAGCCGCAATGCAGGAGCGGACGAAGGAGCGTCTGGGCAAAAACTTCACAATCTTGCTCGGCAACCAGCACTCCTTTTCAGAATTCAATCCTGATCTTGTAAAGCGCTACGTCTGCCTTGGGGATGAAGACGCAGAGGGCGACCCAGAAGGTCGGTTTGCCTCGATGACCCGATCTGCAGAGCTTTATCTCGATACACCCTTGTTTGGTTACCCGGCCACTTTGGTTGATACACCCGGCGTAAACGACCCGTTCCTAGTGCGCGAAGCGGTGACACTCGATAGCCTGGGTAAGTCAGACATCTGTGTAATCGTCTTGAGTGCGCACCAGGCCCTAAGCACATCCGATCTTGCGCTGATGCGCATTCTTCTCGGGCTGAAACATGAACAGATCGTCCTGTTCATCAACCGCATTGACGAACTTTCGGATCCCGTTGCCCAAATTCCCGAAATCCGCGAACGCATCAAGGAAACCTTGGTCGAACAACAGCTCCCAGTATCCCTTCCGGTGCTGTTTGGGTCCGCTGAATGGGCCGCGGCTGGTGTAAAAGGCGATCTGGACGATATATCCGATGCGTCAACCGAAGCGTTGCAGAGTCTCGTTGCAGCCGAAGATAGCGAGATCTCTGATCTCTCCGGAATTTCCGCCTTGCAAGATGTGCTGGATCAGAAAGCCCGCGACGAAGTCGGTGGACCTTTCGTAGCCGAAACTGCAACGCGGGCCGCCGATCTGGCCCGTCGGTCAAAAGCCCTGCTATCCTCGACAACGCAAACTGCGCCTCGGTCCGAGAGTTTCTCCATCAGCGCTGACTCACTCGTTGAAGACATCTCGATCTTGCGCAGTCAGCTGACCGAACGCCTGTATGAGATCAAATTGGAATCTGACAAACACGTTCTCCAAGAGATCTCTGGAACATTCCAACGGTTCGTATTCTTCGAATCCCGGAGCCTGAACAGTCATATGGAAGGCCGAGGCCGGGTCGAGGATTGGGCCGCAGATACTGACGGACTGCGGAGAAACCTAAACGATATCTACCGCAAGCGATCCGAAGAGATGTACGCTGATATCAAGGACTTGTACGACACAACCTACAAGTTCTTTGCTGAGATTTACGATCAGTTCGGCGATGAAGATGGTGCGTCTCTGGGATTGAGCCCGCCGCGTTTGGACAAACCAGGCACACCTATCTCGCTCATGCGCACCATGACCGTCGATCTGAGCACATCATGGTTGGTGGGATGGATCGCCCGACGCCTGAAACGCGACACTTATCTGAAAAAGTTCCGGACCATCACTTTGGAGCAACTCCGGGCGACCAGCGTTGAAGTTCGTGAAGAGCATGTCGCCAAATATTGCGATGAGGCGCTTCAAAATCTCATGTCTTACATCGACTCTCACGCTTTCGCGGTTGAAGAGCTGGCAAGGCTCCAAGACCAAGGGGGCAGAGTGGCATTTCTACGAAAAATGGAACAAACCGATAATATTGAGGCCCGCATTGATGGACTCGAAGATTTGATCGACCGTTTGGAAATAGTTTCCGCAAAGGGTCGCTTCTCTGAGAAAAATATGAAGAAGGAGTCAGCGTGAGACGATGACAGCCGAACTCCAAAAGCTTTCTTCTATTGTCGAGGAATATCTCGACACTTGGCATTCCGCAAAACCAGTAATGGCTTTGATGGGGGAATTCAGTTCAGGGAAATCCACCTTAGCCAACCTCCTTCTGGGTCGCGCTTTGCTTCCGGAATTTGTAACTGCGACAAACCTTCCAGCCGTTTGGTTGACCTATAGTGAAACCGAATTCAACTATGGCCTAACCCACGATGGCCGTCTGGAAACGGTTGAGCTCGAAGCATTGTCCGACGATGTCAGAGAACAGTATATTCTGCTGCATTTGGGTGTGCCATCAGACCTTCTTCTTAAAGTAGATATGGTCGACACCCCTGGAACGTCCGATCCAAAACTGCAAAAGGAAGCCAATGCATTCTTGGCACCATATATCGACTTTGTCGTATGGTGTTCATCTGCGATCCAGGCCTGGCGCAAAACTGAGAAAACGGCATGGCTGAAGTTTCCTGATCGTTTGAGAACGAATAGTCAGCTTATTTTGACCCGTGCCGACAAAGTCAGGTCTAAACGAGATCTGCAGAAAGTCCTCAAGCGCGTTTCCCGAGAGACGGACGGCCTGTTTCAATCCGTTTTACCTTTGGATACGCCCACGGCCATGCATTTGGCGCAGTCAGATGTCGATTTGGAATCGTCCATTGAATGGAAAGATAGCGGCGGGCATGCTTTGTGGCTTGCACTTGATCAATCGATAGAGGCGCATTCTTCCAACAAACCAGTCGAATCCACCTCGTCTGAACAGATCGTGAAACTTGAGCCTCCCGCGCCCCATCCCTCACCGGTAGAATTGATTGAAGAGGTTGAGAGCCCGGCTGAAACAGATGAGATGGTCGAGGAATATGAAGAGGTTGTCGCTGAACAAGAAGATCGAGTGGTGCAGCTCGATACCGCTTCAGTAGAACAACCTGAATTTGTCGAACCTGCCACTTTCAAGGTCTCCGCAAGAGAGATATTTGCAGAAGAACGAGCTGCTGTGGAAACAATTGACCAGATTTCAGATTTAAACACTGTTTTGGATCGGATCCGCGCTCGTTTGACAGATACGCCAATGGATACTGCTCATAGAGCTGCTCTGAAAATTTGCTTTGCCTCGGTGGATAACGACTTGGAATTGAGCCTCGCCATTCGCCAAATCGAAATTGAGGCGTTGGA